>NZ_JBNBPL010000009.1:0-220359 GCF_059412425.1 Pantoea sp. CFCC18177
GCTGATACGAACGGACTCTTCGCCCTCGGAGATTTCCAGCTCGGAGATGCCAGACTCTTCAACCAGTTCGATCAGTTTCTTAATTTTACGAATATCCATGAGTGTGGTTCCGTACTCTGTTTAATTGGAATGTGACAGGCGTTTTACTGCCGTTTGTAAAGCCCACGAGTATCCATCAGCGCCAAGTCCACAGATGACGCCGGCAGATACATCGGAAAGATAGGAGTGATGCCGGAACGGTTCGCGTGCATGCACGTTTGAGAGATGCACCTCAATAAAAGGAATGCTTACCGCCAACAGCGCATCACGCAGTGCAACGCTGGTGTGCGTGAACGCCGCCGGGTTGATGATGATGTAATCCACATTGCCACGGGCCTCGTGAATACGATCGATCAACTGAAACTCAGCGTTCGATTGCAAATGACTCAATTTCACATGGTGCTGGTCAGCCTGTTGTGTCAGATCGCCGACGATTTGTGCCAGCGTGGTATGACCATACTTCTCAGGCTCGCGCGTTCCCAGCAAATTCAAATTGGGACCGTTCAAAAGCAGTATGTGAAATTTGTGCGCCATCTTGCTGCTATCTCCTGCAATCAGTGAGGCATCGCGTAAAATACCGCGACATCTGCCGTTTGTCACTCCTGAGAGTGAAAAAGACGACTTCGCTTGCAATAAAGCCGGGCATTATATCCGTTTCGTCGCAATTCGCAGCAAAATACTGGTCTTATCTGCGAAGTTGATCGGATGCGGCCCAGAGGCCACACCTTTTAACAGATCTCGTGACAGGAAAACAACCTTGCGGGGATTATCGGCGAAGAAGATTACGCAACTTATTGTAACGCCAGCCTAACAACACCAAAGCCAGCAGTGCGTAAATCCAAGGCTGTGGTGAGAAGACCTTTACTGACCAAAGATAGTGGATAGGTGCGAGGATCGCGACAAGATAGATGCCATTGTGCAGGGTTTGCCAGCGGCGACCGAGTTTGCGCTGCGCACGTTGAAATGAGGTGATTGCCAGGGCAAACAGCATCAACCAACAGATCATACCCAGTAACAGATATGGGCGAGAAACGATTTCTTTGCCCAGCAACTGCAGATGGTTGTACCCCAGTTCCAGTAGGTAATAGCTGGTTAAATGCAAACAGGCCCAAACAAAACACCATACGCCCAACAGGCGTCGGGTACGAATGAGCAGCGGTTGCTTCAGGTAGCGCGTCAAAGGGCTGACAAGTAGCGTGGCGAGCAGTAACTTGAGCGCCATTCTGCCGGTAAAATGCTGAATATCTTTTGCCGGATCGGCACTCAGCCAACCCTGGCTAGCGGCCATAAACAGATAAATAAACGGCAGAAAGGCCGCCAGGTGCAGCACCACTTTCAGTAGGGTGATTTGCCGTAACGTCAGTCGCACTCAGTAGTTCTCCCGTAAATCGAGCCCACGATAGAGCGATGCCACCTCTTTAGCGTAGCCGTTAAACAAAAGTGTAGGCTGACGTTCCACGTTAAGAATACCGCCGGAACCAATAAAGCGTTCAGTGGCCTGCGACCAGCGTGGATGATCGACGTGCGGGTTCACATTGGCATAAAAGCCGTATTCATTGGCGGCGATTTGACTCCAGGTCGTAGGGGGCTGATCGCGCGTCAGGGTGATCTTGACGATAGATTTAATGCCTTTGAAACCGTATTTCCATGGCACCGTCAGACGAATCGGCGCGCCATTCTGCGGTGGCAGCGCTTTGCCATAAACACCGGTACTGAGCAGCGTGAGGGGATGCATCGCTTCATCCAGGCGCAACCCTTCTACATAGGGGTAATCCAGCCCGCCGCCGATAAAGCGGTCTTTTTGGCCAGGCATTTGATCCGGTGCATAGAGCGTCTGGAAAGCGACAAAACGCGCATTGCTGGTAGGTTCCGCCAGTTTGAGCAGTTTATTAAGCTCAAAACCGACCCAAGGGATCACCATCGACCAGGCTTCCACGCATCGCATACGATAAATGCGCTGCTCCATGGCAAACCGTTTAAAGATGTCGTCCATATCCAGCGTCACCGGTTTTGCGACTTCACCTTCAATGCGCAACTGCCACGGCTCGGTTTTCAACGTTCCTGCGTTGGCTGCGGGATCGGCTTTATCCAGGCCAAATTCATAAAAATTATTGTAACCGGAGACCTTATCAAACGGCGTCAGCGGCAAATTCGCCTGCCACTCGGCTGGCTTGGTGAATTGCAGATCGCGGCCCGCAGGCGCAGGCGGGCGATCGTTCCCCTTGAACCAACTCAGCACATCAGCCTGTGCCACCCCGGGTAAACTGGCTGCTGCAGCGCCCAGTCCCAGTGCTTTCAAAACCTGACGGCGACGCATATTAAAGATGCTTTCTGGTGTGATGTCGGCTTCGGTCAGTGATTGCTTCAGCTTCATGGCTTTCTCCAGCGAAAAAGTAACTTGCACTTAGCATGCGTAAAGGCCAGCTATCACGCCAATTTACCCAGAAAAATATGAAATTTCCTGGCGGGAGGATTCTGTTGAGAATAGGACGAAAAAGGCCGCAGAAAACGCAGGCCATCACACTTTGGCGCTATACTCGCGCCGCAGGGTAAATTAGCATAGCGCACCGCATGATTTTGATGCGTATACCCTTCATACTTCGAGTTGCAGGTGCGTTGGCTACGTGCATTCACCTCAGTCACTGACTTCAGTAAGCTCCTGAGGATTCATGCACTTGCCGCCTTCCTAAAACTCGAATTATTTTGGGTATACCCTTCATACTGCGAGTTGCAGATGCGTTGGCTACGAACATTCACCTCAGTCACTGACTTCAGTAAGCTCCTGAGGATTCATGCACTTGCCGCCTTCCTGAACCAAGGGTAGGCCCCATGAGGGGACGCGAATTATTTTGGGTATAGCTGCCGCTGATTCAGGCAATGATTTGTGATATTTTGCTCAGGTTTGCGCCAATGAGCAGGTGAGCAGGCTGGCGCTAACGGATAGCGACCGTTCATAACCGCAGTGATACAGGCACAGGGATGCGATTAACAACAAAGTTTTCTGCGTTTATTACATTATTAAGCTTACTGGCGATGTTACTGATGCTGGTCGGCTGCGCTTTTAGTTTTATCTGGCTGTCACAACAACGTGTGGAAACGCGGGTGAATACGTTGGCAACCGAAGTCGACAAAGCACTCGCGGCGCAATCACCGCAAGAACTCACACAGTGGCTAACGCGCTTGATGCCGGTTATCAATGCCGAGCAAATCGAGATGCATAACGGTAACACCGTGGTCTTTCAGCTTAATCGACATGAAAATCCGATGCTGGAAGATGAGCCCAATCGCTTCATCCAGTTTGATATTCCTTTATTGCACTCTCCTGGCCTTGAGCTGCGCGTGGTGGTACTCGATCCTGCAAAAACCTGGTTTCGATCCTTT
The DNA here is from genome assembly GCF_059412425.1 of Pantoea sp. CFCC18177. Taxonomy (NCBI): domain Bacteria; kingdom Pseudomonadati; phylum Pseudomonadota; class Gammaproteobacteria; order Enterobacterales; family Erwiniaceae; genus Pantoea; species Pantoea sp. CFCC18177. The sequence continues at coordinate 3,421 of NZ_JBNBPL010000009.1, forward strand.
ACGGGAGCCTACACGCTGATTGCATTGTTTTCTGTGGTCGCCATTATGTCAGCGCTGCTGATCATGACGCATCGCTGGATCAACCGTCGCTGGCAGAACATGGAACGCCTGGAAGATCGTTCTGATCGTATTTTGGCAGGTGAGCGGGCTCCTCATGTTGAGCATTATAGCGAGTGGCCGCCCAAAGCCAGCCGTGCCATCGACACCTTACTCAACGATCTGCAGGAAGCTGGCGAGCAGCGTCTGCGTATTGATACTTTGATTCGCACCTTTGCCGCGCAGGATTCACGTACTGGCCTCAACAACCGACTGTTCTTTGATAACCAACTGGCTACCCTTTTGGAAGATCAGGAAGACGTTGGCACCCACGGTGTGGTGATGATGGTACGCCTGCCGGATCTCGATGTATTGCACGAAACACTAGGCCCCACGCTGGTGGATGAGTATCTGTTTGATCTGATCAACATGCTGTCGACATTTGTCTTGCGCTATCCAGGCGCATTGCTGGCGCGCTATTTCCGCAGTGATTTCGCCGTGTTGTTGCCGCATCGCACTCTGAAAGAGGCCAACAGCATCGCCGATCAGTTAATCAACGCGGTCGATTCGCTGCCGCCGATGCGCATGGTGGACCGTGATGATCTCATTCACATCGGTATCAGCGCCTGGCGTAGCGGCCAGAGCGTGCCTCAGGTGATGGAAAATGTGGAGATGGCCACGCGCCGTGCAGCACTGCAGGGAGGAAACAGCTGGTCAGTGGGTGAGGGCAATACCTTAGACATGGGGCGTGGCAGCGTGCGCTGGCGGACCCTACTGGAAAATACCCTCAACCGTGGCGGGCCACGCCTTTACCAGAAACCCGCGGTGTTATTAGACGGCAAAGTTCATCACCGTGAGATGCTGGCTCGCGTATTTGATGGCGATAAAGAAGTGGTTTCGGCCGAATTTATGCCGCTGGTGTTGCAACTCGGTCTCACCGATAGCTGGGATCGCCAACTCGTGACGCGTATTGCCGCACTTTCTGAAGTCTGGCCAGATGAAACGCTGGCGTTACCCGTGAATATTGATTCATTATTGCAGCGCCCGTTCCAGCGTTGGCTGCAAAATTTACTGTTGCAGTGTACGAAATCGCAAAGAAATCGTTTTTTATTTGAACTTGCTGAGGCGGATGTTTGTCAACACATCAATCGTTTAGTGCCTGTTTTCCGTATGCTGACGGCATTTGGCTGTCGCGTTGCGGTGGATCAGGCGGGCTTAACGGTGGTGAGTAGTGCGTACATCAAGCAATTCCCCATTGAAGTGATCAAGCTTGATCCTGGTTTAGTACGCAATATCGAACGCCGTACTGAGAATCAGCTGTTTGTGCAAAGCTTACTCGAAGTCTGTAAGTCGACGCAGACGCAAGTGTTCGCTGCCGGGGTACGTACCCGTGCCGAGTGGCAAACGCTGGCAGGATTAGGGGTTTCAGGTGGGCAGGGTGACTTCTTTGCACCTTCCTTACCGGTAAACAGTAATGTGAAAAAACACTCACAACGTTATCGAATTTAGTGCTTCGGCGCGTGATGACGCACTAACAGCGTTTTTTCTGCCTTATTCATTTCAGTCGGCTGAATTCTGCTGGCTGGAAATGTTAGATTTTATGTCGAGATTTGCCCACAACAGGTGGGGAAATTGGCGTTTGATAGGGCGACTTAGCGCTATTTAACGGTGGCCAGGGATAAGCGAATCGGCCCAAAAAATTATTCAGCGTGTTTTTTCACCGGAGCAGAACGTTTTTGCGCCTTGTGGCGGCTTCGCGTGGTTGGTAAAGTAGGCGGATTTTATTTTCCGCCCCCAGCTTGCAGGATTATCCCTTAGTATGTTTAAAAAATTTCGTGGCATGTTTTCCAATGACTTGTCCATTGACCTGGGTACCGCGAATACCCTGATTTACGTAAAAGGACAGGGCATCGTGCTGAACGAGCCTTCCGTAGTTGCTATCCGTCAGGACCGTGCTGGCTCTCCAAAGAGCGTAGCGGCAGTAGGCCATGACGCGAAGCAGATGCTTGGCCGTACGCCTGGCAACATCGCGGCTATCCGTCCAATGAAAGACGGTGTGATTGCCGACTTCTTCGTGACCGAGAAAATGCTGCAGCACTTTATTAAACAAGTGCACAGCAACAGCTTCATGCGTCCAAGCCCACGCGTGCTGGTCTGTGTGCCAGTAGGCGCCACTCAAGTTGAGCGCCGTGCGATTCGTGAATCTGCACAGGGTGCAGGCGCACGTGAAGTCTTCCTGATTGAAGAGCCAATGGCTGCGGCAATTGGTGCCGGTTTGCCGGTATCAGAAGCAACGGGTTCAATGGTGGTGGATATCGGTGGTGGTACCACTGAAGTCGCCGTGATTTCATTGAACGGCGTGGTCTACTCTTCATCTGTACGTATTGGTGGTGACCGCTTCGATGAAGCTATCATTAATTACGTACGCCGCAATTACGGTTCACTGATCGGTGAAGCCACTGCGGAACGTATTAAACACGGGATTGGTTCTGCTTATCCGGGTGATGAAGTACACGAAATTGAAGTGCGTGGCCGTAACCTGGCAGAAGGTGTGCCACGTGGCTTTACACTGAACTCCAATGAGATCCTTGAAGCGCTGCAAGAACCGTTGACCGGTATTGTCAGTGCAGTGATGGTAGCGCTGGAGCAGTGTCCGCCGGAACTGGCTTCCGACATCTCCGAGCGCGGTATGGTGCTGACCGGTGGTGGCGCGTTGCTGCGTAACCTCGATCGCCTGCTGATGGAAGAGACCGGTATTCCGGTTGTCGTAGCAGAAGATCCGTTGACCTGCGTCGCGCGTGGCGGTGGTAAAGCGTTGGAAATGATCGACATGCATGGCGGCGATTTGTTCAGCGAGGAGTAATTCCTCATCGGCTGAGACCGTGGTCAAATTGCGCAGGGAGTCGCGCTAATCGACGCTGCGCACGACGGCGTGATGCGTCCAGCCCTGGAGGCGTTGGTCATGTGACTAACGCTTCTTCCCTGATGTCGAGGAACACGCAGATTTTATGAAGCCGATTTTTAGCAGGGGGCCATCCCTGCAGTTGCGCCTCTTTCTGGCAGTCATTGTGGCTATCGCGATTATTATTGCCGACAGTCGCGTGAGCTCCTTTTCCCAGATCCGCAACTACCTGGACACGTCGGTGAGTCCATTTTATTTTCTGGCCAATGGCCCGCGACAGCTTCTGGACGGCGTATCGGAAACGCTGGCCTCACGCCAGCAGCTCGAACTGGAAAATAAAGCGTTGCGCCGCGAGCTCTTCCTGAAAAACAGTGACCTGCTGATGCTGGGGCAATACAAGCAGGAAAACGCACGTCTGCGTGAACTGCTCGGCTCGCCGCTGCGTCAGGATGAGCATAAAATGGTGACCCAGGTGATCTCCACGGGTACCGATCCTTACACCGATCAGGTGGTCATCGATAAAGGCAGCGTAAACGGTGTTTACGAAGGCCAGCCGGTGATCAGCGATAAAGGTGTGGTCGGTCAGGTGGTGGCTGTTGGCCAGGTAACCAGCCGCGTTCTGCTGATTTGCGATGCCTCGCACGCATTGCCGATTCAGGTATTACGTAACGATATTCGCGTCATTGCGGCCGGTAACGGTTGTAGCGAAGATCTGCAGCTGGAGCATCTGCCGGGTAACACGGATATTCGTGTGGGCGATGTGCTGGTGACATCCGGTCTCGGTGGTCGTTTCCCGGAAGGTTATCCGGTTGGCGTGGTCTCGTCCGTGAAAGTGGATACCCAACGCGCTTACACCGTGATTCAGGCACACCCAACAGCTGGCCTGCAACGTCTGCGTTACCTGCTGCTGTTATGGGGCTCGGATAAGAACGGTGACATGCCAATGGCACCGGACGAAGTGCATCGTGTGGCTAATGAACGTCTGATGCAGATGATGCCACAGGTTCTGCCGCCAGCCGGTGAAATGGGCCCTCCGGCACCGGACATGATGCAACCGACGCAACAAATGGGGCCGCCGGCACCCGCTAATGGCAGCCGTTCGCAAGGGATTCCTGCGAACACACGCGGAGGCCAGCCTTGAGTCGATATCGCAGCCAGGGCCGATGGGTTATCTGGCTGTCCTTCCTGATTGCCCTCATTCTGCAAATCATGCCTTGGCCGGAACAAATTTACATGTTCCGGCCTTCATGGCTTTTGTTGATCCTGATTTACTGGGTTCTGGCCTTACCGCACCGGGTGAATGTAGGAACTGGCTTCTTTTTAGGTGCCGTGATGGATCTGGTGGCCGGTTCTACGCTGGGTGTGCGTGCGCTGGCATTCAGCATCATCGCGTATTTGGTGGCCTTCAAATTTCAGCTATTCCGTAATCTGGCGTTGTGGCAGCAAGCATTAATGGTTATGGTGCTGTCGCTTGCGGTGGATGTGATTGTTTTCTGGGCTGAATTTTTGGTGATCAACGTCTCATTCCGCCCGGAAATCTTCTGGAGCAGTGTGGTCGACGGCATTCTGTGGCCTTGGCTATTCTTATTAATGAGAAAGATTCGCCGTCAGTTCGCTGTTCAGTAAGGAAGACTATGATAACCCTGTATCTCGCCTCCGGTTCACCGCGTCGCCGTGAACTGCTCACGCAACTTGGCCTGCAGTTTGAGCGCCTAATCACGCAGGTTGAAGAGCAGCGCAAGCCCGATGAAGCCGCTGAAGCCTATGTGCGACGTCTGGCTTCTGATAAAGCGCGTGCAGGGGTGGCGGTGGCACCGCAGGATTTGCCGGTGTTAGGTGCAGATACTATCGTTGTGCTCAATAGCGAAGTGCTGGAAAAACCGCGCGATGCTGAGCACGCGGCTGAAATGCTGAGTAAACTCTCTGGGCAAACGCATCAGGTGATGACCGCCGTAGTATTAGCGGATGCGCAGCGTGAACTGGATTGCCTTGTGACCACTGACGTGACATTTCGCAATATCACCGCAGCGGAAATTTCGCACTATATCGCCAGCGGCGAGCCGATGGATAAAGCCGGCGCGTACGGAATACAGGGTCTGGGCGGCAATTTTGTCCGCAAGATTAATGGAAGCTATCACGCCGTAGTGGGATTACCGCTGGTTGAGACCAATGAGCTGCTGAGCCACTTTCAGTCGCTGCGTGCGTTAAGGGGACAAGATGACGGCTGAACTGCTGGTAAACGTTACACCTTCTGAAACCCGTGTCGCCTATATTGATGGCGGCATTTTGCAAGAGATCCACATCGAGCGCGAAGCACGGCGCGGTATTGTGGGTAACATCTATAAAGGACGCATCAGCCGCGTCCTACCGGGCATGCAGGCTGCCTTTGTCGATATCGGCATGGATAAAGCCGCCTTCCTGCATGCTTCCGATATCATGCCGCATACCGAGTGCGTAGCGGGTGATGAAAAGAAAAACTTCGTGGTGCGTGACATCAGCGAACTGGTGCGCCCCGGCCAGGATTTAGTGGTGCAAGTGGTGAAAGATCCGCTCGGCACCAAAGGCGCGCGCCTCACCACCGATATTACGCTGCCCTCACGCTACCTGGTGTTTATGCCGGGAGCCTCACACGTCGGCGTTTCTCAACGTATTGAAAGTGAAGCAGAGCGCGATCGCCTGAAAGCGGTGGTGTCGGCTTACTGCGACGATTTGGGCGGCTTTATTATTCGCACTGCAGCGGAAGGCATTTGCGAGGAAGATCTGGCACAGGATGCCGCATTCCTCAAACGGCTGTGGACCAAAGTCAGCGAGCGCAAGAAGCGCAACCAGACGCGCTGCTTGCTGTACGGTGAGTTAGCCTTAGCGCAGCGAGTGCTGCGTGATTTTGCTGGCGCAGCGCTTGATCGCATCCGTGTTGATTCCCGTCTGACTTGCGATCTGCTGGTGGAGTTTACCGGCGAATACATCCCGGAAATGGCCAGCAAGCTGGAGCTGTACAGCGGCAAACAACCGATCTTTGATCTGTTTGATGTCGAGAATGAAATTCAGCGCTCGTTAGAGCGTAAGGTGGAGTTGAAGTCGGGTGGCTATTTGATCATCGATCAAACCGAAGCCATGACCACGGTGGATATCAACACCGGTGCTTTTGTGGGGCACCGTAATCTTGACGAAACCATCTTCAACACCAACATTGAAGCCACACAGGCGATTGCCCGCCAGCTGCGACTGCGCAACCTGGGCGGCATCATCATCATTGATTTCATTGATATGAGTAATGATGATCACCGCCGTCGCGTGCTGCATTCGCTGGAAAGTGCGTTGAGCAAAGATCGGGTGAAAACCGGTATTAACGGCTTTTCAGCGCTGGGCTTGGTGGAAATGACGCGTAAGCGCACGCGTGAAAGTATTGAGCATGTACTCTGTGCGGATTGCCCGGTGTGCAAAGGGCGTGGCACGCTGAAAACGGTTGAGACCGTGTGTTATGAGATCATGCGTGAAATTGTACGCGTGCATCACGCCTACGACTCCGACCGCTTCCTGGTGTACGTTTCCCCGGCGGTGGGCGAAGCGCTGAAAAGTGAAGAGTCCCATGCGCTGGCTGAAGTGGAAATCTTTGTCGGCAAGCAGGTTAAAGTCCATGTTGAGCCGCTCTATACACAGGAGCAGTTTGACGTCGTGATGATGTAAGTCGTGAGGTTAAACGCCGTTATTCAACGGAAAGCAAGGAGAGGTGTGTGAGGCGGTTGCCGAGGATATTGTTACTGCTGCTCGCCGCAATCATCGTTATTGTGGCGCTGCTGGTCAGCGGGTTGCGCCTCGTGATGCCGCATCTCAACAGCTATCGCAGCGACATACTGCAGACGATTTCACGCGTCAGCGGCGTGACGGTGGACGCCAGCGAACTACAGGGTAAATGGGAGAACTTTGGTCCCACCTTGCAGGTGCGCAATCTCAACGTGATGATGCCGGATGATGGCAAACTCACCATTGGCCGCGTGAACCTGGCGTTAAACATCTGGCAATCTCTGCTGCACTGGCGCTGGCAGTTCCGCGATCTCACCTTCTGGCAATTACGGGCGGATCTCAATCGTCCATTGCTCACCAATGATCAACAACGCAACAGTTTCAAACCGACGCAAATCAATGATCTCTTTCTGCGCCAGTTTGACCACTTTGATCTGCGCGACAGCAGCATCCGTTTTCTCACGCCCTCAGGCCAACATGCTGAACTGGCTATCCCGCGCCTGACCTGGCTCAACGAAAGTACGCGCCACCGTGCGGAAGGCGAAGTGAGTCTCTCCAGCTTTACCGGCCAACATGGTGTAGTGCAGGTGCGACTCGATCTGAATGACACAGATGGCTTGCTTAACGATGGCCGTATCTGGATGCAAGCGGATGATGTGGATGTCCGTCCGTGGATCGGTCCTTGGTTACGTGACAACACCAGCCTGGAGAGCGCGCGTTTCAGCCTGGCAGCCTGGGTGAATCTGCGTGACGGCGACGTGTATGCCGGTGATTTACTGCTGAGCAAAGGCGGCGCACGCTGGCGTGGTGAGCAGGGCGATCATCAACTGCAAGTGGATGGTTTAACCGCCCATCTGTCGCGTTTCCAAAATGGCTGGAGCCTGTCCGTCCCGCAAACCCGTCTCAGCACCGATGGGATTGCCTGGGCGCCTGGCCACTTCGCGATTCTGTGGAAGCCAGAAGATCAACAAATGCTTGGGGCCAATAGCTCCCCTGAAGTGCGCGTGCGTGCCACCCAGCTTGATCTGGAACGTTTAGCCCCGCTGGTGCCGCTGTTCAAACCCTTATCACCAGCGTTGCTCGACAACTGGCGGGCGTTGCAACCGCGCGGCTACCTTGATGCGCTGGCGCTGGATATCCCGCTCAATCAACCCGAAAACACTCGCTTGCAGGCTAAATGGCGCGATTTGGCGTGGCAGCATTGGGAACTCTTGCCTGGCATCAGTAACCTGAGCGGCACGGCCAGCGGCAGCCTGAACAACGGCCAACTGGATGTGGCGATGGGGCAGGCCGAAGTGCCGTACGGCGATATGTTCCAGGCACCGCTGCAGATCAAGCAAATCACCGGCAAGCTGAACTGGTTGCGTGATGCTAATGGCCTGACGCTGGATGGGCAGAACCTCGATGTGCAAGCGCGTTCGCTGTGGGCGCGCGGTGATTTCCGCTATCAGCAGAACCTCGGTAAATCTCCACGCCTCGATATTCTGGCTGGGATTCGCGTCACCGATGCAGGCGATGCCTGGCGCTACTTCCCGGAACCGCTGATGGGGCATGATTTAACCCATTACCTCAGCGAGTCGATCAAGGGCGGGCAGGTGGATAATGCCACCTTGCTGTTTGCGGGCGATCCGCAGTTGTTCCCGTTCAAACACAACGACGGCATGTTTGAGGTCTGGGTTCCATTAAAGAATTCCACCTTCCAGTTCCAGCCCGGCTGGCCAGCGCTGCAGAACCTCGATATCAATCTCGACTTCCTCAACAATGGGCTATGGATGAAGGCGGAGAAAACCAGGCTGGGCGAGGTTGATGCGCGCAACGTCAGCGCGGTGATCCCTGATTACCTCAAAGAGAAGCTGATCATTGATGGTGACCTGAGCGGTGGTGGCCAGCAGATCGCCGATTACTTTGAACAGACACCGCTGAAACCCACGTTAGGTGCAGCGCTGCAGCAGCTACAAATTGGCGGCAACGTACGCGGTTCGCTTAACCTCGACATTCCGTTGGATGGCGAGCTGGTGCATGCCAGTGGCAACGTGGTGCTGAATAACAATAGCCTGCATATCAAACCGTTAAATACCACGCTAAACAATCTCAGCGGGCGCTTCCGTTACAACAACGGTAACCTGGAAAGTGAAGAGATGCAGGCCAACTGGTTCGGCCAACCCACCGGAGTCAGCTTTACCACCACGGAAAACCCGAATGACTTCGGCGTGAACGTCAAACTGCTGGGAGACTGGCAGCCCGCCAAACTAAAAGTGCTGCCGCAAAATGTCAGCAGTCAGCTGAGCGGCAGTTTGCCCTGGCAGGGGAATGTGGATATCACCTTGCCACACAAAGGTGGCGCGACTTACAAGGTTGATTTGAAAGGCGATGGCAAAACAGTAAGTAGTCACTTACCTGCACCACTGGATAAGCAGGCTGGTGAAGCGATGCCGATTGCAATTAACGCGACAGGCGATCTCCACGGTTTCACCTTAAGCGGCAGCGTGCGTGAGCACCATCGCTTTAACAGCCGCTGGATTCTGGAACCGCAGTTGCGCGTCGATCGGGGCATCTGGCTTAACGACGCGAAAAGCACGCCTAAACTGCCTGAAAACCGCGGTATGGAGCTGAATCTGCCGGCGATGGATGGTGAAGCCTGGATGGGCTTACTGGCTGGCTCGGGTAATTCGCGTAATGCGCAGGGTGAAACCGAAGTCGGCGGTGCGCTTCTGCCCGGTGATGTGATTCTGCGTACACCGGCGTTAACACTGGGCGGACAGCAGTGGCACGACGTCAACGCCACTGTGACGCAAGGCCCTACCGGCAACACGCAGTTGCAGCTGGAAAGCCGTGAGGCGCGCGGCAGCGTGACGACGGCACAGCACGCCCCGTGGCAAATCGACCTCAGCTATCTTTACTACAATCCTGAATGGGCGAGCGAAAACAGCAGCGCTGCTTCCCCATTTGGCAACAGCAGCAGTGTTAACTTCAGCAACTGGCCTGCCATGCAACTGAACTGCGACGAATGCTGGCTGCGAGGCCAGAAGTTTGGCCATATGCAGGCCAGATTGCAGCCGCAGGGAGATACGTTAGCACTCACTAACGGCAGCGTGGATACCGGCAGTTCGAAGTTGTTGATCAACGGTGAATGGGTTAACAAACCGGGCGACCAGCGTACCTCACTGAAAGGCACACTGAGTGGCAAGAGCATCAATGACGCGACCAACTGGTTTGGTATGAACACCCCGCTGCGGGATGCCCCTTTCAAACTGGATTATGACCTGCACTGGCGCTCCGCGCCTTGGCAGCCGTCGGAAGAGACGTTAAGTGGCACGCTGAAAACGCACTTTGGTAAAGGTCAGATTGCCGACGTGAACACCGGGCGTGCCGGTCAGCTGCTGCGCCTGTTCAGTTTCGATGCCCTGCTGCGCAAGCTGCGTTTTGATTTCAGTGACACCTTCAGCGAAGGTTTCTACTTCGACTCGATTAACGGTACGGCGTGGATTGAAAACGGCGTCATGCGCACGGATAACCTGCTGGTGGATGGCCTGGAAGCGGATATCGCGATGCAGGGCAAAATCGATTTGGTGAAACGTCAGATTGATATGGAAGCGGTGGTCGCACCTGAAATCTCTGCTTCTGTCGGCGTGGCGACCGCGTTTGTGGTCAACCCGGTGATAGGTGCGGCGGTGTTTGCTGCCAGCAAGGTATTGGGGCCGTTGTGGAATAAGATTTCGCTGCTGCGATATCACATCAGCGGGCCGCTGGATAAACCGGAAATCAATGAAGTGCTGCGTAAACCGCGCGAAGATGACAAGAAGTGAATTTGACGCCATCGGGGAATTGCCGCAGGCTATGACTATCTGAGCACATAATGAGTGAGAAACGATGACTCTGAATCTGGTAAGTGAGCAGTTACTAGCTGCTAACGGCATTAATCAGCAGGACCTTTATTCCCTGTTAGGGCAGCTTTCAGAACGTCGTCTGGATTATGCCGATCTCTATTTCCAGTCCAGCTTCCATGAGTCCTGGGTGCTGGAAGACAAAATCATCAAAGATGGCTCTTATCATATCGATCAGGGTGTGGGCGTACGTGCGGTTAGCGGTGAAAAAACCGGATTCGCCTACGCTGACCAAATCACGCTGAACGCGTTACGTCAGTCGTCAGAAGCCGCGCGCAGCATCGTGCGGGAACAGGGCAACGGCAAAGCGCACACGCTCTCTGCTGTGGTTAATCGTTCTTTGTATGCACCGATCAATCCGCTGGACAGCTTAACGCGCGAAGACAAGATTGCCTTGCTTCACCGTGTCGATAAAGTGGCCCGTGCCACCGATCCGCGTGTGCAGGAAGTGAATGCCAGCCTGAGCGGTGTCTATGAGCAAGTGCTGGTGGCCGCAACAGATGGCACGCTGGCGGCGGATATTCGCCCGCTGGTGCGTTTATCGATCAGCGTGCAAGTGGAAGACCAAGGCAAACGCGAACGCGGTTCAAGTGGCGGCGGTGCGCGTACGGGTTATGAATTCTTCCTCGCCGATGAAAGTGGCGATGTGCGCGCTGATGCCTGGGCACGTGAAGCGGTGCGCTTAGCGTTGGTTAACCTGTCTGCGGTTGCCGCGCCGGCTGGCACCCTGCCAGTGGTGTTGGGTGCAGGCTGGCCAGGTGTTCTGTTGCACGAAGCGGTGGGACATGGGCTGGAAGGCGATTTCAACCGCCGTGAAACCTCCGTGTTCAGCGGCAAGATGGGGCAACTGGTCGCGTCTGAGCTGTGTACCGTGGTGGATGATGGCACCATCGAAGGGCTGCGCGGCTCCCTGGCTGTGGATGATGAAGGTGTGCCAGGTCAGTACAACGTGCTGATCGAGAATGGCATTCTGAAAGGCTACATGCAGGATAAACTGAATGCGCGCCTGATGGGTGTGCCGCCAACCGGAAACGGTCGCCGCGAATCCTATGCTCATCTGCCGATGCCGCGTATGACCAACACCTACATGCTGGCAGGCAAATCCACGCCGCAGGATATTATCGAGAGCGTGGAGTACGGCTTGTACGCCCCGAACTTTGGCGGTGGTCAGGTGGATATTACCTCGGGCAAATTTGTGTTCTCCACGTCAGAAGCCTATCTGATTGAGAACGGCAAAGTGACCAAACCGGTGAAAGGTGCCACGCTGATCGGTTCCGGTATTGAAGCGATGCAGCAGATCTCAATGGTGGGTAACGACCTGGCGCTGGATAAAGGCGTGGGCGTGTGCGGTAAAGAAGGACAAAGCGTGCCAGTGGGCGTGGGGCAGCCAACGCTGAAGCTGGATAAAATCACCGTAGGTGGTACGGCGTAATAAACCGGGTGCGCATTAATCATGTTCCAGGTGCGTATTAATGCGCACCCTACGAAATATGGCACCTTGCGCATCAATCATGGCCTTGGTGCGCTTTAATTCACATCCTCCGAAATATGACACGGTAGATTGTAGGGTCGCCATTCATGGCGACCAGAACGGTCAGCTCTTTCGATGCTGCTGATACTGCCTTGCCACCTGCTTAAAATACTCGGTCAGATAATCAATACACACCTGCACCTTTAACGGCATTTTGTCCTTTTCGGTATACAGCGCATACACCGGACGGGGTTCAGAATGGTATTGCGGGAACAGAATATCGATCTCGCCCGCGTTAATTTCATCAATCACCCACATCAGTGGCACGTAAGCGATGCCGCAGCCGGCTTTCAGCCAGCGAATCAGCGTTTGCGAATCATTGGTCACAAAGCGCCCTTGCGGGGTGAGTTTGGTTACCAGCCCTTCCGGTGCCACCAACTCAAAGGTGTTGTCCGGACGCACGCTGTACTCCAGCCATGAAAAGTTATCAATCTCACCCGGTTTGTCCGGCGTGCCGTTTTGTGCCAGATAACTTTTCGCCGCGCATACCACCATCGGCATGGCACCCAGGCGGCGTGAAAACAAGTTCGAGTCCTGCAGCGCGCCCACGCGCACCACAATATCCAGCCCATTGGCGATGAGGTCAGGTGCTGGAATACCCGTCACTAAATTCACACTCAACCCCGGATATTCGTGTAACATCTCGCTGGTCATGGCGGACAGGACATTTTGCGCCATGGTGGATGAACAACCGATGCGCAGGATGCCAATCGGCGTATTATTAAAGGCATACAGCTGTTCATGTACCTGAGACGCCTCAGCCAGCATGCGGCGGCAGCCCTGATAGTAGATCTTGCCCGCTTCGGTCAGGCCAATGCTGCGGGTGCTGCGATTGAGTAATTTGACCTGCAGTTCATCTTCCAGTTTGGCGACAATCTGGCTGATTGACGAAACGCTGAGATGGAGCTGACGTGCCGCGGCGGTAAATGAACCTAATTCAACCACTTTGGCGAAGATGGACATGCCTTTAAGTCGTTCCATTGTTTACTCTGGCTAAAAAGTGATTTAGCTCACAATATGTAGAAAACGTATAGTCAAGCGCGTTACTATACGCACGCTGGGTCTGTTCACCGCACCTTAACACGGCTGTGTTTACTCGATGATACGCTATCATTAGCTCAACGCGGCCTGAATGTTGCCATCAGTCTCCCAATCATCCCCTGATAATCAACCCAACGTGCTCCGTGGCATGAGGGCAGGTATCGGTGCGATCCGGCAAGGTCGAACTAAGGATCCGAAATGAGTGTGCTTCCGGTATTTGTCGTATTCGGGCTGTCTTTTCCGCCCATCTTCATCGAACTACTGGTTTCGCTGGCGCTGTTCTGGCTGGTGAAACGCGTGCTGACGCCCAGCGGAATTTACGATCTGGTGTGGCATCCGGCACTTTTTAACACAGCGCTGTATTGCTGTGTGTTTTACCTTGTATCCCGTTTATTCGTCTGAGGTTTTTTAAGTGAAAGCGCTAATAAGAAAAATCGCGCGTTACGCGATTACGATCCTGCTGGTCATCATCGCTATCGTGATCATCTTCCGCGCCTGGGTGTTCTACACCGAGTCGCCCTGGACGCGTGACGCCAAATTCTCCGCCGACGTAGTGGCGATCTCCCCGGATGTGACGGGTCTGATCACTGATGTGCCGGTCCACGACAACCAACTGGTTAAAAAAGGCGACACCCTGTTTGTGGTCGATCGTCCACGCTACCAAAAAGCGCTGGATGAGGCCCAGGCCGATGTCGAATATTACCAGGCGCTGGTCAACGAAAAACGTCGTGAAGCGGCGCGCCGTAACCAGCTTGGCACCAGCGCGATGTCGCGCGAAGCTATCGATCAGGCGAACAACGATTTGCAAACCAGCGAACATCAGTTGGCTAAGTCTATTGCCACGCGCGATTTGGCGGTGATTGACCTCGATCGCACCACGATCAAGGCACCGTCCGACGGCTGGGTCACTAACCTTAACGTCTATCAGGGTGAGTTCATCACACGCGGTTCTGTGGCCGTGGCGTTGGTACAACAGCATTCATTCTACGTGCTGGCCTATATGGAAGAGACCAAGCTGGATGGTGTACGTCCAGGCTTCCGTGCAGAAATTACCCCGCTGGGTAGCAATACCGTACTACGTGGCACTGTCGACAGCATCGCCGCCGGTGTGACCAACAGCAGCAGCAGCGTTGACAGCAAAGGCATGGCCACCATCGACTCCAACCTTGAATGGGTACGTCTGGCGCAGCGTGTGCCGGTGCGTATTCGTCTGGATGATCAACCAGGTAACCGTTTCCCAGCAGGGACTACAGCGACCGTGGTGATCACCGGGGATAAAGATCGTCAAACCAAAGTCTCACCGATGGCGCAGTTCTTTAACCGCCTGCGCGAGTTTGGTTAAACGAGGCTGTTATGATTGAGTTTTTGCGTTTCCCGGTGAAGCTGACGTTCGCGCTGGTTGCCGCGCTGATGATTGGCTTTCACTTTAATCTGGAAACGCCGCGTTGGGCGGTCATGACCGCCGGCATTGTGGCCGGTGGTACCGCCTTTGCTGCAGGGGGCGATCCCTATTCTGGCGCACTGCGCTATCGCGGCATCTTGCGCATCATTGGTACGTTTATCGGCAGCATTGCCGCACTCACCATCATGATTGCCACCATCCGGGCACCGGTGGTGATGCTGCTGCTGTGCTGTTTATGGGCGGGCATGTGTGTCTGGCTTTCGTCTTTAATCAAAGTCGAAAACTCCTACGCGCTGGGCCTGGCCGGATACACCGCGCTGATCATCGTCATCACCGCCGATGCCAGTGGTGCCTTAACGCTGGCACCGCAGTTTGCTGTCGAGCGCTGTAGCGAAATCGTCCTCGGCATTTTGTGTGCGATTCTTGCTGATATGCTGTTCTCGCCGCGTTCGATCAAGAAAGTGATCGATGCGGAAGTGGATGCGCTGCTGGTGGCCCACTACAAACTGCTGCAACTGTGCGTCGCGCACGGTGATAAAGAGGAAGTCGATAAAGCCTGGAGCGCGCTGGTGCGTCGCACCACGGCACTTAATGGCATGCGCAGCCAGCTGCTGATGGAATCCTCGCGCTGGAAGAACACCAGCCGCCGTTTGCAGATGCTGAATACGCTGTCATTGACGTTGATTACCCAGGCAGCAGAAACCTTCCTGATTCAGAATTCACGCCCGGAATACGTCCCGCCTCAGTATCGTCTGCTGATTGAGAAAGAGGTCAGCAACGTTAACGATGTGCACAAACGTATGAAGGTCATGCGCCGCTTGATTGGCCTCACCAGCAAAACGGTGCCGATGACGGTCGCAAGCTGGGTCGGTGCTGCCACGGAATATCTGCTGCTGATCAACGGTATTCGCAGCAATGGTCGTATCACCACGCTGGAAGAGAGTATTTTGCAGCGTGAGGTGGTGATTCAGGCACGTTCTGCCGAAACCCACCACGCGATGATCAATGGCGTGCGTACTTTTGTCGCCACTGCGCTCGGCTCACTGTTCTGGCTGTATACCGGCTGGACGTCCGGCAGCGGTTGCATGGTGATGCTGGCGGTGATCACCGCGTTGGCGATGCGTATGCCAAACCCGTTGATGCTGGCAAAAGATTTTCTCTACGGCATGACCTTCGCGATCCCACTTGGTCTGCTGTACTTCGTCTACATTTTGCCGGCGACGCAGCAAAGTGCCTTACTGCTGTGTATTGCCATAGGTACTTTGGGGTTTGTCGGCGGTATCTTTGTCCAGCGTCGTCAGATTGGTACACTAGGGGCGCTGATCGGCACCATCAACGTGCTGGTGTTGGATAACCCGATGAAATTCGAGTTCAACGTCTTCCTCGACAATGCGCTGGGGCAGTGGATTGGCTGCTTTGTCGCGATGATGGTGATTTTGTTGATCCGCGATAAGTCTAAAGCGCGTACCGGCCGTAAGCTGCTCAACCGCTTTATGTACGCAGCCGTAGCGGCGTTGACCACCAATCAGGCGCGTCGCCGGGAAAACCACCTCCCTGCATTGTATCAACAGCTGTTTCTGCTGCTGAACCTGTTTCCGGGTGATATCGATAAATACCGCATTGCCTTAACGCTGATTATTGGCCACCAACGTCTGCGCAATGCCGAAGTGCCGATCAATCCGGAACTTTCGGCCTACCATCGTCAACTGCGTTATACCGCCGATCGGGTGATCTCGGCGAGCAGTGATGATAAACGCCGTCACTACTTTGAGCGGTTATTGAAGGAGCTGGAGGTCTATCAGGAAAAACTTCAGCATTACGCGGCACCTGAGAGTGTGACCGAACCGGTGAAGCGCCTGTCGCTGATGCTGGAGAAGTATCAGAACACCCTCATCCAAATCTGAATAAGGCCGCTGCCACCCGCAGCGGCCTTTTTGATCCCACGTTGACACAAAACCCAATGATTTTGGCATCTATACTTTTCTGACAGGATACACACTGACAGGAGCATAACGATGTCCACTTCTCTGCAATCACATCCGCTCTTCAAAACCGGCTACTTTGTGGCGGGTCAATGGCACAGCGGCAGTACCACCTTTGACGTCACCAACCCGGCCACGGGTGAGGTGCTGGCAAAAGTGGCTAAGGCCGGTAAGCGTGAAACCGAACAGGCGATTGCCGCCGCCGAACAGGCTTTCCCGGCCTGGCGCGATAAAACCGCGAAACAACGCGCAGAAATTCTGAATCGCTGGTATCAGCTGATGATTGAGAACAAAAGCTGGCTCGGGCAGTTGATGACCGCCGAACAAGGCAAACCCTTAAAAGAAGCAGAAGGCGAAGTCGAGTACGCCGCCAGTTTCATTCAATGGTTTGCTGAGCAGGCCAAGCGCGCCAACGGTGAAATCATCCCTCCGGCAAAACCAGGCTCACGTATTCTGGCCACGCGTGAGCCAATCGGCGTGGTTGCGGCTATTACACCGTGGAACTTCCCCATGGCGATGCTGACACGCAAGCTCGGCCCGGCGCTGGCCGCCGGATGCACCGGCATTATTAAACCCGCCAATAACACGCCGCTGTGTGCGTTTGCCTTACTGGCGCTGGCACAACAAGCGGGAGTGCCCGAGGGTGTGTTGAACGCCGTAGCGGGTGATACCCACGCCATCAGCGACGCGATAATGGCGAGCAAAGCGGTGCGCAAAATCTCCTTCACCGGATCAACCGCGGTCGGCAAAACCTTGATGCGCAATGCGGCTGAAACCATGAAAAAAGTTTCCATGGAGCTGGGAGGCAATGCGCCTTACATCGTGTTTGAAGATGCGGATATTGATGCCGCTGTGCAGGGCGCGATAGCGAATAAATTCCGTAATGCGGGCCAGGTATGCGTCAGCGTGAATCGCTTCTATGTGCACAATGCCATCTACGATCGTTTCGTCAATCAACTGGCTGCTGCGGTAAGCCAACTCAAAGTCGGCATCGGTACAGAAGAGGGCGTCATTGTCGGGCCGCTGATTGAACCGTCGGCGCTGGAAAAAGTGGAAGAGCATGTCAAAGATGCACTGAGCAAAGGCGGCACCTTACTCACCGGAGGCGAGCGCCATCCTCTGGGCGGTAATTTCTGGCAGCCCACGGTGATAGGCGATGCTCACGAAGGCATGAAGCTGGCACAGGAAGAGACGTTTGGCCCGGTGGCGGCCTGTTTCCGTTTCGACGATGAAGCCGATGTGATTCAACGCGCCAATCATACCGATTATGGACTGGCAGCCTATTTCTATACGCAAAACCTGCAGCGGGTATTTCGCGTGTCGGCGGCGTTGGAAGCCGGGATGATTGGGATTAACGAATGTGCCGTGTCCACCGAACTGGCTCCCTTTGGCGGCGTGAAAGCGTCTGGATTAGGTCGTGAAGGGTCCGTACTGGGGATGGAGGAGTACCTTGAGGTGAAAGCGCTGCACCTTGGCGGGCTTGCCTAGAAGAGGGCAACACAATGAGAACCGAGCGTTTTGATTTCGACGAAATCGTCGATCAAGCCCATTTCTATCGCCAGTTCAGCGATCGCTTCGCGCTGGTCGATCGTGCCGTCAGCGATCTTGACGATCTTTGGGATGCGATCATGGGTGAGCATATGCCATTGCCACTGGAGATTGAGTTTGTGAATCTGGGAAAAGGGCAGAAACGCCGATATGGCGCATTGATTCTATTGTTCGATGAAGCAGAAGAGGAGCTGGAGGGCCAGCTCCGCTTTAATGTGACGTGATCAACTAAAAAGGGCCCCGGCGAGCGGGGCCAAAGGGTTCGTCAGAATTGACGAGGAATTATTTATACAGCTCAGCGGTCAGGTGATAGCTGTCGCCGGTTTTCGCTTCAATCACTTTGTAAGCGCTGGCACCTTGCTCATCGGCTTTCTGTGAAAGCTGGGCACGGTAATCCATAGGTGATCCACCTGTACCACTGATGGTCACGGTGCTGCCGGTAGGTTGCAGATTTTGCGCCTGCTCATCGGTCACCAGTTGTGCTGCAGAAGCACCAAAGGCAAACAGGGAAAGAAGGCTAGCGGCTGCGATGGTTGTTTTGATTTTCATAATTTTTCTCCTCGTGTCAATCAACAACCTGCGGCAAAAGTGGGTGTGGCGGGTCGTCGATCAATTGTCTGGCGCCGCGAAGGCGCCTGACGTTCGATTAATACTTATTTATACAGTTCAGCAGTGACGTGGTAGGTGTCACCACGGTTGCTCTCAATGATGCGATAGTGGCTGGCACCCTGAGCATCGGCTTTTTGTGACAGTTCCTGGCGAACATTCGCCTGGTCGCCGTCAACACCGCTAACACTGATGGTTTGGTTTAACGATTGCAGCTGTTCAGCTTGTTCGTTAGAAACCAGACTGGCGGCACTGGCACCGAAAGACAGAACAGAAGCCAGACCCAGAACTGCGATAGCTAATTTGGTTTTCATGATTCACTCTCCTGAAATTTGGTTTGGCAACCTGAGAGGCAAATGCGTCTCAAACGGGTCGCCGTTCACACTGCGTCTTGATTCAGCAAACTTATTTGTAAAGCTCAGCGGTGGCGTGATAGCTGTCGCCAGTATTCGCTTCGATCACGCGGTAGGCTTTTGCGCCTTCCTGATCGGCTTTAGCGTTCAGTTGCTCATGGATGTCCATCGGAGAACCACCCACGCCGCTTACGCTAATGGTGCCAGCGGGTTGCAGGTTAGCCGCTTGTTGAGCATTGATAGAATCCGCTGCAAAAGCACCAAATGACAGGGCAGATAGAATGCTCAGGGTTGCGATAGTAGTTTTAACGTTCATGATATTTTTCCTCGTCGTCTATTTTTATCTTTTTCTTTCGTGTGATTTGCATCACGAAAAGAAGTATAGATCTAATCACTCATGAAATTAATATCTGGCTAATAATGTTTGGTTGTTATTCTTTATCCTTATGACGCTTTTTTAGAACTCATGGTTATAAAAAACGCCTGGATCTTAACCATTGACGGTTATTTATTCGTAAAAACAATGATCTGCATCAAATTATCTTTTTGTGCGAAAGAACGTGGTTGATATCGCTGGCTGGTACGAATTAAGGAGCTATAACGGCTGAGCACGATATGTAAAGCAGTGTAAAATAGCGCATATAGTTAAGCAGGGGAAAAGGTCGTACCAATATTACTCTGGCTACAGAACACGAGGATCTAAGGTTAACTCATTATTTACAAAAGGATTTGTAACAAGCGGGGCGGGACAGGGGGAAAACAAAGGGGGATGACCAGCAGGTGAGCTGCCGGTCTACAGCAGGGTTTTATAACTCTTGTTCGAATAAAACCAGCACAGCGTCGTGCAACTGTTTTACGGAGAAAGCGCGTGCGGGGGTAATAAAGATGGTGTCATCACCGGCGATAGTCCCGAGGATCCCTTCCGCTTTGCCGAGTGAATCCAGCAGACGCGCTATTAGCTGCGCAGCACCCGGGCTGGTGTGGATCACCACCAGCGCATCGTTGTAATCGATATCCAGCACCAAATTCTTCAGTGGGCTGGTGGTGGTCGGCACGCCCAGTTCAGCGGGCAGGCAATATACCATTTCCATTTTGGCATTGCGGGTGCGCACTGCGCCAAACTTAGTCAGCATACGAGAAACTTTTGACTGATTGATATTTTCGAAGCCGTCTTCCTGCAGCGCCTGTACGATCTCACCTTGAGAACTAAATTTCTCTTCCTTTAATAAGGCCTTGAAGGCTTTGATCAGGTCGTCTTGTTTTGATGGATTTCGCATAAGCTACCAATAAAAGAGGGGTGCGGCAGGCAACAGGCCTACAGCAGATAAATTATTATGCATTTAGATGAATTTTTATGCAATAAGCGTGATGAGAGAATCGCCGCATAATTCTGCGGGAGCGGCATCATACCAGAGATTTGTGTTGCGCCAAAATCGCGGGGTGACGCGCAAAGCGAAGGTTGCAATGTTGTTATAGTATTGAAGTGGTAACAACAATATCGATGATCATTGCCGTCCATAGTTTTCTGGCTGCGATTGTATCATTCAGGCGACTTCTGAAGTGGAGATGTCTCGGGAGCCGATTGCGGCGTAGGTTAATGCGCGACAGGTGTGTCGCTATCGCCTGAGAAGTTGATTAAACTCGTAACCTGATGGATTTTCGGCATATCTCTGCCCCACCTTAATAAGGAGTTCAGGATGAAAGTTGCCGTTCTCGGTGCAGCTGGTGGTATCGGCCAGGCGCTAGCGCTGCTGCTCAAAACTCAATTACCCGCAGGTTCCTCTCTCTCACTTTACGACATCGCTCCGGTGACGCCGGGTGTCGCGGTGGATCTCAGCCATATTCCGACGGCGGTAAAAGTAGAAGGGTTCAGTGGCGAAGATGCGACGCCCGCGCTGCATGGTGCCGATGTGGTGCTGATTTCTGCTGGCGTGGCACGTAAACCCGGTATGGATCGCGCTGATTTGTTTAACGTCAACGCCGGGATCGTACGCAATCTGATCGAGCAGGTGGCCAGTACCGCACCGAAAGCGCTGATTGGCGTGATCACCAACCCGGTGAACACCACCGTGGCAATTGCCGCTGAGGTGTTGAAAAAAGCTGGCGTATATGACAAGAACCGCTTGTTTGGCGTGTCGACGCTCGACATCATCCGCGCTAATACATTTGTTGCTGCGTTGAAAGGCAAACAGCCAACCGAGATCGAAGTGCCGGTAGTGGGGGGGCATTCTGGCGTCACCATTCTGCCACTGCTGTCGCAAGTTAAAGGTATCAGCTTCAGCGACCAGGAAGTGGCTGACCTGACCAAACGCATTCAGAATGCGGGTACTGAAGTGGTCGAAGCCAAAGCCGGTGGCGGATCGGCAACCTTGTCGATGGGGCAAGCGGCAGCGCGCTTTGGTCTTTCATTGATTCGCGCCCTGCAGGGCGAAGCTAACGTGGTCGAGTGCGCCTATGTTGAGGGTGATGGCGAGTACGCGCGCTTCTTCTCACAGCCGCTGCTGTTGGGGAAAAACGGCATTGTTGAGCGTCGTCCGCTGGGGCCATTAAGTGCGTTTGAGCAACAGGCGCTCAATGGGATGCTGGAGACGTTGAAGAAAGATATCGCGCAAGGCGTAGAATTTGTGAAGTGACGTTCAGTCGATAAAACAACGCCCGGCACTTGCCGGGCGTTTTCATTTATAAGCCACCTGATTTGAAAGTCTGGCTTGAAGGCGAGCCATTACTGGCAGGCGTTTTGCGCCCCAGCGTCTCCATGCGTACCTGGAATGGTGGGAACGGCATCTCGATACCATGCTCCTCAAAACCGCGCAGAATCAGCTGGTGCAACTCATGGCGCAGCGGCATACGGTGCCCCATTTCGGCCGCGTGCACACGCAGTTCGAACAGCTGAATACCCTGCTGTAGGTCAACCAGGAACACATCTGGCGCGGGCATATCCAGTACGTAGGTACAGCGTTCGGCGGCCTGCTTGAGGATATTGGTGACTTCATCACTGTTGACGTGAGCCGGGGCAGGGATGGTCAGCACCACACGTGTCACGGAGTCTGACAGCGACCAGTTGACGAACTGCTCCGTGATGAAGGCCTTATTCGGCACAATAATCTCTTTACGATCCCAGTCGGTGATGGTGGTGGCGCGCGTATTAATGCGGGTAATGCTGCCGGTTAAATCGCGAATCGTCACGGTATCACCAATACGGATCGGTTTTTCAAACAGGATGATCAAGCCGGAGATAAAGTTGGCGAAGATTTCCTGCATACCAAAACCTAACCCCAGACCTAAGGCCGCCACCAACCACTGTAGCTTCGCCCACTCCACGCCAATGATGGAGAAACCAATTAAGCCGCCAATCAGCATCAGCGCATACTTGGTGAGCGTGGTTATCGCATAACCGGTGCCAGGCGTCAGGCTGAGATGCTGTAACAGCGCCAGCTCCAGCAGCGCGGGCATATTGCGTACCAGCTGCGTCGTGATGATGAATATCAAAATGGCAATCAACACGGAGCCCAGTGTGATCGGCTGAACGCTCTCCACGCCTTGTATGGTGGTGCTCACATCCCACAGCGGAATGTTGTCGAGGAAGCTAAAGGCGGAATGGATTTCCGACCACAGCACAATCACGGACACCAGCGCAATTAAAGTAAGGATCGATCGCACCAGGCGCAGAGACTGCGCGCTGATCTCATCCAAATCCAGACTGGGTTCATCTATCTCAATGGTGTCAGCATTAGCCGGTGCCTGCTGCTCTTTCTCTTCTTCGCTGCGCGCGCGATTGGCCAGCATGTCAGCACGGCGTTGACGCGCACGATCAAAGGCGATGCGGCGACGCTGAATCAGCATCCAGCGGCGAATGATGTGATAAATCACCAGCAGGAAGAACCAGATACCCACCGAGGTTTCAAGACGCGCCAGCAGCGCCTGCGCGGTCGCCAGATAGCCAATGCAGGAAGCCAGTGCCGCCACCAGAGGAATGGCGATCATCAGGTTCCATAAAATACGGTTGATGAAGTTGTCGCCGTTGCCCTCTTTATCCAGATAAAGCGGAATACCTGAGCGTTTAAGGCTGACCGTGACAATACTCAAGGCACCGCATATCAGGATAAAGCACAGGCGGCCGAGCGTCGCGGAGAACTGCGGATCATCGAGATTGGCGAAGGCAATCAGCAGCATGATTAGCGGCACGATCAAACCAACGGTAAGTGAGTAGTAGCGCATTGCTCGTGCGACACGCGCTTGTGGCCAGCGGAAATGCACCACAAACAGCCCATCGTGGCGGGCGAAAGCCTTACTGATCATAAAGGCCCACAGCAGGGGCAGGGTGGCGGTAATTCCATCACCAATCGCCACCGCAAACGGGTAAGGCCATGCATGCTGTAAACCAAAGCCCAGCGCGGCCCACAGCACCGGAACCGGCACGGCAACCAGGATTGACCAGAACACCGTGCGTAACGTCAGGCTAAAGCGGTCTTGCGTCACCTTGCCCACGCGGATGGCAGAACGCGCCATAAAGTCATTGTAATGACGGCGAGAGCTGATACTAAAGCCGACCAGTAACACGGCGCAGATGATTGGCATCACCGTTTCTTTACTGGTAAACATCATGGCCATCGCTTTGCCAAGTTGCCCTAAGGTATCCAGCGACAGTAGACGTGTTAAATCGCGCGCCACCTCAATCGGGTATTTTAGGTCAATGGCGCTGACATCGGCGGTCCAGAAAAGATAGCGATGCGTGGCTTCTCTCACTTCCCCCAGCGCATCCTGAAGCTGCGTATTGGAGACTTTGAGTTTGGTGATTTCAAGAATCAGCGTATCGCAGCCAGAGATCAGCGAGTTGAGCAGTTCACGTTGCGTTTTCAGCTGCGCATCAAGGATGCGGCGTTGCTCGCTGGTAAAGGGTGTGCCATCGTCCTGTTTCTCTTTACGCAGATCTTTCTGCCGCTCAAGCAAATCTTCATAGTGCAGGCGCTGAACGCGCAACTGGCCCATTTCGCTGTCAATTTGCTGCGATTTTGGCATATCCGGCAGCCGCGCAACCTGGGCGCGCAACGCTTCACCGAGCAGATTTGAGGCTCCCAGCCACTGTGATTGCTCACGCAGCGTGCTAAGTGCCTGGCGTACTTGCAAGGTTTGATTGGTGGCCAGGCGCTGCTGCGAGGCGACCAGATCCATGCGCTGGGCTTGTGCATTCAGGTCAGCAGATAATTCGCGGTTAACGCGGAACTGGTCGCTGATGGATGCGGGTAAATCTCCGCTGTTTTCTGCCAGCTGCTCGGTGCGCTCCAGCGCCAGTTCCGCTTCGCGTTGGCGTTGGTTGTTAAGTTGATTACGCAGATCCTGCAGATAGTTATCAAGCTGGGTGGCTTTGCGCTGATGCACTTCAGCCCGCATGCGCGCCAGTTCCTGGCGATTATTGGCTGACAGCTGCGCCAGCTCTAACTCGTCAACCCGCGCTTTGTTGGCGGCATTCTCCGCCTGACGTGCATAGATCTGCGCCTGTGCCAGCGGTGTAGCGGCGGCTGAAAAACCTTGCACTCGGCGATCGCTTTCGGTCATCGCGCGTCGTGCATCGGTTTGCTGCTGCGGCAGCTGCGAAAGCGAATCACTGATCTCACGAGCGCGATCCTGCTCCTGCTGCGCCTGACGACCTTCCTCCAGCAACTGGCTGCTGATTTGCAAGATCTCTTGATCCAGCTCGGCGCTGCTCATGTTGCTACGCACCGTTTTACTGCCGTCCGTTAGCGTGGCGATCTGCTGGCGTAATTCACGCGCCAGGCGCGGAAAATCATCAATCACCTGTTGATATTGTTTGGCACGCTCCAGTGATTCATCGCGCTCAGACAGGAAATTAATCGCCGCTTCCAGCGCCTGCACCTGCTCGGCTTGAGTCGGTGTGGCTTTGGCGGATTTGGCTGCATCCAGCTCTTGTTTCAGCTGATTGGCGGGTGGAACGGTAGCGGCAAATACAGAACTGCTGAGCACCAGGCTCAGCAGTAGGGAGAGGAAAACACGCACGGGAGAGGTTCCGGTTAGTCGGCGAGCGGGGCGCTATCGCCGGGCTGCGGCAGGGCGATGGCCAGCGGCTGACCAAGGCGGGTTTTGCTTTCAGCTTCCAGGCTCTCCGCCAGTTTCACGCGACCTGGCGCGAACAGGTTAATGACCGTTGAGCCCAGTTTGAAGCGGCCCATTTCCTGGCCTTTCAACAACACGACTGCGCCGTCATGATCGGCAGCCGGATAGCGCCAGCGTTTAATGACCCCTTCACGTGGTGGCGTAATGGTGCCGGCCCAAACGGTTTCGATGCTACCAACGATGGTGGCGCCGACCAGAATCTGCACCATGGGGCCGTGATCGGTATCAAATACGCAGATCACGCGCTCATTACGGGCGAACAGATTGGGGATGTTACGTGCCGTCAGCGGATTCACAGAGTAGAGATCGCCAGGCACGTAGATCATCTCACGCAGGATGCCATTACACGGCATATGCACGCGGTGATAATCGCGTGGTGCGAGGTAAGTCGTGACGAACTCACCATCGATAAACTTTTCTGCCAGGTCGTCATTACCCGCCAGCAGGGCTTGCAGCGTGTAGTAGTGTCCTTTTGCCTGGAAAATTTGATCGCCTTCAATGCGGCCTAACTGGCTCACTGCGCCATCGGCTGGCAGCGCCAGTAACGTCGCGTCTGGATCGACAGGACGCGCGCCCTCTTTTAAGGGACGAACGAAAAAGTCGTTGAAGGTGCGGTAGCTACCCGTGTGCGGTTTGCTGGCTTCCGCCATATCCACTTTGTAGTACCAGACGAAAATGTCGATGACCGCTTTGGTCAGCCAGCCACCACGGCGACTGGCGCCCCAGCCAGCAAGTTCGGTAAGCCCTTTTTTGGGCAGAATATGATTCAGGCCGAGTTTAAAACGATCAAACACCGTTGCCTCCTGGCTTAATTACGCTTGGTTTTACAAAAGGGGGCGGATTGTAGCAGCGCCCCGGTCTGTTGGCGAATGTGCTGTTGTATACCCTTCATACTTCAAGTTGCAGGTGCGTTGGCTACGTGCATTCACCTCAGTCACTTACTTTAGTAAGCTCCTGAGGATTCATGCACTTGCCGCCTTCCTGAAACTCGAATTATTTTGGGTATACCCTTCATACCTCAAATTGCAGGTGCGTTGGCTACGTGCATTCACCTCAGTCACTTACTTTAGTAAGCTCCTGAGGATTCATGCACTTGCCGCCTTCCTGAAACTCGAATTATTTTGGGTATACCCTTCATACCTCAAATTGCAGGTGCGTTGGCTACGTGCATTCACCTCAGTCACTGACTTCAGTAGGCTCCTGAGGGTTCATGCACTTGCCGCCTTGCTGAAGCTCGAATTATATTGGGTATAAACGTTAAATATCGTTATCGGGAAAGTTTTTACGCGTTTTTACCTGCGCCATACTCTCCAGAATTCGGTGGTAGTTAACGAAGCGCGACCTGGCAATAACCCCGTTGTTCACCGCTTCGCGCAGGGCGCAGCCGGGATCGGTGTCGTGCTTACAGTCGCGGAAACGGCAAGTACCGAGAAACTCACGAAATTCGACAAATCCGCGCGTGATTTGTTCCGGTTCCAGATGCCACAAACCAAATTCGCGGACGCCAGGGGAATCAATCACGTCGCCGCCGTGCGGGAAATGGTATAAACGGGAGGCGGTGGTGGTGTGCTGACCCAAACCCGAGACATCGGAAACATCGTTAGTCAGAATTTCATCGCCCGCCACATCCAGCCCTAAGAGGTTGTTCAACAGACTGGATTTACCCACACCAGACTGGCCGGCAAAAATGCTCACGCGTCCGGTCAATGCAGCTTCCAGTTCCGCCAGACCATTTTTAGCGTGGCTGGAAACCATCAACACGCGATATCCAATATGGCGATAGATATCCATCTGCTTATCAACCTGTTCACGGGCCTTTTCATCCAGCAGGTCGATTTTATTCAGCACCAGTAAAGGCTCTACGCCGAGTGTTTCACTGGCTACCAGATAGCGATCGATAATATTGAGTGACAGCTCGGGGAGGATCGCCGATACGATGTTGATCTGATCGATGTTCGCGGCGATCGGTTTGACGCCATCGTAGAAATCCGGACGAGTAAGCACGGTTTTACGTTCGTGCACCGCTTCTACGATCCCTTTACCGCCGCCAATCGCTGCGCGCCACACGACACGATCGCCGGTGACCAGCGACCGAATGGTGCGACGGATATTGCAGCGATGGACTTCGCCCGCGCTATCTTCCACGTCTGCGTGCATGCCGAATCGGCTGATCACCACGCCTTCGGACGCTTCTCCAAACAGGCTATCATCCGGTTCGGGCTTCTCGCTCCGTTGCTGCAGACGACGCTGATGGTTGGCGCTTACGCGACGTTGTTGGCCTTTCGACAGTTTGTTTTTACTCACGCATCCTCTCACGGCTTTCGCCAGGCTTCGCCCCGCTGGGCAAAACGTCTATGATACACCTGAATTGAGTGTAATGACGACATTGGCAACGGGCGGGAAAAGCATGACAGCTGGAAATGAACACAATCTGATTTGGATCGACCTCGAAATGACCGGACTCGATCCTGAGCAAGATCGCATTATTGAGATCGCCACGATCGTCACAGATGCCAACCTGAACATCCTGGCGGAAGGGCCGGTGCTAGCCGTGCATCAATCAGACGCGCAGCTGGCGCTGATGGATGATTGGAACGTGCGCACACACACCAATAGCGGGCTGGTGGAACGTGTTAAGGCTAGCCAGTATGGCGATCGTGAAGCTGAGCTGGCGACCATTGAGTTCTTGAAGCAGTGGGTGCCAGCGAATACCTCACCGATTTGCGGTAATAGCATTGGTCAGGATCGTCGCTTCTTATTCAAGTACATGCCTGAGCTGGAAGCCTACTTCCACTATCGTTATCTGGACGTCAGCACGCTGAAAGAGTTAGCGCGTCGTTGGAAGCCAGAGATTCTGCCGGGCTTTAAAAAATCCGGAAGTCACCAGGCATTGGACGATATCCGCGAGTCCGTTGCCGAGCTGGCTTATTACCGCGAGCACTTCTTGCAGCTTTAATCTGCAAAGGGTGCGCAGGAAATCATCAGGTTGTCGATTAAAGCAGCAAACGCGCAGAAAGCGCAAAATATTGCTTTTAGACTCTTGCGGCTGAAAGGATTTCTCGTATAATGCGCACCCCGTACCGGTGAAGAATTTGAATCGGTGCGAGGCAGTAATACGAAGCACAGAATCGAGTATTTCAGTTTGCAGCCAAGCAGCAAATAGAAAGAAAAATTCAGAATCGAGTATTTCAGTTTGCAACAAGGCGGCAACTGAGCGAGTACCATGGAGCTTACATCAGTAAGTGACGTGGTTGAGCGAAGGCAGCCAACGCAGTAGCAGACTGAAAGACGAAGATTATGCGGGAATAGCTCAGTTGGTAGAGCACGACCTTGCCAAGGTCGGGGTCGCGAGTTCGAGTCTCGTTTCCCGCTCCAAACTTCGTAAGCAAGAACCTCTAATGCGGGAATAGCTCAGTTGGTAGAGCACGACCTTGCCAAGGTCGGGGTCGCGAGTTCGAGTCTCGTTTCCCGCTCCAGAGTTTGCAGTAAACCATCCAAATCACGGATTTAGTCGCTATCGCGATTGTTGTGACAAGAATACCAGGTTCCAGAATCAAGTATTTGAGTTTGCAGCAAGGCGGCAACTGAACGAATCCCTGGGAGCTTACATCAGTAAGTGACCTGGGTGAGTAAAGGCAGCCAACGCAGGTGCGAACTAAAATACGAAGATTATGCGGGAATAGCTCAGTTGGTAGAGCACGACCTTGCCAAGGTCGGGGTCGCGAGTTCGAGTCTCGTTTCCCGCTCCAAATTTTCATATTCATTAATGTTATTTGCTCTCGGGCGTCATCAGACATAAAACTGCTGCAGTCTTCATCGATCTTATGCGGCGTGGTTTTGTTTCTGGAAATTTTGCGCACCGCTTTAGCACCAACGATGCCTGTAGTCTGTTGCAGTTATCTTACAGGTTATCCACAATGCGCCTGCAACGTACTGACGGCGTTTTACCCTATCTGCAAAACTGTTTTGAACAGAGTTATCCACAAGCTCTGGACAAGCCCCTGCGCGCTATTCTCTACGTAATTGTTTACAGTAATCAGATAACCTTTTGTTTTTAAATGGATTATAGGTATTTCAGCCTGTGAATAGTCTTACCAGAAGATATAACCATCCCCATCACTAATCGGCTTTATAATTTTATTCACAGCATGTGGAAAAGGATTTTATCCTGCGCGTTTGGTTAATCACGCATCACGGGGTAAGCCTTTCTCGACCGCACGCACCAGTCGCAGTTTCTTCGCAGGCTGCACATCCACGGCCTCTGCGGCCCGCTTTTGTAACTGCTGCGCGATAGCCCAGTCAATATGCTCGTCAAGCAGCGGGTGTTCGCCTTTGCGCATTTGCAACACGGCCAGATTTTCGTCTGCCCATGGCGCATTGCCCAGCGCCACCGCGATATTACGCAGCCAGCGTAAATGGCCGATACGGCGAATGGCGGAGCCTTCAGTGATGCGCAGGAATTTCGCCTCATCCCAGGCAAAGAGTTCCACCAACGGCGGCGCGTGTAATACGGCACGGGGTGAAAAATCATCCTCATCTGTCAACTGACCATAACGATTCCACGGGCAGATCAACTGGCAATCGTCACAACCGTAGATGCGGTTGCCAATCAGCGGGCGGAACTCTTCAGGGATCGCGCCTTCCAATTCAATGGTGAGATAAGAGATACAGCGCCGGGCATCCACCACATAGGGTTCAACGATAGCGGCTGTCGGGCAGATGGTGATGCAGGCCACGCAGCGGCCGCACTGCTCTTCCTGGGGCTGATCGACCGGCAACGGTAGGTCAATCAACAGTTCGCCAAGAAAGAACCAAGAGCCCGCCTCACGGTTGAGAATCAATGAGTGTTTGCCGGTCCAACCCAAACCTGCTTTTGCGGCGATCGGGCGTTCGAGGATGGGGGCTGAATCAACAAACGGCCGAAAGTTAAGTTCACCACAGTGCGCCTGGATCATTTCTCCAAGCTTTTTCAGGCGATTGCGTAATACTTTGTGATAATCGCGGCCCAGCGCATAGCGGCTGACATAGCCCAGCTGTGGATTTTTCAGTGTTGTTGCAAAAGCGGCTTTGGCAGGCAGATAGTTCATGCGGACGCTGATCACCCGCAGTGTGCCGGGCAGCAGTTCATGGGGACGCGCGCGCATCATGCCATGACGCGCCATCCAGTCCATCTCTCCATGATACTGCTTCTCCAGCCATTCCTGTAGTTTGGGCTCTTCTGCGCTGAGATCGGTATCGCAAATACCAACCTGCTGAAAGCCGAGTTCGCGCCCCCACAGTTTTATCTGTTGGGCAAGCTGATGAAGATCGAGAGGGTATGACATGAGAAACCAGGCAATTGAAGCAAACGCGCGCAGTTTAACACACTCTGTCTGGCCTGCGCAGGCGATGAGGCAATTGGAACGTGATGCCGCGGATAGCCTGGGCTTAACGCTATATGAATTGATGCACCGTGCCGGACAAGCGAGTTATGAACTGGCGCGTGCACAGTGGCCGCAAACGCAGCACTGGTTGATCCTTTGCGGCCACGGCAATAACGGCGGCGATGGGTATGTGGTGGCTCGACTGGCGCAGGCAGCGGGGATCAACATTACGCTGCTGGCCTGCGAGGGTAACCATCCCTTACCGGAAGAAGCGCAACTCGCTCAGCAAGCCTGGCTAGAGGCGGGTGGCGTCATTCATGCCGCAACCGCTGCGTGGCCGGAAACGGTTGATTTGATCGTAGATGCGTTACTGGGTACCGGAATCAATCGCCCGCCGGCCGCGCCCTATGCTGGCCTGATCGATTTGACCAATGCCCATGGCGCACCGGTGCTGGCGCTGGATGTTCCATCTGGTCTGGATGCTGCTACCGGCGCAACGCCCGGAAGTGCCATCGTTGCCGATCATACTCTCAGCATGATTGCCCTTAAACCCGGTCAGTTGACTGGTAAAGCGCGCGATGTGGTGGGGCGACTGCACTGTGACAATCTGGGCTTAGGCGCCTTTCTGGCTGGCGAGACGCCTCCTGTCCTCCGCTACGATGCGCATGACCTGGTCCGCTGGTTCAAGCCGCGCCGTGCCACTTCGCACAAAGGCGACCATGGTCGGCTGTTGGTGATTGGCGGTGATAAAGGCACGGCCGGCGCTATCCGCATGACGGGCGAAGCCGCGCTGCGCAGTGGGGCAGGGCTTGTGCGCGTACTGACCCATGAAGATAATATCGGCCCGATTCTCACCGCTCGACCCGAGTTGATGGTCGATACCCTTTGCGAGGAAGCGCTGGAGCAGGCCCTGGAGTGGGCGGACGCCATCGCGATAGGCCCAGGCCTTGGACAGCGTGACTGGGCCCAGAAGGCGCTGATGAAGGTTGCGGCCAGTGAAAAGCCGATGCTTTGGGATGCAGATGCGCTTAACCTGCTGGCAATCAATCAGGATTACCGTCAGAATCGCATCATTACACCGCATCCCGGCGAAGCGGCGCGTTTACTGGGGGTGAAAACCAGCGAAATTGAGCGCGACCGCCTGCACGCCGCGCAGACCCTGGCGAAACGCTATGGTGGCGTGGTGGTGCTAAAAGGTGCGGGAACGATTATTGCCAGCACGGATGGTGACATGGCTATCGCGGATGTGGGCAATGCGGGAATGGCGTCAGGCGGCATGGGCGATGTGCTGAGCGGCATCATCACGGCCCTGCTGGGCCAGAAACTGACTTTACTAGAGGCAGCCTGCGCGGGCTGTGTCGCGCACGGTGCAACGGCAGATGCGGTTGCCCTGCAGCGCGGAACGCGAGGCATGTTAGCCACTGATTTGTTCGAACTGCTGTGGCAGTTTGTTAATCCAGAGATGATTCAATAATAAAGCATGAAGACCTGTGTTATTCCTTTGCCCGATGAGGCGGCAACCCTAAATCTGGGTGCGCAACTGGCTCGCGTTTGCAGCAGCGCGGTGGTCATCTATCTCTATGGCGATTTGGGTGCGGGAAAGACCACCTTTAGCCGTGGCTTTTTGCAGGCGCTGGGCCATCAGGGCAACGTTAAAAGTCCGACTTACACACTCGTCGAACCTTATGAACTGGGTGACCGTACGCTCTATCATTTCGACCTTTATCGTCTTGCCGATCCTGAAGAACTGGAATTTATGGGCATCCGCGACTATTTCGGCGGCGATGCGCTATGTCTGGTGGAGTGGCCACAACAGGGAACCGGTGTGTTGCCAGAACCTGATTTGGCGCTGACGCTACGCTATGTGGATACGGCGCGTGAAGCGGAACTGAGTGCCGTTTCTGCGCTGGGTGAGACGCTGTTACAGCAGTTTCAGCACGGCAGGGAACAGGCATGATTTCACGGATGAAAGGCATCTTACTGGCCGCGATCTGTCTGTTTTCTGCTTCAGCGCTGTCGGCCACACTGTCTGATATTAAAGTTGAGAACGGTGACAGCCAGGCGACGGTAACACTGAGCTTTAACGGCCAGCCGGTGTATGGTTTTTTCCCTCTGCACAATCCAAATCGCGTGGTGTTGGATATTCGCCAGAGCGGTTCGATTAAAGGATTGCCGCTCAATTTCAGCGGTGAAAACATCGTCCAGCGCATTCGCAACAGCCAGCCAAAAGACAAACAGAGTATTCGTCTGGTGTTTGAACTAACCCAGGCGGCAAAAACACGTGCGACAACTCAGCGCGACGGCAATCAATATCGCGTGGTTTTCACCATCAATGGCACACAGCCTGCACGTCGCAGCGCGGCGGCTGCGCCAGTGACAACCGCCCGTCAGAGTGAAAACAGTAGCAGCCAGGGCAATCCGTTTAATGCCAATCCGGTGACGACGGTCTCGAACAGCAATACCACGGTACGCCCTGGTGGTGCGGTGACGCGCAACGATCAGGTCATCGTAGCGATTGATGCCGGTCACGGCGGACAGGATCCGGGTGCGTCGGGCCAACACGGCTTGCATGAGAAAAACGTCACCATTGCCATTGCGCGCAAACTGAAAGCGCTGATGGATCAGGACCCGATGTTTAAGCCGGTTCTGACGCGTAACGGCGACTATTTTATTTCCGTGATGGGTCGTTCCGAGGTGGCGCGTAAAGAGAATGCCAACCTGTTGGTTTCTATTCACGCTGATGCTGCGCCAAACCATTCCGCCACGGGCGCATCCGTTTGGGTGCTGTCCAACCGTCGTGCCAACAACGAAATGGCCAACTGGCTGGAACAGAAAGAGAAGCAGTCTGAATTGCTGGGTGGTGCCGGTGATTTACTGGCGAATAGCCAGGCCGATCCTTACCTGAGCCAGGCGGTGCTGGATCTGCAATTTGGTCATTCTCAGCGCGTAGGATATGACGTCGCAGTGAAAGTGTTACAGCAGCTGCGCGGTGTGACACCATTGCATAAACGTTTACCGGAACATGCCAGCCTTGGTGTGTTGCGTTCCCCTGACATCCCTTCTTTACTGGTTGAGACTGGCTTTATCAGTAACGCAGCGGAGGAGCGGCTGCTCGGCAGTAGCGCATATCAGGAAAAGATTGCTCAGTCGATTTATAAAGGACTGCGCAACTATTTCCTCGCGCATCCGCTGCAATCGGTCCCAAAGGAGGAAAACCGGCCGCTGGACAGCGCACCAGCGGTTAGCGTCGCCAGCAACCCGGCAACCGGCACGGTGCAATACACGGGCGCAACACAGCGCCATACGGTGACACGTGGCGAAACGCTTTCTGGCATTGCAGCCAAGTATGGTGTCAGCATGGCGACACTGCGCGATCTCAACAATCTTAAACGCGATGTGGTTTGGGTGGGTCAGCGTCTTAAAGTACCGGCCAAGTCTGGCGTCAGCGTTACCGCCGCCAGCCGCCCAACGCGACACAAAGTGGTTCGCGGTGATTCGCTCACGGGGATCGCCGCCCATTATGGCGTTAGCCCGAAAGCTATCATGCAGGCCAATAATATGAAGTCGAGCAATGTGATGCTGGGGCAAAACTTAAAGATTCCGCAATCCTGATTGCTGGCTCTGAGGAGCCAGCCCGCTACAAGGATCACCACCATGCCAATACAGATTTTACCACCGCAACTCGCGAACCAGATTGCCGCAGGCGAAGTGGTTGAGCGTCCTGCATCGGTTGTAAAAGAGCTGGTGGAAAACAGCCTTGATGCCGGTGCGACGCGCATCGACGTGGATATCGAAAAAGGCGGTGCGAAGCTGATTCGTATTCGTGACAACGGCTGCGGTATTGCGAAAGCCGAGTTGGCGATGGCGCTGGCGCGTCACGCCACCAGTAAAATATCCTCACTCGATGACCTTGAGGCAATTATCAGCCTCGGTTTTCGCGGAGAAGCCCTCGCCAGTATCAGCTCAGTTTCACGATTAACACTCACCTCGCGTACCGCCGAGCAAAACGAAGCATGGCAAGCCTATGCTGAAGGACGCGATATGGATGTCACGGTCAAACCGGCGGCGCATCCGGTGGGCACCTCGCTTGAAGTCCTCGATTTGTTCTACAACACGCCGGCCCGGCGCAAGTTTATGCGTACGGAAAAAACCGAGTTTACGCATATTGATGAAGTGATACGTCGCATTGCGCTGGCTCGTTTTGACGTGGCGATTTCCCTGACGCACAACGGCAAGCTGGTGCGCCAGTATCGCGCGGTGGATCAGGATGCGCAGCGAGAGCGTCGGTTGGGGGCAATCTGTGGCACCACCTTTATTCAGCATGCACTGCGTATTGAGTGGCAGCATGACGATTTAGCCCTACGAGGATGGGTTGCCGATCCCGCGGGGTCGCGCCAGGTCACCGATTTACAGTATTGCTACGTCAATGGCCGTATGATGCGGGATAAACTGATTAATCACGCGATTCGCCAGGCCTATCAAACGCAACTCGGTGACGATCAGCAGCCCGCTTACGTACTGTATCTGGAAATTGATCCTCACCAGGTGGATGTGAATGTCCATCCTGCCAAGCATGAAGTGCGCTTTCACCAGTCGCGCCTGGTCCATGATTTTATCTGGCAAGGGGTGATGAGCGCACTGCAGGCGAGCCGCACGGCGGAGCTACCAATTGCTCAGGCTGAAGAACCCGCACCACAGTGGCAGCCAGAGAATCGGCAGTCGGCTGGTGCGAATCATTTTGCACAGCCTGCCCGCACGCCACGTCAGAGTGGTGGTGCCGCAGCAAGCGTCGCCAACTGGCAGAATAAAGAGCCGGTTTATCGCGCACGTGAAGGGGCTGCGTATCAACAGCTGATGAAAACCCCGGTGGTGGAAACGCCACGTGTTTCTGTACCTCAACCGGCACCGGCACGCCAGCCTGAAGTGTCGGAAGCGCCACTGGCTGCTCATACGCAAAGTTTTGGCCGTGTATTGAGCGTAATGCAGGAGCGCTATGCGCTGCTGGAGCGGGGTAACCAGTTACAGTTACTGTCCTTGAGCGTTGCCTCATGCTGGCTAAAACAGGCCCAGTTACAACCTGGAGAGCAAGGGCTGAAACCTCAGCCACTATTGATCCCAGTGAGGCTGAAAATTGCCAAAGAAGAGTTACCCGTCATTGATGCCCAAGCCGCGTTATTAACCCTGATGGGCATTGATTTACAACGGGAAGGTCAGCATGTGACCCTGCGCGCCGTCCCTTTACCGTTACGCACACAAAATTTACAAATCTTGATTCCAGACCTGTTAGGCTATCTCGCCCGGCAGCAAGAGGTTTCTGCATCCTCGCTGGCCCAATGGCTGGCAAGACGTGACGATGCCGAAACGGCTCACTGGAATCACTCGCAGGCGATTGCACTGCTGGCTGAGCTTGAACGGCTTTGCCCGCAACTGCTTAAGTCGCCGCCTTCAGGTCTGTTACAGGCCATTGAGATTGAGAGCGCGATTAACGCGTTGAAGCATGAGTGAACTAAACCAGGCTGGCCGGCCAAAGGCTATTTTTTTGATGGGGCCCACCGCTTCCGGAAAGACGGCGTTAGCGATTTCGCTGCGTCAGCAACTTCCAGTGGAACTTATCAGCGTTGACTCTGCCTTAATCTATCGTGGGATGGATATTGGCACGGCGAAACCGTCGGCAGAGGAGTTAGCACTGGCGCCCCATCGTTTGCTGGACATTCGCGACCCGGCAGAAGCTTATTCTGCTGCTGAGTTTCGTCGCGATGCGCTGGCAGAAATGGCGGAGATTACCCAAAAAGGTAAGATTCCGCTGCTTGTTGGTGGAACCATGCTCTACTTCAAGGCGTTGCTTGAAGGATTGTCGCCGTTGCCCTCGGCCGATCCAGACGTACGTCAGCGGATAGAGCAAATGGCGGCGGAGAAAGGGTGGGATGCCCTGCACCGCCAGCTGTGTGAAATCGATCCGGTCGCCGGTAGTCGTATTCATCCGAATGATCCGCAGAGACTTTCGCGAGCACTGGAAGTTTTTTTTATTTCGGGTAAAACTTTAACGGAACTGACAAAAACGTCCGGCGAAGCGTTACCCTACGACGTGTACCAGTTTGCTATCGCTCCGGCGAGTCGTGAACTGCTACATCAACGCATTGCGTTGCGTTACGACCAGATGCTAGCGTCAGGATTTGAAGCGGAGGCTCGTGAACTGTTTGCACGAGGTGATTTGCATACGGACATGCCTTCCATTCGTTGTGTGGGTTATCGCCAGATGTGGTCTTATCTTTCTGGTGAAATCGATTACGACGAAATGGTTTATCGGGGAATTTGCGCGACCCGGCAGCTCGCGAAACGCCAGATGACCTGGTTACGTGGCTGGCCTGAAGTCCACTGGTTAGACAGTGACGAGCCAGAATTAGCGCGTAATGCGGTGCTTCAGGTTGTTAGTGCGAAGCAGGGATGATTGTGTACAATTGGTCCGTTATCGTGCGCAAATTTTTACGCAGTTTTTCTGAACCACGGTTCTTAAAGTAACAAACAACAAGCATATAAGGAAAAGATAGAATGGCTAAGGGGCAATCATTACAAGACCCGTTTTTGAACGCTTTGCGTCGTGAACGTGTACCGGTTTCGATCTATTTGGTGAATGGTATTAAGCTGCAAGGGCAAATTGAATCCTTTGATCAGTTCGTCATTCTGTTGAAAAACACGGTTAGCCAGATGGTGTATAAGCACGCCATCTCTACAGTGGTTCCTTCTCGTCCGGTTTCGCACCATAGCAACACCCCGGGCGGTGGCGGTGGTAGCAGTAATTACCACCATAGCGGAAGCAACCAGGGCGCTCAGTCGCAGCCACCACAAGACGGCGATAACGCAGAATAATTTTGCGCTGCCGTAAAGCCAGGGCTGGGGAGCGATAACGTTTTCCCGTCCTGGTTATTTTATTTTAGCGAGGTTATAGCTTGTTTGACCGTTATGATGCCGGTGAGCAGGCCGTACTGGTACACATCTGGTTCTCCCAAGACAAAGAGCTGGAAGATTTGCAGGAGTTTGAAACTCTTGTCTCTTCTGCGGGCGTCGAAGCGCTGCAAGTGATTACTGGCAGTCGCAAAGCGCCACATCCCAAATATTTTGTCGGTGAAGGAAAGGCAGTTGAAATTGCCGATGCGGTGAAAGCGAGTGGAGCATCGGTCGTTTTATTCGATCATGCCTTATCGCCTGCCCAAGAACGTAATCTCGAGCGTGTGTGCGAATGTCGTGTTGTAGATCGCACCGGCTTAATTCTTGATATTTTTGCTCAGCGCGCCCGTACCCACGAGGGTAAGTTACAGGTCGAGCTGGCACAACTACGCCATATGGCAACCCGTTTGGTGCGTGGATGGACGCACCTTGAGCGCCAGAAAGGCGGTATTGGTCTGCGTGGTCCAGGTGAAACTCAGCTGGAAACGGACCGCCGTTTGTTACGTAACCGCATCAGCCTCATCCTTTCCCGCCTTGAGCGTGTAGAGAAGCAGCGCGAGCAGGGCCGACAAGCGCGTGCCAAAGCGGATGTGCCGACTGTCTCGCTGGTGGGGTATACCAACGCCGGCAAATCTACTCTGTTTAACGCAGTCACCTCTGCCAATGTCTACGCGGCGGACCAGCTGTTTGCCACACTCGATCCGACGTTACGTCGTCTGAACGTGGCGGACGTGGGTGAAGTGGTATTAGCGGATACGGTCGGATTTATTCGTCACCTGCCGCATGATTTAGTGGCGGCCTTTAAAGCCACTCTGCAAGAGACGCGTCAGGCGACGCTGTTACTGCATGTGATCGACGCGGCAGATTTACGCGTTAACGATAATATTGAAGCCGTAAATGAAGTGCTGGCAGAAATCGAATCCGATGAAATCCCCACACTGCTGGTGATGAATAAGATCGATATGCTAGAGGGATTTGTCCCGCGTATTGATCGCGACGAAGAGAATAAACCAACGCGTGTTTGGCTCTCTGCGCAGAGCGGAGAAGGGCTGCCCTTACTCTGGCAGGCGCTTTCTGAGCGTTTAGCCGGTGAAATCGCGCAGTATGATTTACGTCTGCCGCCGGAAGCAGGCCGTTTGCGCAGCCGCTTCTATCAGTTGCAGGCGATTGAGAAAGAATGGAATGAAGATGATGGTTGTGTAGGGTTGCATGTGCGAATGCCAATTGTTGACTGGCGTCGTTTATGCAAACAAGAGCCATCGCTCGCCAGCTATATTGTTTGATATTGCCCAATCGAATTTACCTGAATCACGTGTGTTTTCTTTGGGTACACGCAGTAGGGTAAAACGTTATTATCATAAATGGAGTAGAGACATGGCGTGGAATCAGCCCGGAAATAACGGACAGGACCGCGACCCGTGGGGAAGCAGCAATAATCAAGGCGGCAACTCTGGGGGAAATAAGGGAGGGCGCGATCAGGGGCCCCCTGATCTGGATGATATCTTCCGTAAGCTGAGTAAAAAACTCGGCGGACTGGGCGGTGGCAAACAGAGTGACAACAATGGCCAACGTGGCGGCGGTAGCGGTGGCAAACTGGTTGGCATTGTAGCCGTCGCAGCTGTGGTCATCTGGGCTGCCAGCGGTTTCTACACCATTAAAGAAGCGGAACGTGGCGTCGTCACGCGCTTCGGCAAATTCAGCCATCTGGTTGAGCCGGGCCTCAACTGGAAGCCCACCTTTATCGATCAGGTCCGTGCC
This sequence comes from Pantoea sp. CFCC18177, assembly GCF_059412425.1. Taxonomy (NCBI): domain Bacteria; kingdom Pseudomonadati; phylum Pseudomonadota; class Gammaproteobacteria; order Enterobacterales; family Erwiniaceae; genus Pantoea; species Pantoea sp. CFCC18177. Next base: position 42,648 of record NZ_JBNBPL010000009.1, read on the forward strand.
GTGAACGTTGAAGCGGTGCGTGAACTGGCAGCCTCTGGCGTGATGTTGACCTCTGACGAAAACGTGGTGCGCGTTGAAATGAACGTACAGTACCGCGTCACCGATCCTGAGCGTTATCTGTATGCCGTGACCAGCGCCGACGACAGTCTGCGTCAGGCCACCGACAGCGCATTGCGCGGCGTCATTGGCCGTTCAACCATGGACCGCATCTTAACCGAAGGCCGTACCGTGGTGCGTAGCGAGACCCAGCGTGAACTGGACGAAACCATTCGTCCTTACAACATGGGTATTACGTTACTCGACGTCAACTTCCAGGCGGCTCGTCCACCGGAAGAAGTCAAAGCGTCGTTTGACGATGCCATCGCTGCACGTGAAAACCGTGAGCAGTACGTGCGTGAAGCCGAAGCCTATTCGAATGAAGTGCAGCCACGTGCGAACGGTCAGGCACAGCGTATTCTTGAAGAAGCCCGCGCTTACAAAGAGCGTACTGTGTTAGAAGCACAGGGTGAAGTGGCGCGCTTTGCGTTGTTGCTGCCTGAATACAAGGCTGCTCCGCAAATCACTAAAGAGCGCCTGTACATCGAGAGCATGGAGCGCGTGCTGAGCCATACTCGCAAAGTGTTGGTTAACGATCGTGGTAACAGCCTGATGGTTCTGCCACTGGATCAACTGATGCGTGGTGGCCAGACGTCTGGCAACCAGGGCGGTCAGAAGACCACCAATTTGATGAAGTTCCCGTCGTCTGACAGTTCAGCCAGCAACGAAGAGACTTCTTCATACAGTCCGAGCAGCATCATGGACCAGCGTCGCGCCAATGCGTTACGCAACGATACCCAGCGCGCAGGGAGGGAGTAATCGATGCGTAAGCCAATTATTGCTGTAATTATTGTCGTACTGGTGGCGCTGTATGCCTCACTGTTTGTAGTGCAGGAAGGCGAGCGCGGTATCGTGCTGCGCTTCGGTAAAGTTCTGCGTGATAGCGAGAACAAACCGCAGGTGTATGCGCCGGGTCTGCACTTCAAGATTCCTTTCATCGAAACCGTGAAATCTCTTGATGCACGTATCCAGACCATGGATAACCAAGCCGATCGCTTTGTCACCAAAGAGAAGAAAGACCTGATCGTTGATTCGTATATCAAATGGCGCATCAGTGACTTCAGTCGTTACTACCTGGCAACCGGTGGTGGTGATGTTTCTCAGGCGGAAGTCCTGCTGAAACGTAAGTTCAGTGACCGTCTGCGTTCTGAAATGGGTCGTCTGGATGTGAAGGATATTGTTACTGATTCACGTGGCCGACTGACTACAGATGTACGTGATGCGCTGAATACCGGTACTGCAGGCAATGACGATGAAGTTCAGACGCCAGCAGCGGATGATGCCATCGCCAATGCAGCAGCCCGTGTAGAGCGTGAAACCAACAGCAGCGAGCCAGCGCCAAATCCAAACAGTATGGCGGCACTGGGTATTCAGGTGGTGGATGTGCGCATCAAGCAGATCAACCTGCCAGCAGAAGTCTCGGATGCGATCTACAACCGTATGCGTGCTGAACGTGAAGCAGTGGCGCGTAGCCAGCGTTCACAGGGTCAGGAAGAAGCGGAGAAACTGCGTGCCCAGGCCGATTACCAGGTGACTCGTACTCTGGCTGAAGCGCAGCGTCAGGCTTTGATCTCTCGCGGTGAAGGTGATGCGCAGGCGGCGAAGCTGTTTGCGGATGCATTTGGTCAGGATCCTGATTTCTACGCCTTTATCCGTAGCTTACGTGCTTACGAGAACAGCTTCTCTGACAATCAGGATGTAATGGTGTTAAGCCCAGATAGCGATTTCTTCCGTTATATGAAGGCGCCCACTAACGCCACGCGTTAAGAACTGATATAACCTTGAGGCCGACAATGTTGTCGGCCTTTTTTTTTGGAAAAATAGAATGAACACAACCATCTGGATGGCGCTGGCGTTAGTTTTGGTGCTGGAAGGGCTGGGGCCGATGTTTTTGCCGCGAATCTGGCGCCGTATGATTCTGTCCATGGCACAATTGCCCGATCGTATCCTGCATCGTTTTGGCGGCGGCCTGGTGGTTGCGGGGGTGGTGATCTACTACATGCTGAGCGCCCACGCGAGTGCCTGATAAGTAAATTTGTGCGCTATTTCACAGCTAAATGGTGTCTGTCCCGCGTTGTTTACCCAACATCTTGTGAGTTGATCAAAACGCAGGCAAAAAACAGCGCAATCGTATGCTAAAAGTGCTGAAAGAGACAAAAACCGATGGTAGAATCCATTTTTAAGCAATCGGTGGTTTTGAAAAAATGGGTAAGAACGTCGTCGTACTGGGCACCCAATGGGGTGACGAAGGTAAAGGTAAGATCGTAGACCTTCTGACTGAACGCGCGAATTACGTTGTGCGTTACCAGGGTGGCCACAATGCAGGCCATACACTTGTCATCAACGGTGAAAAAACCGTCCTCCACTTAATTCCCTCTGGCATTCTGCGTGATAACGTGACCAGCATCATTGGTAATGGTGTTGTGCTGTCACCTGAAGCGCTGATGAAAGAGATGAAAGGTCTGGAAGAGCGCGGTGTGCCGGTACGTGAACGTCTGCTGATCTCTGAAGCATGTCCACTGATTCTGCAATACCATGTCGCGATGGACGTTGCGCGCGAAAAAGCGCGTGGTGCTAAAGCTATCGGTACAACCGGTCGTGGTATCGGCCCAGCTTATGAAGACAAAGTGGCTCGCCGCGGTCTGCGTGTCAGCGATCTCTTCAACAAAGAAACCTTCGCCGTTAAGCTGAAAGAAATCGTCGATTTCTACAACTTCCAGCTGGTTAACTACTACAAAACTGACGCAGTAGACTACGAGAAAGTGCAGAGCGATACGTTGGCCGTGGCCGACGTTCTGACCAGCATGGTGGTTGACGTCTCTGAACTGCTGGACGGTGCGCGCAAGCGTGGCGACCTGATCATGTTCGAAGGTGCGCAGGGTACGCTGCTGGATATTGACCACGGTACCTATCCGTACGTGACTTCGTCTAACACCACTGCAGGTGGCGTGGCGACGGGTTCGGGTATCGGTCCGCGTTACGTTGATTACGTGCTGGGTATTGTTAAAGCTTACTCAACGCGCGTCGGTGCGGGTCCATTCCCAACCGAGCTGTTTGATGAAACTGGTGAATTCCTGTGTGCACAGGGCCACGAGTTTGGCGCCACCACGGGTCGTCGTCGTCGCACTGGTTGGTTGGATGCGGTTGCCGTGCGTCGCGCAGTGCAGATCAATTCCCTTTCAGGTTTCTGCATGACCAAACTGGACGTGCTGGATGGCTTGAAAGAAGTGAAAATCTGCGTGGCGTATCGTATGCCAGATGGCCGCGAAATGACTACCACACCACTGGCTGCTGAAGGCTGGGAAGGTATCGAGCCAATCTACGAAACCATGCCAGGCTGGAGCGAAACCACCTTTGGTGTGAAAACGCTGGAAGGCCTGCCACAGGCAGCACGTGACTACATCAAGCGTGTAGAAGAAGTGACCGGTGTACCGATTGATATTATTTCAACTGGCCCGGACCGCAGCGAGACCATGATTCTGCGCGACCCGTTCGACGCATAATCCTTCAGGTTCTCCTCAGGCCGGACATTGTCCGGCCTTACTTCATCCGTTCTTTGACTCCGCTCACTCTCTTTTTCGTGCAAATATCGACACTTGCCTGAAAAAAACGCACCGGCCTCCACGCTCTGGTTTATCATCATACTTAAACACCACGCCGACCGGCGCATAACCATAACAATCGATGATTCACTGAGGTGTATGTGCAGCTAACGAGTTTCACTGATTATGGTCTGCGTGCGCTGATTTACATGGCGACGCTACCCGAAGGTAAGCAGACCAACATTACTGAAGTCACCGATACCTACGGGGTGTCGCGTAACCATATGGTTAAAATCATCAACCAACTGAGCCGGGCCGGCTACGTTGCTGCGACGCGCGGCAAAAACGGCGGAATTCGTTTAGGCATGGACCCGGAAAAGATCGTGATTGGTCAGGTGGTGAGAAAAATGGAGCCTTTGCAGCTGGTAAACTGTGAGGAGTGTGCCATCACACCAGCCTGTCGCCTACGTAAGGCGTTGTATGACGCGGTCCAGTTATTCCTTAAGGAACTGGATAACTATACCCTGGCCGATCTTGTCAGAGACAACGACGGCCTGTACCAAATTTTATTGTCCGAACCGCCGGTGGCAATCCAAATTAAATGACATCGGAGGAACCGTAATGTCAAAAGATCCTTTTCAGGATAGAGAAGCAGAAAAGTACGACAACCCCATTCCCAGCCGCGAATTCATTCTGGCGCTGTTAGAGAAGCGCGAAAAGCCGGCTAACCGCGATGAAATCGCTCAGGAATTGAAGATCACCAGCGAAGAGCAGCTCGAAGCGCTGCGTCGTCGTCTGCGCGCCATGGAGCGCGATGGCCAGTTGGTGTTTACCCGTCGTCAGTGTTACGCCCTGCCAGAACGCCTTGATTTACTGCGTGGGAAAGTCATTGGTCATCGTGATGGCTATGGTTTCTTGCGGGTTGAAGGCCAAAAAGATGATTTCTACCTGTCGGCTGAGCAGATGAAGTTCTGCCTGCACGGTGATGTGATCCTGGCGCAGCCGGGAAGTGCCGATCGTAAAGGGCGTCGTGAGGCGCGCGTCGTGCGCGTGCTGGAACCGCGTAACAGCCAGATTGTTGGCCGCTACTTCACCGATGCCGGTACAGGCTTTGTGGTGCCGGATGATAGCCGTCTGAGCTTTGACATCCTTATTCCACAAGAAGACACCCTCAATGCGCGCATGGGTTCGGTGGTGGTGGTCGAGATCGTCCAGCGCTCAACCCGCCGCAGCAAGGCTATCGGTAAGGTTACCGAAATTCTCGGTGATAACATGGGAACCGGGCTGGCCGTGGATATGGCGCTGCGCACCCATGAAATTCCGCACACCTGGCCAGAAGAAGTAGAGAAAGAGATTTCGAAGCTGAAGGAAGAGGTACCGGAAGCCGCCAAAAAAGGCCGCGTGGACCTGCGTGAACTGCCGTTGGTTACTATCGATGGTGAAGACGCACGTGACTTTGATGATGCAGTATATTGCGAGAAAAAACGCGGTGGCGGCTGGCGTCTCTGGGTCGCGATTGCAGATGTGAGTTATTACGTGCGTCCGGGCACGGCACTGGATACCGAAGCGCATCAGCGTGGTACCTCCGTGTACTTCCCATCGCAGGTGGTACCGATGCTGCCAGAGATCCTCTCAAACGGCCTTTGCTCATTGAACCCACAGGTGGATCGGTTGTGCATGGTGTGTGAGATGACCATCTCTTCCAGCGGCAAACTGACCGGTTACAAGCACTACGAAGCGGTGATGAACTCCCACGCGCGTCTGACCTACAACAAAGTGTGGAGCATTCTGCAGGGTAATCAGGAGCTGCGTGAGCAGTATGCTTCTCAGGTTAAGCACCTGGAAGAACTGCATGACATGTATGAAGTGCTGGAAACGGCACGTGAGCAACGTGGTGGTATCTCCTTCGAAACCGAAGAAGCCAAGTTTATTTTCAATGCGGAACGTCGTATTGAGCGTGTTGAACGCACCGTGCGCAATGATGCCCATAAGCTGATCGAAGAGTGCATGATCCTCGCGAATATCGCGTCTGCACGCTTCGTTGAAAAGAACCAGGAACCTTCGCTGTTCCGCGATCACGATCGTCCAACCGAAGACAGCATCAAAAGCTTCCGTACCGTGTTGAATGAGCTGGGCTTGAGCCTGCCTGGTGGTGCAAAACCCCAGCCTATCGATTATGCCGATTTGCTGAAGCAGGTGGCCGATCGCCCTGATGCGGAAATGCTGCAAACCATGCTGCTGCGTTCGATGAAGCAAGCGGTGTACGATCCGGAAAACCGTGGCCACTTTGGTCTGGCACTGCAGTCTTATGCGCACTTCACCTCGCCGATTCGTCGTTATCCGGACTTGTTACTGCATCGCGCCATTAAGTACCTGCTGGCGAAAGAGCAGGGTACCCTGACCGGGAACACCACGCCGACCGGTGGTTATCACTACGATATGCAGCAGATGTTGCAACTCGGCCAGCACTGTTCAATGACCGAACGTCGTGCCGATGAAGCCACGCGCGATGTTGCTGACTGGCTGAAATGTGACTTCATGCAGGATCAGGTAGGCAATGTCTTTAACGGTGTGATCTCCAGTGTCACCGGTTTTGGCTTCTTCGTCCGCCTCAACGATCTGTTTATCGATGGTCTGGTGCATGTGTCTACGCTGGATAACGATTACTACCGCTTCGATCCTATCGGCCAGCGCCTGATTGGCGAATCGGGTGGCCGCACTTATCGCCTTGGCGATGCGGTGGAAGTTCGCGTGGATGCGGTGCATATGGATGAGCGTAAAATTGATTTCGCGCTGATCTCCAGCAAGCGCGTGCCGCGCGGCGAAGGTAAAACCGAACGTGAGCGTGAGAAGCGTGGCGGTAAGCCGCCGGCTAAGCGCCGTCGTGATGCGGGCAAGAAGGGCACTTTTGAGCCTGATGCTGCATTCCGGGGCGAGAAGAAAAAGTCTGTGACAGCTGAAAAACCGGCTAAAACCGAGAAAAAAGGCAAAAAAGTCTCAGAGAAAACCCGTAAAATCGCCGCCGCCACTAAGGCAAAGCGTGCGACGAAAAAATCCAGCGAAGCCTGATGAAGCTGCCATTAACGGCAGCTCATATTCGTAGCGGCGCAATTTATTGCGCAATGATTCGCGCCGCTACACACGATTATTCAACGATATACATCCAACCTTGAGCAAAGTAATGAGCGAAATAATTTTTGGTATTCATTCCGTGCAGGCACTGCTGGAACGTGATCCTCAGCGTTTCCAGGAAGTCTTTATTCTCAAAGGCCGTGACGATCGTCGCCTGCAGCCGCTGATTGCCGCACTGGAAGCTCAGGGGATCGTGATTCAGGTCGCTAACCGCCAATGGCTGGACAGCCAGGTTGAAGGCGGTGTCCACCAGGGGATTGTGGCGCGGGTGAAGCAGGGGAAAAACTATCAGGAAGGCGATCTGCCGGATCTGCTGCAAAGTCTTGATAAACCGTTTTTACTGGTGCTGGACGGCGTTACCGATCCACACAACCTCGGTGCGTGTCTGCGTAGCGCAGACGCGGCTGGCGTACACGCCGTCATCGTTCCGAAAGACCGTGCTGCACCGCTGAACGCGACGGCGAAAAAAGTGGCCAGCGGCGCGGCAGAAAACGTGCCGTTGATTCGTGTCACCAATCTGGCACGTACCCTGCGCTTGCTGCAGGAATACAACATTTGGGTGGTCGGTACGGCAGGTGAAGCCGATCATACGGTGTATCAAAGCAAAATGACCGGCCCCATGGCGCTGGTGATGGGCGCGGAAGGGGAAGGGATGCGCCGTCTGACGCGTGAACACTGCGATGAACTGATCAGCATTCCTATGGCAGGCAGCGTCTCATCATTGAACGTATCTGTTGCCACTGGCGTGTGCTTGTTCGAAGCGGTGCGTCAGCGCCTGGCGTGATCCTCGCCGCAAAAGTGTTTTTGTACCAGGCATAACTGTGCATCACCCTCATACTTGAACCATGCGTTCAATGAGGGGGATGCAATATTATGCCTTGGACCACCCACAACGTTTTCAATCAACCACCGCCACTAAGTAACAGTAACCTGTTTACCCATGATATTGCGCTCTGTGAGGCCGTAACCCGCGAAGGCGCAGGCTGGGATCGCGAATGGCTCGCCTCCGTTGGGCTGCAACTTGGCAGCGCTGAATCTCTCGAATTAGGCCGACTGGCTAATTCGTACCCGCCCGAACTGCTCCGTTACGATGCCCGTGGTGAGCGGCTTGATGAAGTGCGTTTTCATCCCGCCTGGCATTTGCTGATGCAAGGACTTTGCGCCAGCCGCCTGCACAATCTCAGCTGGCAACCTGACGTACAGCCCAATGCCATGGTGGCGCGCGCGGCTCGCTTCATTTTGCATGCTCAGGTTGAAGCCGGATCGCTTTGTCCGGTCACCATGACGCATGCCGCCATCCCGCTACTACAAAATTATTTGCCGCAGCCCTATGCCGACTGGCACGACGCCCTGCTCAGCGATCGCTATGACGCCCATCACGTGGCGGGCAATAAAAAGCGCGGTCTGTTGATCGGTATGGGGATGACAGAAAAACAGGGCGGCACCGATGTGTTGAGCAACACGACACGTGCTGAACCGCTTGGTGTGCGTGGGCCTGGCGAGCCTTATCGTATCACCGGGCATAAATGGTTCTTCTCGGTGCCACAAAGTGATGCACACCTGATCCTGGCGCAGACAGCGCAAGGGCTGAGCTGTTTCTTTTTGCCACGACTGCTGCCGGATGGCATGCGAAATGCGATCCGCATCGAGCGATTAAAAGAGAAGCTGGGAAACCGTTCCAACGCCAGCGCCGAAGTCGAGTTTCAGGATGCCATTGGCTGGTTGATGGGCGAAGAGGGTGAGGGGGTGCGGCTGATCCTGAAAATGGGCGGCATGACGCGATTTGACTGTGCGCTGGGCAGCCATGGGCAGATGCGCCGCGCCTTATCCATTGCCTTGTACCACGCACAGCAGCGCCAGGTGATGGGTAAAAACCTCAGTGACCAACCGTTGATGCGCAGCGTGCTGGCGCAGCAGGCGCTGCAATTGGAAGGGCAAACTGCACTGCTGCTGCGTCTGGCACGCGCCTGGTCAACCCCCGCCAGTGAGCATGAACGTTTATATGCACGGCTGTTTACTCCTGCCGCCAAATTTGGCATCTGCAAGGCGGGCATCCCCTTTGTGGCGGAAGCCATGGAGGTGTTGGGAGGCATCGGCTATTGCGAAGAGAGCGAACTGCCGCGTCTCTACCGTGAAATGCCGGTGAACAGCATTTGGGAGGGCTCAGGCAATGTGATGTGCCTGGATGTGATGCGTGTGCTGGGGCGGCATGCGGATGTGTTAACCATGCTGGATGATGAGTTCGATGCAGTGAAAGGGATCAACCGTCATTTTGATCGCCGCTGGCGTCAACTTCGGTTGCAGCTACCCCATGCCCGGGAGGGGGTTGCGCGCGAAGTGACCCAAACGCTATTGCAGCTCGCGAGCGCAGCCATTTTGCTCAAAGTGGCAGAACCCCCACTTGCCGATAGTTGGTGCGGCCAGCATCTGGATATGCGTGGCCGACGCGGACTGAGTGACGATCTCTGCAGCCGCTTACTGCTGCGAGCCAGTGCCCGTTGATGGGGCGCCAAAGAGAATCGCAGTACCGTACCAAAAACCAGGCACGGTGGTTTCATCAAGCATCAGGATTTGGTAGTACACCGCTCCAGCCTGATTGGCGCGCGCGGCCAGTGCTCGTTGGGCATCATCTGGCGAGCCACGTGTAGTGACGGTGATATTGCCGAGCTTACGCAAGCCGTAACTTTGTGCGCGGGTGATTTCCTGCGCGTGGCTGGTGGGCGGCGGCGGTGCTTTGGGTGTGGTTTTGAAAGCGGAACAGCCACTCAGCACCAGACACACTGCCAGTAAAAGGCGACGCATAACACACTCCAGAAAGAGGAAGATGGCTCAAGTTTATGCCATCTTCCCTTTTCATATCAGTCCTTCAAATGAAAAAGACTCACCAACTGTGTCAGATGGTGACCTTGTTGATTCAGCGTATGCGCAGTGGTCTCGGATTGGGTGATCATATCGCTGCTCTGGTGCGTGGCTTGACCAATATGGTTCATCGCCAGATTGACCTGACCAATGCCCGCCGCCTGCTCTTGTGCAGCAATATTGATTTCCCCCATCAACGCTTTCACCTGCTCAATATGGCTGACGATGTGCTGCATGGCGTCACGTGTTTGCTCTGACAGCGTGTGTCCCGCCGCGACTTTGTTGATGGAGGTCGCAATCAAAGTATCGATCTCTTTTGCGGCCGTGGCGCTGCGTTGGGCCAGTGCCCGAACTTCGGCGGCGACCACCGCAAAACCTTTGCCATGTTCTCCGGCGCGTGCGGCTTCAACAGCGGCGTTGAGCGCCAGGATATTGGTCTGGAAAGCTATGGATTCAATGACGTGCGTGATATCTGCGATGCTTTGTGATGCGACACGAATCTCAGACATGGTCTCCACGGAACGCGCCACGGTGGCCCCACCCTGATCGACAGTGCTGGCTGCTTCACCCACCAGTGCCAGTGCCTGACGCACGTTCGCCGCGGTTTGCGCCACGGTCGCACCAAACTGCTCCATGCTGGCCGAGGTTTCCTCTACGCTGCTTGCCTGGCGACCAATCTGCTCGCTGATGCTGGAACTGCTGGCGGCGATGGTATCGGTGCCGTGGCTGATATCGCGGGCGGCACTGCGCACCTGGCTGACCACTTTTTCCAGCCCGTCGCCAATGCCATTAATCGCCGCCACCAGTTGGCCCACTTCATCGCGGCGCGAGGAGTCGAGATGCGCCTGTAAATTACCCGCAGCGTATTGCTCGGCCAGATGAATCACCTGCTGTAGCGGACGCGTAATAGCACGACGGCTGTACCACATAAAGCCGACGGCGAAAGCGATCACCAACACCAGACCAATGACAATGAACAGGTTGCGGCTTTGCGTGATAGGCGCGAGCAAACTGGCACGACTGACCTCTCCGGCAATAATCCAGTTCCAGCCTGGCAGCTGTTGCCACGCCAGCAGTTTGGTTTCACCTTCCAGTTCAATACTCAGCAACCCTTTTGGCTGGGTTAACAGCTGCTGCTGCACTGATGTATCCCAGCGCGGTAATTTGCCCTCTGCCTGACGGTCAAACAGATATTGCCCTTGCGCACTGCCCGGTGCACCGTTCAGCACAAAGAAGCTGCCGCTGTCGCCCAGATGGCGTGCCAGCACTTTGTCGCGCATCAGCGCATACTGCGCATCGATTTGCACCCCAACGAACAGGATGGCGATCACCGCACCGCTCTCATCCTGTACCGGTTGATACTGTGTGATATAGCGATGACCAAACAATGTCGCCAGTCCACGATACACCTGCCCCTGATTAATACTGCGCCATGCGGTACTGCTGCGATCCAGCTTGGTACCCACTGCACGATTGCCATCCTCCTTTTTCAGAGAGGTGGCGATACGGATGTAATCTTCGCCATCGCGCACAAAAATGGTCGTCACCGCGCCTGTGCGTTCCAGAAAATCATCCACGGCAATTTGATCGAGATTGAGGGTTTTCAACCCAGCACGCAGGGTGGGGGTGCTGAACTCGCCCACTTGAATACGCTCGTTTTCATCACGGCTAAAGCGCTTGGGCAGGAAACTCTGGAACAGTTTGGTGTAATTCGCCACTTCCTCTGACAGTGTGGCGTTAAACATGGTGGCCATTTCATTAATGCCCAGCACCTGATTTTGCATGTCATCGGTGGCCAGCTGCTCCAGTTGACGCGCGGCGTTATGGCTCAGGGTGAGGGTCAAGGTCAACAGCACAATCGCCACGCTTAAAGACGTCAATACAGACAGCTTAATTCCGAGACCCATGGCGCTGAGAGAGAGACGCTTCATAAAGTACCTATTAAAGAATAATGGAGAGGTACAAGATCAACGGCAAATCTGGCAAAAGGTTTAGTACGGAAATTATTCTGATTAAATGTGAAGTTGCTCGCGTTTTGCTGCTCAGCACTTACACTGTGACGGGTGATAATCATTCTCAACGGAGGCGGTATGATTGAGTTGGCGACGGAGAACCTGGCAGGAATTGAGTGTATTCACGCGTCACCGGCCGGGCAACGGCATGCGCGTTTACCTACCATCCTGTTTTATCACGGCTTTACCTCATCTAAAGAAGTGTACAGCTACTTCGCGGTGGCGCTGGCGCAGGCCGGTTTTCGCGTCATCATGCCGGATGCCGATATGCACGGATCGCGCTATAACGGGGATACCGAAATGCGCATGACGCATTTTTGGGAGATCCTTAAACAGAACATCGATGAAGTGCCGACACTGGAAGCGGCATTGCGTGAGAACGATTGGGTCGCCGATGAGCGCTTTGCCGTTGCAGGCGCATCAATGGGAGGGATGACTGCATTAGGCGCGATGGCACGTTATCCGCAGATCCACAGCGTCGCCTGTATGATGGGGTCGGGTTACTTTATGCAGCTGAGCCACACGCTATTCCCTCCGCTGGTGGCCCGTACGCCGGAACAGAAAGAGACCTTTGCCGCGCGTCTTGCGCCGCTGGCACCTTACGATCCCAGTCAGCAACTGGAGAAACTGGCGCACCGTCCGCTATTGCTGTGGCACGGTGAAGCCGATGAAGTGGTGCCATTCGCCGAGACGGTAAGGCTAGAGAAAGCGCTGCGCGACGCCCAGTTGGATGGGAAAATGACTTATCTCTCCGAAAAGCAGATCGGCCACAAAATTACGCCATCAGCCCTGACTGCGCTGGTGAGTTTTTTCAAACATCATCTGTAGAAACAACTCGGGCTGGCACAAGAGGCCAGCCCGTTACGTCGTCCGATTTTAAAGCTGTGAAGACAGGCGTTCTGCTGCACTGGTATTCGCACTGACCGGGTTGCTGCCAGGCGTATCCAACCGGTTGACGTAGACATAGCCTGAAGCCGCATTGCTGCTGTTACTTCTCATCTGCTGCGCATAGTCAGCGGAGCTGGCAAAAGCGGGTGGAGACAGGAAGAGACCCAGTAAAGTGGCGAAAATGATGGTTTTCATATTCGACTCCTCACTCCAGGGATTGCACTCTCAGACGCCGCGAATAAGCCAAACCGTTGCGCCTGTAAATAGTTTAGTTGTTTGTCACATTGATGCCAGATCGTCCCATTGAACGCCACCATCAGCAATTTTGAACAACCCCTCGCTAACCTGCTGAATCATAATCCATAGCACAAAAGGTGCTCTCGACTGGCACACACTCTGCGATTTGATGAATTGTGCGCTTGAGTTATCCCTGCAACGTCAGTATGATTACGCGTCAATTTTTCAGCTGCATTCAGAGGTGTGTTTCATTTTAAATGATTCACAACCTATAACGTTCCTTGCTTCCGTGGGCCGCAGCTGACCCTGACAGGAGGCTGAATAATCCGTAAGGAGCTATCGATGCGTCATTACGAAATCGTATTTATGGTCCATCCTGACCAGAGCGAACAGGTTCCAGGTATGATCGAGCGTTACACTGGTGCTATCACCGGTGCACAGGGCACGATTCACCGTCTGGAAGACTGGGGCCGCCGTCAGCTGGCTTACCCAATCAACAAACTGCACAAAGCACACTATGTTCTGCTGAACGTAGAAGCTCCGCAGGAAGTGATTGACGAGCTGGAAACTAACTTCCGCTTCAACGACGCCGTTATCCGCAGCATGGTTATGCGCGTTAAGCACGCGGTAACTGAAGCATCTCCGATGGTTAAAGCGAAAGATGAGCGTCGTGACCGTCGCGAAGACTTCGCTAACGAATCATCAGATGACTCAGATGCTGGGGATTCTGAAGAGTAATCCGACATGACGGCAAATCGACTGCGCCTGTCAGGCACTGTGTGCAAGACGCCAGTTCGAAAAATCAGTCCGTCAGGGATTCCTCACTGCCAGTTCGTGCTTGAGCACCGTTCTGTGCAGGAGGAAGCCGGTTTTCACCGGCAAGCCTGGTGTCAGATGCCGGTGATTATCAGCGGCAGCACCCATCAGGTGATTACTCAACATATAACGGTCGGTACGCAACTCGTTCTCGAAGGTTTCATTAGCTGCCATCAGGCACGCAATGGTCAAAGTAGAGTCGTGTTACATGCCGAGCAGATTGAATTGATAGATTCTGGAGACTAGCCAAATGGCACGTTATTTCCGTCGTCGCAAATTCTGCCGTTTCACCGCGGAAGGCGTTGTAGAGATTGATTACAAAGATATCGCTACACTGAAAAACTACATTACCGAAAGCGGTAAAATTGTCCCGAGCCGTATCACCGGTACTCGTGCAAAATACCAGCGTCAGCTCGCTCGTTGCATCAAGCGCGCTCGCTACCTGTCCCTGCTGCCATACACTGATCGTCATCAGTAATTGGTAGTTGTCCATTAACGACTTTAAGAGGATAAGGTAATGCAAGTTATTCTGCTTGATAAAGTAGCAAACCTGGGCAGCCTGGGTGATCAGGTTAACGTTAAAGCGGGCTACGCTCGTAACTTCCTGGTTCCACAGGGTAAAGCTGTTCCTGCTACCAAGAAAAACGTTGAGTTCTTCGAAGCGCGTCGCGCTGAACTGGAAGCCAAACTGGCTGACGTTCTGGCTGCTGCTAACGCACGTGCAGAGAAAATCAATGCACTGGGCACCGTTACCATCGCGTCTAAATCAGGCGACGAAGGTAAACTGTTCGGTTCTATCGGTACCCGCGACATCGCTGACGCTGTAACTGCAGCTGGCGTTGAAGTGTCTAAGAGCGAAGTGCGTCTGCCAAACGGCGTTCTGCGTTCTACCGGTGAGCACGAGATTGACTTCCAGGTTCATAGCGAAGTGTTCGCTAAACTGGTTGTGAATGTAGTGGCTGAGTAATTATTACTTGGTAACTGGTTATGCGAAAACGCCGGCTTCTGCCGGCGTTTTTGTTTCTGCGGTTTACTGGGCGCGAATAAAACTGCCGTCCGGCTGGCGAGTAAATAACACCGGACCGTTGCTGCTATCTACCGTCAATCCCGTCACCACACCTTGTGCATTCTGACGAATCTTCACCTGCTGGCCATTTTTCAGCGCGCTGAGCGGCTGATCGTTACCCTCTACGCGAGCCATCGCGAACACATCATTCACCGGTAAATTGTTGTCCCGGAATAGTTGAGCCAGCGTCTGACCAGATGTCACGGTATAACTGTGCCATTCGCCTTGGGAGTCGGCTTTTGGCGTGGCATTCTGCGGCTGTTTGTTGTCATAAATCTCGGCCTGCAGCGGCACCTCTTTGCTGCTGTTATCTGCGGGGTGTTCAATCGGATATTGTGGCGTGCTGCTCGGCCAGAGAAACGCCAGTAACAGTACCAGCAGGGCGATAACAATGCCGCGACGATGGAAGGCTGGGAGCGGGTCCATCCAACGCACATTATCCAGCAGATGCCAGACGCGCAGCAGCACGGCGGGAACGCGGGAAGGGGTATCAGAAGCCATTCGTGAATCCTCCTCGCTGGCGGCCTTGCGCTTAATTTGCGGCAGCCAACGTTGCAACCTCGGTAAAGTAAAAGCACGCGGTGCGCGCGTCCTGCGACGTCGTGGGGCGATCTGGCCCATGTATTCTCTCTTTCTTAGCGCTGTACAGCAAAAACCTTGTCACAGCTATAGTATGGGCAATGCGGGCGCGAAGTGCCTGCCAGCATTGAAAAATTTGACCTGTGTATTGTTTCTCTTTCGCTGAGAAATGTCATCTCTGCCGCAGCAGATTTTACGCCAGCCGCCCGCGCTGTTATGCTGCCGTTTCTAATTTATTCGGGATTAAGGAATCAAAATGACCACCCCTTCATTTGACAGCGTCGAATCACAGGCAAGTTACGGTATCGGTTTACAGGTAGGCCAGCAGTTGCAGGAATCTGGACTGCAAGGTTTGCAGCCGGAAGCACTGCTCGCGGGCCTGCGCGACGCGCTGGAAGGGAACTCACCGGCTGTGCCTGTTGACGTGGTACATCGTGCGCTGCGCGAAGTCCATGAGCGTGCTGAAGGCGTGCGTCGTGAGCGTGTTGAAGCCATGGCAGCAGAAGGCCAGAAATTCCTTGAGCAGAATGCGCAGCGCGAAGGCGTAAGCAGCACTGAAACCGGTTTGCAGTTCAGCGTGATCACCCAAGGTGATGGCCCAATCCCTTCGCGTCAGGACCGTGTACGCGTTCACTACACCGGTAAACTGATTGATGGTTCTGTTTTCGACAGCTCAGTTGCACGTGGCGAGCCGGCTGAATTCCCGGTCAGCGGCGTTATCGCTGGCTGGATTGAAGCGCTGACCCTGATGCCAGTTGGCTCAAAATGGGAGCTGGTGATTCCACAAAACCTCGCCTATGGCGAGCGTGGTGCTGGCGCCTCTATCCCGCCATTCAGCACCCTGATTTTTGAAGTCGAGCTGCTGGAAATTCTGTAATTTTTCACCCTGCTTCAGCGTGATTGTAGGTGCGTACCTTGATGCGCTCTTGGGCGGCCTGATGGCCGCCCAAACAGAACTAATCATTCTTCTGCAAATTCACCTGCCAGAGCGCAAAGCCAATCTCATCACTCCCCACCGCTTTCATCGGGTAATCAGCGTACTGCTCAATAAACTGCGTGGCTTTTTCGCCCGGTGCGGTTTCAAAGCGGATATCCAGTGGCGTGTCACTGTGAATGGGCGCTAAACGCCAGTTGTGATCGGCTTGCGGTTTCACCTCACCGTGCGCTTTGGTTTCGCTACTGATATAAGCCGCAACCACGGAACGGTTCTCATCAGGCGAAGCAAACGCGACATACTTATCACCGGTTCCGGCAAACTTACCGCCATAAGCCCGATAGTTGTTGGTAGCAACGAGGAAAGTGGCATTCGGATCGATAGGCTTGCCCTGCCATGTCAGATCCTTGATACGTGAAGCCTGTTTGTTGATCAACGTGCATTCCCCGTCATAGCGCGCCGGTTGCGTCACATCGATTTGATAATCCACGCCATCAATCACATCAAAGTTGTAGGTGCGAAAATCCCAGTTAATCAGCGACTGCGGCTTGCTGCTGTGCGGGTCAATCTGATTAAACTGCGCGGCTGAACACTCCAGCCACTCTCTCACTTGCGCACCGCTGACTTTCATCACCACCAGGGTGTTGGGGTAGAGATAAAGGTCGGCGGCATTACGGAAGGTGAGTTCACCTTTCTCCACCTCGGTATAGCTGGCTGGATCGTTCTTGCGACCGCCGGCTTTAAACGGAGCAGCAGCAGACAGCACCGGTAGGCGGCCTAAATCGGGATCGCCCTGAATAAAGTGCTCAACATAGGCACGCTGCGCATTGTTCACGATCTGTACCGTGGGGTCGTCCTGCACCAGCGACAGATAGCTGTACATCACGTCGGCGGATTTCCCGATGGGCTTGGCCACAAATTCACGCGTGGCACGGTGATCTTGTTCCAGCACCTTCACCAGGTCGGCATCTTCCGTCGCCAGTGATTTCTTCGCGACCGGATCGTAAATCGGACGCGCCTCCGCTTTACCCTGCGTGACCTGCCATTTTCCGCCCTCGTTGTTCAGCACCAAATCGACCACACCGAGATGATCGCCCCACATACCTGGCATCACTGATGGAATGCCGTTGAGGGTGCCCTGCGCAATATCAGCGCCTTTAATGGCGGTGAACTCTTTGCTGGGGAACACCGCATGCGCATGACCAAACATAATGGCGTTAATGCCCGGCACCTGGCTGAGGTAGTAGACCGAATTTTCTGCCATGGCGTGATAGGGTTCGCTGCTCAAACCAGAGTGCGGTATAGCGATGATTATTTCAGCACCTTTTGCACGCATTTCCGGCACATAGCGCTTCGCTGTTTCTGTAATGTCATCAACACGGACTTTTCCCTGCAGATTGTTACGATCCCACACCATAATCTGCGGCGGAACGAATCCGATATAGCCAATTTTTAACCGATGTATCTGGCCGCTGCGGTCTGTGACCTGCATTTCCTTGATTAAATAGGGTGTAAACAGCGGTTTCCCGCTCTTTTCATCGATAATGTTGGCGTTAACGTAAGGAAAACGTGCACCGGCAATCGCCTTTTGCAGATAGGGTAAGCCATAGTTAAATTCGTGATTACCCAGGTTACCGACGGTGTAATCCAGCGTGTTCATCGCTTTATATACGGGGTGGACATCGCCTTGTTTCAGTCCTTTAGCGGCCATGTAATCACCCAGCGGGCTGCCTTGAATGATGTCTCCGTTATCGACCAGCACGCTGTTTTTCGCTTCCGCCCGCGCTTGTTGAATCAAGGTTGCGGTGCGCACCAGGCCAAACTTCTCGGTCGGTGTGTCTTTGTAGTAGTCGAAATCCATCATATTACTGTGCAGATCGGTGGTTTCCAGAATGCGCAGATCTACGGTAGCGGCCTGTACCGTGGCCGCTGTAACACACAGCGCCAGTAACGACATGCTCGCTTTGAACATGGCTTGCTCCTTGTTTTATGAATAGGCCTCTCAAAATAATGTAAAACAATGACGAATTATCATTTCAATTTGTGATGTAACCCGGACTTTTGCACAGTTTCCGCCGTGCGTCTCAGCCATAAACCTATTCAGCATCGCGCCATAGCCGCGGTCAGTGAACTATGGTATTGATAATCATATAGATTGCCGTAGCCGACAGTACAGCCACCGAGGGTTGAGGCACAACTGCTAAACTGTGTAGAGGTGGGCTGTAAATGTCTGACAGGCAGAATCAGCGGATAAGAGGTGGAAAATGTTAGATAAAATTTGCCAGCTGGCGCGTGAAGCGGGCGATGCAATTATGCAGGTTTACGATGGTGCACAGCCGATGGATGTCACACGTAAATCGGATGATTCCCCGGTTACCGCCGCCGATCTCGCGGCACATAAAGTGATTATTGATGGGCTTGCCCGACTGTCACCCGAGATCCCGGTGCTGTCAGAAGAAGATCCGCCAGTCTGGGCGGAGCGTCAGCACTGGCAAAAGTATTGGTTGGTCGATCCGCTGGATGGAACCAAAGAGTTCATTAAGCGTAATGGTGAATTTACCGTCAACATTGCCCTGATCGATAACGGCAAGCCGGTGCTGGGCGTGGTCTACGCGCCGGCTCTGGGCGTCATGTATTTCGCTGCGGAAGGTAAGGCCTGGAAAGAAGAGGGCGGTCATAAAACGCAGATTCAGGTACGTGAAGCGCGTCCATTACTGGTGGTGGTGAGCCGTTCGCACTTTGATAAAGATGAAGAACTGAAAGAGTATCTGACGCAGTTAGGTGAGCATCAAACCACGGCGATCGGTTCATCGCTGAAGTTTTGCCTGGTGGCCGAAGGTAAAGCCCAGCTTTATCCACGCTTTGGGCCGACTAACATCTGGGATACCGGCGCGGGCCACGCGGTGGCGATTGCTGCTGGGGCACATGTGCATGACTGGCAGGGTAAAACGCTGGACTATGCACCGCGTGAGTCTTTCCTGAACCCGGGGTTCCGCGTTTCGCTGTTTTAATGGTTCGTAGCGGCGCAATTTATTGCGCGATAAATCGCGCCGCTACAAAAATTGTGCTGGATTCTATTGTTGCAACAACTCACGGATCAACGTCATCGCCTGCTGCACTTCATCCTGCGTCAATGCGCCCTCTTTGGCGTAACGCACATGGCCGGTTTTATCCAACACCACAATGGCGGAGCCGCCTTTCTCCAGCTGCCAGACTTTACGCACATTGCCATTGCTGTCGACGATAAACTGCGACCACGGATATTGCTGCTTATTGCTCTCAATGCTGCTGCGCACAAACATGCCGGTACCGGGAATGGCATCGTCGGTATTGACGATGGTGGTGGTCTGATAACGATCGTGCGGGAATTTCGCGGCTTTGATCGCTTCAATCAACGCGGCATTCTGCTCTTTAGCCGACGAGCGCCCGGCAATATGTAAGATGACTCGCACTTTTCCACTCAGCTGCGCGCTATTCCACGGCTGGTAGCTAAACTTATCTTGTTGATAAAGCAGCTCACCTCTGTCACTCACGCCAACCGGTGGGACGCGGTCGCCCAGCTTCAACGCGTGGGCTGAGACGAGCCCCGGTAACAACAGTGCCAGTGCTATTAAAGAATGTGCCAAACGCATGTTGATGCTCCTTAGTGATCCGACCAGTTATTCATGTTTCTGCAATATTAGGCGTGGATGATGCGCCTGTCGCGATGAGTTAACAGCTTTGCAACCCACGCCACAATTCCTTAATGAGTGAAGGTTTATACTGTGTTTTGTGAGCGGCATAACAGAGTGTTCTGTAATGATGTGTCAATTCAGTAAAAAATTCACTTTTTCGGAACATACGTAACGCAGGGTGTTCTATAGTTATGCCTCATTTGCGCTTCATGGGCTCGTACCGAATTTGGCAACGGCGAAGCGTATTCCATCTGTTCAGGAGTTAGACAGCATGAAAATCTTCCAGCGCTATAATCCGCTGCAAATTGCGAAATATGTAAAGACGCTATTTAAAGGAAGGTTGTACATCAAGGATGTTGGCGCGTTTGAGTTTGATAAAGGCAAGGTAATGTTGCCACGCGTCAAAGATAAGCAGCATCTCAGCGTGATGTCAGAAATCAATCGCCAGGTGTTGCGACTGCAAGCTGAGTACAACTAAGCACCAAAAAGAAAGGGCGCCATGAAGTCAGGCGCCCTGTAGCGGCGCGATTTATCGCGCCTTGTTTTTTTCAGCCCATCACCCTACGGTGACTCAAGCTCATCCGTCGCACTCTTAGTGACATTCAGCACTGGCGGTCGGTCGTCAATACGCGTGACCAGCAGCTGGTCGATGCGGTAACTGTCGATATCCACCACTTCAAACTTATAGCCTGAGAACTTCACGAAATCGGTGCGTTTCGGGATTTTGCGCAGCATATACATCATAAAGCCGCCGATGGTTTCATAGTTACCGGACTGCGGGAAATCATCAATATCCAGCACGCGCATCACGTCATCAATTGGTGTGCCGCCTTCGACCAGCCATGAATTTTCATCACGCGCGACAATCTGCTCTTCCTGACCCTGGCCCACCAAATCGCCCATTAAGGTGGTCATCACATCGTTCAGGGTGATGATACCTACCACCAACGCGTATTCGTTCATGATCACCGCGAAGTCTTCACCGGCGGTTTTAAAACTTTCCAGCGCTTCGGAGAGGGTCAGTGTGTCCGGCACAATCAACGCGGAGCGGATCTGCACGCCGCTGCTGAGCGTCATACTCTGGTTACCCAGCACACGCAGCAGCAGCTCTTTGGAATCCACATAACCGACGATGTGATCGATGTCGCCGTCACACACCAGGAATTTAGAGTGCGGATGTTCAGCGATTTTGGTTTTCAGGCTGTTTTCATCTTCGTGCAGATCAAACCAGATGATGTTCTCGCGGGATGTCATAGAAGAGGGCACGGTGCGCGATTCCAGCTCAAACACGTTCTCGATCAGTTCGTGCTCCTGCTTACGCAACACACCTGCCAGCGCGCCCGCTTCCACCACCGCGTAGATATCGTCGGAAGTGATGTCGTCTTTGCGCACCATCGGTAATTTGAAGATGCGGAAGAACACGTTCGCCAGACCGTTAAACAGCCACACCAGCGGACGCATAATCAGCAAGCAGAAGCGCATAGGATTGATGATGCGCAATGCCACCGCTTCCGGCGCAATCATCCCCACGCGTTTAGGTGTTAAATCTGCGAACAGGATGAACAGGCTGGTGACAACGGTGAACGAGCAAATAAAGCTCAACTGATCGGCCAGTTCGGGAGACATGAAACGGCTAAACAGGCTGCTGAAGGCGGGTGAGAACGCGGCATCACCGACAATACCGCCGAGGATCGCCACCGCGTTCAGGCCAATCTGCACCACGGTGAAGAACATGCCAGGTTGTTCCTGCATTTTCAGCACGCGCTGGGCATTAATGTTGCCTTCATCGGCCAGTAGTTTAAGTTTGATTTTACGGGCAGCCGCCAGCGAAATCTCTGAAAGAGAAAAGAATGAGCTGATCACAATCAGTAAAAGAATGACAAGTAAGCTATCGAGCATAAAAGATCCGTTGGGTTAATCACTTGTCATTTTTGGCCTGGGCAGCGCGGGCGTACATCCAGTACTCACCCGTGATACAGGGCTATCCGTGCCAAAAATGTCTGCGCCATTTCGACAAGGAACGTTAGCGTCGGGGCAGAAAGGAAAGCAGGTCATGCCTGCTGGGTGCTGATTATAGCAGCAGCGCTTATCATGCCGCCAGAGGCGCGCATCGAAGGCCAGGATTAATCCGAGTGCGCCGCTGCCAGGCACAGAACTGCGGCTTCGTTGTTGTATCGGTCCCGCCATTTACCGACAATAGGAAATGATTTGGCTTAGTGACCATTTTCCTCAGCTATGCGCCGAAAAGAGCGGCTATGCTGATGGGTAAGCGAGTGGTGGTGATAGCCTCCTATGAGCATTAACGCCCCTGCGGAATTAGGGGCAGGCATTATTAACAGGAGTAAACGTGCCACGATTGCATATTTATTGTCTGGCCAGCCTGTTGCTTGCTGCGCCTGCCGTTGAGGCAGCGAAAGTGCGCTTGCAACTTGAAGGCTTAACCGGGGATTTACAGAAGAACGTCAGGGCGCGCTTGTCCACCATTGGTACGGACGAGGTGTCGAGTGACGGGCGTTTCCAGGCGCGTGTTTCGCAGGCGATCAAAGAAGGATTGCGTGCGCTGGGTTACTACGAACCCGAGATCGATTTTGAGTCCCGTCCTGCTCCGCCGCAGGGTGGCAGACCGGTGTTGATTGCCCATGTGAAACCGGGTGAGCCGGTGAAGATCGGCGGCAGCCACATCGTGGTCGAAGGCGCAGCTAAAAATGATGATGATTACAAAGCCTGGGTGAAACAGGGCACGCCGAAAGTCGGCACCCAACTGAATCACGGCGAATACGATAAATTTAAAAACGGCTTCTCCAGCCTGGCACTGCGTAATGGTTACTTCGACGGTGACTTTAAGCAAAGCCAGCTTGGCGTTTCGGTCGAAAGACGCGAAGCTTTCTGGGACATCGATTACGACAGCGGTCCACGCTACCGTTTTGGCGATGTCAGCTTCCAGGGCTCGCAAATCAACGAAGCCTATCTGCGTAATCTGGTGCCGTTTAAAAAAGGCGATCCCTATAGCTCGCGTGATTTAGCGGAGCTGAACCGTCGTTTATCCGCCACGGGCTGGTTTAACTCGGTGGTGGTGGCCCCGGAATTTGATAAAGGTCGCCAGACCAAAGTGCTGCCGCTCAATGCAGCCGTCTCGCCGCGCGTGGAAAACACCATTGAAGCCGGTGTGGGCTATTCCACCGACGTCGGGCCACGTTTGAAAGGCACCTGGAAAAAGCCGTGGATCAACAGCAGTGGCCACAGCCTGACCGCCAGCTCCTATATTTCTGCTCCCGAACAGCAGTTGGACCTCAGCTATAAAGTGCCGCTGTTAAAAAGCCCGCTGGAACAGTACTACACCTTCTCCGGCGGCCTGAAGCGCACCGATCTCAACGATACCAAAGCCGATACCACCACGCTGGGCGTCTCCCGCAACTGGGACAGCAGCTCCGGCTGGCAGCGCGCGGTTAATCTGAAATGGAGTCTCGACCACTTTACCCAAGGTAGCGTCACCAACACCACGATGCTGCTCTATCCGGGCGTGAGTTTGAGCCGCACGCGTTCGCGCGGTGGCCTGATGCCCACCTGGGGCGACTCGCAGCGTTACTCGGTGGATGTCTCTGATACCACCTGGGGTTCGGATGTTGACTTCCTGATCCTGCAGGCGCAAAACGTCTGGATCCGCATGCTGGGCGAGAAAAACCGCTTTGTGGTACGTGGCAATCTCGGCTGGATCGAAACCAACGACTTCGACAAAGTCCCGCCGGATCTGCGCTTCTTCGCCGGTGGCGATCGCAGTATTCGCGGCTACAAATACAAAGATGTCTCGCCGCGTGACAGCGACGGCAAATTGACCGGGGCCTCCAAAATGGCCACCGGCTCGCTGGAGTATCAATACAACGTGACCGGCAAATGGTGGGGCGCGGTGTTTGTCGATTCCGGTGAAGCGGTGAATGACATCAAACAGAGTGATTTCAAAACCGGCGCGGGTGTCGGCGTGCGCTGGGCTTCTCCTGTGGGGCCGATCAAATTCGATATCGCACGTCCAATTGGCGATGACAAGGAACACGGTTTGCAATTCTATGTAGGACTGGGGCCTGAACTATGAAGCTGTGGAAAAAGGTCCTGATTGGATTCGGTATTTTTCTGGTGGTGCTGTTTGGCAGCGTGGCGTTTCTGATTGGCACTACGCCGGGATTGCATCTGTTACTCAAAGGCGCCGATCGTTGGGTGCCGGGTTTATCGATTAACAAAGTCGAAGGCGGCTGGCGTGATCTCACGCTGAGCGGCGTGAAATATGAGATGCCAGGCGTGAGTGTCGACGCGGGGCGCTTCCACCTGGCGCTGAATCTCAATTGCCTGCTGCACTCCTCAGTCTGTGTCAACGACATTGGCTTGCAGGACGTCAGCGTGGTGGTCGATAGCAAGAAAATGGCCCCGCCCGCGGCTCCGCCTCCGCAAGAAGAGAGCGGCAGCACCAACCTGAGCACGCCGTATCCGATCACGCTGAGCAAAGTTGGCCTGCATAACATCAACGTCAAAGTGGATGATACGGCGATCTCGCTGTTGGATTTCACCACCGGCCTGAACTGGCAGGGCCGTGCGCTGACGTTAACGCCAACGCATATTCAAAGCCTGCTGATTGCGCTGCCGAAAGCGGCGAAAGTGGTCGATGAGCAAGTGGTGCAGCCGAAAGTGCAGCAGCCGCAGCCGGATGAAAAGCCGCTGGGTGAAACCCTGCAAGAGATGTTTGCCAAACCGCTGCTGCCAGAACTGCCAGATTTCCAACTGCCGTTGGATATCACCGTTCAGGAACTGCTTGGCGAGCAGTTGCGCCTGACCGGTGACACTGATGTCTCCATCACGCGTTTGTTGCTGAAAGCCAAAACTGCCGATCGCCATCTGCAACTGGAAACCTTTGATGTCGATTCACCGCAAGGGCAGGTTAACGCCAGCGGTGACGCGCAGCTGGCCGATAACTGGCCAGTGAACTTCACTCTCAATGGTTCCCTGAATCTTGACCCTATCAAGGGTGAGAAGATCAAAATGAACCTCAGCGGGGCGATGCGTGAAGAACTCAAGCTGGGGCTGAATCTCTCCGGACCGATGCAGGCACAGCTGGATGCCGCTGCACAACCGGCGGTGGCCGGGTTACCGCTGTCGCTCAAACTCACCAGTCCGCAACTGCGCTGGCCGTTGACTGGCCCGGTGCAGTATCAGGCCGATAACCTCGATTATCAGTTCAGAGGCAAAGCCACTGACTATGTGATGTCGCTGCGCACCGCCGTGAAGGGTGAAGGCGTGCCGCCTGCCACTCTGGCGCTGGACGGTAAAGGCAATGTGCAGCAGTTCAATCTTGATAAGCTGCGTATCGCGGCGCTACAGGGCAACGTGGATTTGACGGCGCTGGTGGACTGGAGCAAAGCCATCAGCTGGCGCAGTGAACTGACGCTGTCGGGTATCAACACTGCCAAACAGTATCCAGACTGGCCTGCCAAACTCGACGGCAAAATTGCCACGCGTGGCAGCCTGTATGGCGGTAGCTGGCAGCTCAGCGTGCCGCAGCTGGAGCTGAAGGGCAACGTGAAGCAGAACCTGGTCAGCGCGAAAGGTTCGCTCACCGGCAACAGCTACAACCAGTGGAAAATCCCCGGTATCAACATTGCGCTGGGCCGCAACCATCTGGATGTGAAGGGTGAACTGGGCGATGCACTCAATCTGGATGCCAACATTGATGCGCCGCAGCTGGACAACGCGCTGCCAGGTCTCGGTGGGGTGGCGAAAGGCACAGTAAAAGCGCGAGGAACCTTGAAGGCGCCGCAATTGCTGGCGGACCTGACGGCAACCGGCTTACGCTGGCAGCAGTTGCATATTCAACGCGTGGCGCTGCAAGGTGATGTGAAATCCAGCGAGCAGATTGCCGGTAAGCTGCAACTGCGCGTCGAGCAACTGCAACAGGATGCGCTGAAGATCAACCTGCTGACGCTGAATGCCGACGGCAACGAGAAACAGCATCAGCTGAAGCTGAACGTACAAGGCGAGCCGGTTTCTGGTCAGTTGGCACTGAACGGCAGCTTTGATCGTCAAACCCAACGCTGGCAGGGCAATCTCAACAACACCCACTTTGACACGCCGGTGGGTGAATGGCGTCTGACGCGCGCCATGGCGATCGATTATCTCAACAGCAAGCAGACTGCGACTATCGGGCCTCACTGTTGGCAGAACCCGAATGCACAAGTCTGCGTCCCAGAACCGATTGAAGCAGGGCCAAGCGGTCATGCCCATGTGGTACTCAATCGCTTCGATTTGGCGATGATCAAACCCTTCCTCACCGATGCCACCAAGCTTAACGGCGTATTCAGCGGTGATGCGCGGGTGAACTGGACCGCCGATGGCGCGCTGCCTACTGGCACCGTATCGCTCAAAGGCAACGGGGTGAAAGTGGAGCAGGATGTGCAGGGCAACACGCTGCCAATTGCTTTCGATACGCTCAACCTCAATGCGGCGATGCGTAATGGACGGGCACAACTCGACTGGCTGATCCACATCGTTAACAACGGTCAGTTGAGCGGTAACGTGCAGATTGCCGATCCGCAAAGCCGTCGACTGCTGTCAGGGAACGTGGGCATCAGCAATCTGTCACTGGCGATGTTCAACCCGGCGTTGATGCAGGGTGAGAAGATCAAAGGCAATCTCAACAGCAATCTGCGTCTGGGCGGTTCGTTGCAGCAGCCGCAGGTGTTTGGCCAGTTGGGATTGAGCGATGTGAATGTGCAGGCCAGCTTTATGCCGGTTTCGCTCACCTCCGCCAACCTGAATATGGTGTTTAACGGCATGAGCTCCACGCTCAACGGCCTGTTGCAAACCACGCAGGGCAACCTGAACCTGGGCGGTAATGCCGACTGGAGCCAACTGGATAACTGGCGTGCCCGTGTGACAGCCCAGGGCAGCCGTATCCGCGTAACGGTGCCGCCGATGGTACGTATGGATGTATCACCGGATCTGGTATTCGAGGCCACGCCAGCCGCGTTTAATCTTGATGGCAAGGTTGATATTCCCTGGGCGCGTATCACGGTTCAGGAAGTGCCAGAGAGCGCTACCGGTGTCTCTTCCGATGAGGTGATGCTGGATAAAGATCTGAAACCGATACAGCCGAAGACGGCGGCGATTCCGATCAACAGCAACCTGGTGATCCACGTTGGCAACGATGTGCGCCTCTCTGCTTTTGGTCTGAAAGCTAAACTGAACGGCGACCTCAAACTGGTGCAGGATAAAAACGGCCTGGGCCTGAACGGGCAAATCAATATTCCGGATGGCCGTTTCCACGCCTATGGACAGGATTTGATTGTGCGCAAAGGGGAGCTGCAGTTTGCTGGACCACCGGATCAGCCGTATGTGAATCTGGAGGCGATACGTAATCCAGAGGCAACCGAAGATGATGTCACGGCTGGCATCCGTGTCACCGGCTTAGCGGATGAACCGAAAGTGGAGGTGTTCTCTGACCCGGCAATGTCGCAACAGGAAGCACTTTCTTACCTGTTACGCGGCCAGGGACTGAGCAGTGACGGTGACAGCAATGCATTAACTTCAGCACTTGTAGGGTTAGGGGTTGCACAAAGTGGTCAGGTTATGGGTAAAATCGGCGAGACATTCGGCGTAAGTAACCTTGCCCTTGATACCACCGGCGTGGGCGACAGCCAGCAGGTGCAGGTGAGTGGTTATGTACTGCCGGGTCTACAAGTAAAATACGGTGTCGGCATATTTGATTCACTGGCGACTTTAACCTTGCGTTATCGCCTGATGCCCAAACTCTATTTAGAAGCCGTGTCGGGTCTCGATCAGGCACTGGATTTGCTCTATCAGTTTGAGTTTTAGCAATGCGAATAATTGTCTACGGCAGTTTACGGCGCAAACAGGGAAACAGTCATTGGATGACGAATGCGCAATGGCTCGGCGACCATCAGATTGAAGGGTTCGATCTCTACAATCTGGGGCACTATCCGGGCGTGGTTGAGGGTGAGGGCAAGGTCTGTTGCGAGGTTTATCGCATCGATGCCAGCACGCTCGGCGAACTTGATGCCTTGCGCACCAAGAATGGCGAATACAAACGCCAACTTATCCAGACGCCTTACGGCAGTGCCTGGCTGTATGTGTATCAGCGTTCGATAGCTGGTCGCACACGCATCGCGAGTGGTGACTGGCTAAAACGCGACGAGGATACCGAGGCATAAATAAAAACACCGTCCAATGGACGGTGTTTTTTTATCATCCGATCGTGGCATGTGCACCCTACATTGTAGGGTGCGCATTCATGCGCACCAGGACTCGATTATTTCTTCTGAGCGCGCTCGAAAGAAGAGATGATTTCAGCTTTGGCCGCTTCTGCGTTGTCCCAGCCGTCAACCTTCACCCATTTGCCTTTTTCCAGGTCTTTGTAGTGCTCGAAGAAGTGGGTGATCTGCGCTTTCAGCAGTTCTGGCAGGTCGTTCACATCTTTGATGTGATCGTATTCTTTGCTCAGTTTGGTGTGCGGAACCGCAACCAGTTTGGCATCTTCACCAGACTCGTCGGTCATTTTCAGCACGCCAACTGGACGGCAGCGAATCACAGAACCCGGCACCAGTGGATACGGGGTTGGCACCAGCACGTCAACCGGATCACCATCCAGAGACAGGGTGTGGTTGATGTAACCGTAGTTGCACGGATAGAACATGGCGGTAGACATGAAACGGTCTACAAACAGGGCGCCAGACTCTTTGTCCACTTCATATTTGATCGGATCGGCGTTCGCTGGGATCTCGATAACGACATAGATATCTTCTGGCAGTTCTTTACCTGCAGGCACCTGGTTCAAACTCATCTGGCTTTCCTTCATTGGTCGTATGTTGAGTGACGGCTATTATAGCCAACTGACTCTGAAAGTATGCCCCCTTTTTGGCGTTTAGGAATGCTCCAACGGCCTACTTAGCAGTGACAAACAGCGAGACAATCCCCGCAGCAATCAGTGGTCCGACCGGGACACCACGGAAAAACGCCACGCCAATCACCGTGCCGATCAACAATCCACCAATCACCGATGGCTGCACACTCATAAAACTGACGCCACGTCCGCCCAGCCAGGCGACAAACACCCCGACAATAATCGCCACAATCGATTGCCAGTTAGCAAAGGACTTTAACAGTGACGACGCGGGCAAGGTGCCACTGGCCAGCGGTGCCATGACCGCCACAGTCAGAATAATGATACCGATCTGAATGCCCTGTTTTTCCACATACGGAAAGAACTGCGACAGCGGCGTGAGTTTGATGGCGAGTAAGATCAGAATCGAGATAGTGACAGCGCTGTTGTGCACGAAATAGCTGAGAACGGCGAGGCAAACCAGAATGATGGTAGAGGCATAAGCAGCCATGATTTCTCCCTGTAGATGGATGGGTGCGCGGATCAGTGCCCGCGCTGACGTTTTTTTAACGCCCCCATTTATCAACAATCATCGGGATTGGCGCAACTGCCTTTGTTGATTGATTGCAACATTAATGCCTGATTACGCACCAGGTTGACCCCTTGCGCGCCCACGGAAAGGGCCGCCATGCTGCCCTGGCTGCTCAGGAAATAGCTGCGGCTGGCATCCATCCAGCTGTCGCGGTATGTCAGCCACGCACGCTGGGCAGTGCGTAATTTGTCTTTAGCGTCACCGGTTAATTTTTTCATTGCCTGGTTGTACTGAACATTCATCTCTTTATCCCAGGACTGATTGGCCGCGCTGTAGCACTGCGACATACCCGCGGTAGACGATTCCTTGTTCAGACACTGTTGTAGCTGCTGATCCAGTGGATGGGTTTGCGCCAGCGCCATTCCCGAGGTGCATAAACAGGCAAGCAAAAGCCATTTTTTCATCGATCTCTCCCTTCATTTTTGGCGGTCACACTTAATTCATTGTGAAGAGTAGGGGATTGCCAGCCGCATGACTATCAACTCTGGATAAAGTTTCTGTGATCAACTGCCGATAATCTCTCCGTTTTAGGGCCAGTGGAGTTCTGCCTTTTTCCATACACACGGGAATGATCATGATCAGACAACTATCAATACGTACCGCTTTGCTTGCGTTGTTGGCCATCATGACGGTGATGCTGTTAGCCGTCAGCGCCATGGGTATTTATGCCATCAATGCTGGGAATCAATCACTGGACGCATTAAACCGCATCCAGGGAATTGAGCTGAACAAGTTGTATCAAAGCCGCTCTGAACTGATGCGTGCACGCGCCAATGCGGCGTTGGCGGTACGCAAAATCGAAATTGGTTTGTTGGATGACGGAACGAAAGTCACCAATCAAGCGCAGGCTGCTGTGGATAGCTCGCACGCTTTACTGAAAGCCTTTGTCGATGCGGGCACGGTCACCGCTCAGGGTAAAACCTTGGCGGATGCCGTTGTCGCAACCTATGCCATCTACGACAAAGAGGGCATCACGCCGATGATGGATGCTTTGAAAAAGCAGTATACCGATGAGTATTATCAGGTGCTGGAAGGGAAGCAGTCGCAGCTGGCGGCCAACTACTCGAAAGCGGTGAATGATTTCAGCCAGTATGCCGATCAAGTCTCCGCTGCGCGTTTGCAGCAAGCGGCAGAGAACGAAGTGCAGATGAAAGTGATGATTGGCGTGGTGATGGCGCTGACGCTGCTGCTAATCGTGCTGGCCTGGCAGCTGTTACGCCGCTCGTTACTGCGTCCTCTCGACAGCGCCATTGCGCATCTGGAGCAGATTGCGGCAGGCGACCTCTCGCAGCCGTTACCCGCTGCGGGCAGCAATGAAATTGGTCGTCTTAATCAGGCACTGTCCGATATGCAGCTGGCGTTGCGTGATTCCGTCAGTCAGGTGCGTGAAGCCAGCTTGCAGATTGATGTGGGCAGCCGTGAACTGGCGGCAGGCACCGTGCATTTGTCACAGCGCACTGAAGAGTCGGCGGCGTCGCTGGAGCAGACGGCGGCCAGCATGGAGCAGCTCACTGCAACGGTACGTCTCAATGCCAGCAACGCACAGCAGGCAAACCAGCTAGCCAGCAATGTCTCGACCAGCGCGGATCGCGGTGCCGAAGTAGTGGGCTACGTGATGGAGAAGATGCAGGAGATCACGCAAAGCTCGAACCGCATCGGCGATATTCTTAGCGTTATCGACGGCATTGCTTTCCAGACCAATATCCTCGCGCTTAACGCATCGGTTGAAGCCGCACGTGCCGGGGAGCAGGGGCGTGGTTTTGCCGTGGTCGCTAACGAAGTGCGCACCCTGGCCGGGCGCAGTGCCACCGCCGCGAAAGAGATCCGCGAGCTGATCAGTGAATCCCAGACGCGCGTCAAAGAGGGCAGCGACATGGCCACGCGTGCGGGGGAAACCATGGATGAGATCTCCACTGAAGTGATGCGCGTGACGTCACTGATGAAAGAGATTTCGATTGCCTCAGAAGAGCAGAGTCGTGGCATTGAGCAGGTGAATCAGGCGGTGACGCAGATGGATGAAGCCGCGCAGCAGAACGCCGCGCTGGTGGAAGAAGCCAGCGCCGCCACCCAGTCACTGGAAGCGCAGTCGCAGCAGTTGCAGGAGTCGATGGCGCAGTTCCGCGTGGTCGCCGCGTAATCAGGTGGCAACGTGCTTATGGCACGTTGCCACTCTTACCTTCAGAAAAGCGCAGGATCATCTCGGCTAATCGGTCATCTTCAGCCAGAAAATAGGCGGCAGAGATATCCAGCGCCTTCGCCAGTAATTGCAGTGTCAGCAAATCGGGCTGATGCACCCCCACTTCATAGCGATTGATACGCGCGCTGGCGGAAAACTCTTCTATTCCTGCTGCAATTCCCAACCTTTTTTGCGACAAATTCTTAGCAAGACGCGCATGTTTCAGGCGTCTACAGAAAGTGTCTTGCAGGGATGAGGTTGGTTTCATGACTACGAGAATCGTAGATTTACTGCTTGTCAGATACTACGAGTAACGTAGTATCGTTAAGTGAACCTATAACGATAACTAAGGAGAGTGACGTGGGTGAAAGCAAGCAGGACTGGCATCAGGCCGATATTATTGCCGCCTTACGAAAGAGAGGGACTTCATTAGCTGCGGTGTCCCGCGAGGCGGGTTTGTGCTCAACGACGCTGGCCAATGCCTTAACGCGATCGTGGCCGAAAGGTGAGTGGCTGATTGCTGAAGCTATTGGTGTGGCACCGAATGAGATATGGCCAAGCCGATACTACTCACCACAAGGTGAGCTGATTGACCGTCAGGCAAAAAGACGAAAGATGAAATGAGCCAACAAAAAGCCCGCTACATTGAGCGGGCTTTTTCACATCAAAACAACTTACGCGTGGCTGTCCGGGAATTCACGGATGAAGCGCTCAACGTCATCGACCATCGCATCGTTGCCGCAGAAGAACGGGCAACGCTGGTGCAGCGTTTCAGGCTGAATGTCGAGGATACGATGCTCACCGTCACTGGCTTTACCGCCGGCCTGTTCCGCCAGGAACGCCATTGGGTTGCACTCATACAGCAGACGCAGCTTGCCTTTCGGGTGGCTGGCGGTGCTTGGATAGAGATAGATGCCGCCTTTCAGCAGGTTACGGTGGAAGTCTGCCACCAGTGAACCGATGTAGCGCGACGTGTACGGGCGCTTGGTCGCTACATCTTCTTCCTGACAGAATTTCAGGTATTTCTTCACGCCCTGTGGGAAGCGAATGTAGTTACCTTCGTTGATCGAGTAGGTATAACCTTTCTCTGGGAAGGTCATGCGCTCGTGGCTCAGGCAGAACACGCCGAGAGACGGGTCGTAGGTAAACGCATGCACGCCTACACCGGTGGTGTAAACCATCATGGTGGAAGAACCGTACACCACATAACCGGCGGCGACTTGTTTGTTGCCAGGCTGCATGAAGTCCGCTTCGGTGATCGGGGTGCCCGGCTCACTGATGCGGTGATAGATAGAGAAAATGGTACCAACGGAAACGTTAACGTCGATGTTTGAAGAACCATCCAGTGGGTCCATCAACACCACGTATTTACCGTCCTCTGAACCTTCAAAGATGACAAACTCATCTTCTTCTTCAGAAGCGATACCGGCAACCACGCCACGCGCTTTCAGGGCAGCTTTCAGTTTTTCATTCGCGAACAGGTCCAGCTTCATCTGCTGTTCACCCTGCACGTTTTCCACGCCGCTGGCACCGAGAATATCCACCAGACCCGCTTTGTTAATGTCGCGGTGGATAATCTTAGCCCCAAGCTTGATGGAGGAAATCAGCGCCGTCAGTTCACCTGTGGCGTGAGGAAAGTCGTGTTGCTTCTCGACGATGAATTCGCCTAACGTTTTCATAACACATTCCCTGAATCTACGGTGGAGTGGTAGCAGCTGTAACACGCTACCAACGTATGAGCGCAGTTTAGCCGATTGAACTTTAAAAACCATAGTCCTAATCCGTTTCTTCCCACTCTGCTCGGGGTTACACTGTGCGCCGAACTTTTGAGTAATGGGTCTCTTTATGCGTATTCACATCCTTGGGATTTGTGGCACTTTCATGGGCGGACTGGCGATGCTCGCCCGTTCACTGGGACACGAAGTGACCGGTTCAGACGCCAATGTCTACCCGCCGATGAGCACCTTGCTGGAGCAGCAAGGCATTGAATTGACAGAAGGTTATGATGCTAGTCAGCTTGATCCGCACCCGGATCTGGTGATCATTGGCAACGCCATGACGCGCGGCAATCCGTGTGTGGAAGCGGTACTGGAACGCAACATTCCGTACCTGTCAGGCCCACAGTGGCTGCACGATTTCGTGCTGCGCGATCGTTGGGTGTTGGCTGTGGCGGGCACCCACGGAAAAACCACCACCGCAGGCATGGCAGCGTGGATTCTGGAGGCCTGTGGCCTTGAGCCGGGCTTTATCATCGGTGGTGTGCCAGGAAACTTCGACGTTTCGGCAAAATTAGGAAAAAGTCCATTCTTCGTCATTGAGGCGGATGAGTACGACAGCGCGTTCTTCGACAAACGTTCTAAGTTTGTCCATTACTGCCCGCGCACCCTGATCCTCAACAATCTCGAATTCGATCACGCCGATATCTTTGACGATCTGCGTGCGATCCAGAAACAGTTCCACCACCTGATTCGTATCGTGCCGGGACAGGGTAAGATCCTGCTGCCAGAGCACGATCACAATCTCAAGCAGGTGATGGCGATGGGCTGCTGGAGCGAGCAGGAAACCGTGGGCGACAACGGCCACTGGCAGGCGAAGAAATTGACGCCGGACTCATCGCACTGGGAAATTTGGCTCGACGGCGAGAAAGTCGGCGAAGTGAACTGGGCGCTGGTGGGCGAACACAACATGCACAACGGGCTGATGGCGGTTGCCGCCGCTCGTCACGTGGGCGTGAAACCCGTGGATGCAGGTGAAGCGCTCAGCAGCTTTATCAATGCACGTCGTCGCCTGGAACTGCGTGGTGAGGCGAATGGCATCAAGGTGTACGATGACTTTGCACACCACCCCACGGCGATTCACGCCACGCTGGCGGCGCTGCGCAGTAAAGTCGGTGGCACGGCGCGCATTCTGGCAGTGCTGGAGCCACGCTCTAACACCATGAAGATGGGCGTCAGTAAAAACGATTTGGCACCGTCACTGGGCCGTGCTGATAACGTGTTCCTGTTCCAGCCACATCATATTCCGTGGCAGGTGTCGGATGTGGCGGAAGCCTGTGTCCAGCCAGCCAAGTGGAGCGCGGATATCGATACGCTGGTAGAGATGGTGGCGAAAGAAGCCCAGCCAGGAGATTCCATTCTGGTGATGAGTAACGGCGGCTTTGGTGGTATTCATCAGAAACTGCTGGAGCGATTGGGGCGTTAAGTTTGCGGTGGCCATAAATGGCCACCCTACAAGGTATGCAATCTCATTGCAGGGTCGCCATTCATGGCGACCTTTTTAATGAGCGCAGCGGACCTACGCTTCTGCCAACTCGCGCAGATACTGGAAAATCTGACGGGCTGATTTAACCGGCTTGTTCGCGGCTTTCTCTTTCTGCGCATTACGGATCATGCTGCGCAACTGCTGACGGTCAGCGTCTGGATAGAGGGCAATCACCTCTGCCACGGCGTCATCGCCTTTCTCAATCAAACGATCGCGCAACTGCTCGAGTTTATGGAACAGCGCAACCTGCTGGTTGTGGCGGTTCTTCAGCTTATCCAGCGCCTGACGGATCGGATCTTCATCGCGCGCGCGCAACATCTTACCGATCAGCTGCAACTGGCGGCGACGGCCTTCCTTCTTAATGCGCTGTGCCAGTTCAATGGCGGCACGCAGATCTTCGTCGAGGGGGATCTTATCGAGGGAGTTTTTCCCTAAATCCACTAACTCGGCACCGAGGCGTTTTAGCTCTTCGGCGTCGCGTTTAATTTCGCTTTTACTGACCCAGATAATCTCATCGTCTTCATCTTCTTCGTTTTGATTATCCGGCACATCGTCGAGCCAGTCATCGGGCTGCTTGGTCATCTCTTGGCTCCCTAAAAAAAAGAGGCTAATCCTACCAGTTTATCGGGCGACTGCGAAATTGTTCTCTGAGTCTGATAGACTCAATAAATTCATACTTAAGATTAGACGGCAGGTCGATGAACGTATCTACTCAGGTTGCAGAACAACGTAAAGTGTTAGAACAGGCTGTCGCGCAGGCGCTGGAACTGGCGAAAGCCAGCACCGATGGTGCAGAAGTGGCGGTCACTAAAACCACCGGCATCGGCGTCAGCACCCGCTACGGCGAAGTCGAAAACGTCGAATTCAACAGCGATGGTGCGCTCGGCATCACCGTCTATCATCAAAACCGAAAAGGCAGTGCTTCCTCAACCGACCTTAGCCCGGATGCGATTAAACGCACCGTGCAGGCGGCGATCGATATTGCCCGTTACACCTCCGTTGATCCTTTTGGTGCACCCGCCGATCCCGATCTGCTGGCCTTTGAAGCGC
Source organism: Pantoea sp. CFCC18177 (assembly GCF_059412425.1). NCBI lineage: Bacteria > Pseudomonadati > Pseudomonadota > Gammaproteobacteria > Enterobacterales > Erwiniaceae > Pantoea > Pantoea sp. CFCC18177. The sequence continues at coordinate 78,440 of NZ_JBNBPL010000009.1, forward strand.
CGGATCTTGATCTCTACCATCCGTGGGAGATCGATGCCGATCGCGCTATCGAACTGGCCGCTCAGGCGGAACAAGCGTCACTGCAGGCGGATAAGCGCATCACCAATACCGAAGGCGGCAGCTTTAACAGCCATGTCGGCATCAAAGTGTTTGGTAACAGCCACGGCATGCTGCAAAGCTACTGCTCAAGCCGTCATTCACTCTCCAGCTGCGTGATTGCAGAGCAAGATGGCGACATGGAGCGTGACTACGCTTACACCATTGGTCGCTCAATGGACGACCTGAAAAGCGCGGAATGGGTGGGGCAGGAGTGTGCGCGTCGCGTGTTGTCACGTTTAGCGCCGCGTAAGCTGTCGACCATGAAAGCACCGGTGATCTTCGCGCCAGAAGTGGCGACCGGTCTGTTCGGCCATCTGGTGGGCATGATCAGCGGTGGTAGCGTCTATCGCAAATCGACCTTCCTGTTGGATTCACTGGGCAAACAGATTCTGCCGGAATGGCTGACCATCGAAGAGAAACCGCATCTGCTGAAAGGGCTGGCTTCCACGCCGTTCGACAGCGAAGGTGTGCGCACTCAGGCGCGTGACATTATTAAAGATGGTGTACTGCAAAACTGGCTGCTGACCAGCTATTCGGCGCGCAAGCTTGGCTTGCAGAGTACCGGTCATGCGGGCGGCATCCATAACTGGCGCATTGCAGGCCAGGGCCACAGCTTTGAGGATCTGTTGAAGCAGATGGGCCGTGGTTTAGTAGTCACCGAAATGATGGGTTCTAGCGTGAGTGCCATGACAGGCGACTACTCGCGCGGCGCGTCAGGCTTTTGGGTTGAAAACGGTGAAATCCAATATCCTGTGAGCGAGATCACAATTGCGGGCAACCTGAAAGACATGTGGCTCAATATGGTAACTCTCGGTAACGACATTGAAACGCGCAGCAATATACAATGCGGGTCGGTGCTGCTGCCGGAGATGAAAATCGCCGGACAATAAAACATCGCTTCCTGAAAGCAGCCCAAGTGGCTGCTTTTTTATTAGCCCGACAATAATAAAAGGATATACCGATGCGTAAGCATGTGATTGCAATGTTGTCTCTCTCGCTGTTGTTCTCCTCGGCTAGCGTTTTTGCCGCTGACCTGGAGAAAGATATGGATACGCTGAAAGATGGTCTGAGCGTGGTGAAAAAAACCTCCGATGCTCAGGAAATGCAAACTGCACTCGGCAAGATGCGCCAGGCGGCGGAGGATGCGAAAAAATCCACCCCGGAGAAACTGGAAGGTCAGTCGGCTGACAGCGCTCAGATTAAGGATTATCACGCCGGTCTGGATTCGTTGATTGCGCAGATTGATGTCGTTGACCAGTTAGCCAAAGCCAACAAACTGGATGAGGCTAAAACGGAAGCGAAGAAACTGGAAGATATTCGCAACGCCAACCATAAGAAATTCCGCTGATAAACCTGGCCAGCCCTCTGCTGGCCTTATTTCCTTCGCTCACCTCGCCGTAATTATTCGCCTTATTCCATCACATCACCGCATTTTGTGACCTGTTTCGCACAGTTCGTGCGTACTGCGATCTGGCGCACACTCAGCCGTGGGATTTCCACTTAAAGGTGGAAAAGATGCGTCTCCACAGCGGCCAGCGGAAAGCGTAATTTCTTTTCAACGCGAATTATCTCTAATTGTCCGCAGTAAACAGGAGTAACAAGGTGAGGAGTGAAGCTGTCCCACTGAAGCAAAGTACGCCGGAAGCCATTCAGGCGTTGGCGGATAACGTGATGAAGCAAATTGCGGCGATCTACACCGCACACCAGATTGAAGCCAATGCGGTTCAGCAACAGATGCTGGCTTCACATGTGCGGGCCATGGCCGGGCGCTCCCTCACGGGTGAGGCGCTGCCAGAGGTAGAAGCCGAGCTGTTTGAAGATATCTCGCCAGACACCATGGCGCTGGCGCAGCAGGTGGTGGATCTGTTTGGCAATCTGCCTAAAGAAGAAGCCTGGCTACTTTCGGTGCATATCGAAGTGGCGAAATCGAACGAATCTTGAATTGAGAGGAATTGAACATGGTAACTGTCGTCATTGGTGATCGTCTGGGTAAAGGCCAGAAAGTCGCAGCCGGTATTGAGAAAGCGGGCGGACGTGCCGTCGTGGTACCGGGCGTCGCGGCAGACATGAAGCTGGGCGATGTGATGAAAGCGGAAAACGCAGACTTCGGCATCTCTTTCTGCGGCAGCGGCGGTGCGGGTGCCATCACTGCACAGAATAAATACGGCTACAAAGCGAAACACGGTATGCGTTCCATCGATGAAGGCGTCACGGCCATCAACGAAGGTGCCACTGTGCTGGGCTTCGGCTTTATGGATAAAGAAGAGCTGGGTGAACGTCTGGTACAGGCGTGGAACAAGAAGCACGGCAGCTAAGCATGAAACAGCAATATGACACTCAGGTCACGGTGCAGGGCAAAGGCGACAGCAAAGCAAAAGCCTTTGCCGATGCACTGAGCAAGGTGCAGCAGCAAGTGCTGCGCACCAGTCAAAAGATTCTGTTGCGCATTGAACCCATAGATGTGCGGGTGCTGCGCGCGCAGGAGAGCGTACGCACAGAGAAGTTCTTGTTCTTCTTTCTGGCGCGCGAACGACGGAACTACAGCGTCGAGCTGGAAATTACCGTCAGCGTCACCGTGATCGATACCGACAAGGTGGATTTCATCGCGACGAAATAAAAACGACAACAAAGGGTACAACAACATGTTTCTGATCATTTTGTTTAAGTCGTTGATCATTGGTGGATTGGTTGGCGTTGGGGTAGGAGCGGGCGCAGCGCGCATGTTCCACGCACCAACCACGCAAGGTATGGGCGCATTTCGTACCTTGGGTGAACTCAATTCCTGCGAAGGCGATCCTGCATCGCACTTCTCCTTTGGTCTTGGCTTCTTCTTTAACGCCTGGGCATCGTCAGTGGCTGCGGGTTCCTTCACACAGGACGTTGACCACCGCATTATTCCCAACTGGGGCGCGGCAGCGTTGATGGTGAAAAATCGTAATCTCGCGGAAACCCTGCACAACCCGAAACGCATGGCGATTGCCTGCGGCATCATCGGCATGATCGTAGTGGCATTCCTCAACAGTACCGCTTCTGCGGTGCCCGCGGCATTGCAGGTCACGGCGGTCAAAGTCTTAGTCCCCGCCGCGAACCTGCTGGTGAACACCGTGATGCCAGTGATCTTCTGGCTGGCAGCGATTGATGCCGGTAAGAAATCAGGTTTCTGGGCGACCATTTTTGGCGGTCTGGCGCAGTTGATCATGGGTAACGCAGTACCGGGCTTGGTGCTGGGCATTCTGATCGGTAAAGGCGTGGAAGAGAGCGGCTGGAACAAGGTCACCAAAGTGATGATGTTCGCTATCGTGCTGCTGTTTGCCCTGAGCGGCTTCTTCCGCGGCTTCGACATGAAGCTGCTGCAATCCTTCCAACTGGGCATCCCAGGCTGGCTGGACATGATCCACAACAGCCTGAGCGGCAAATAAGGAGCCTTGAGAATGAACGAGACCGAAAATAAAGGGTTCTGGTATGCCGACTGGTCGTTCCCGATCTTTGTTGGCCTGCTCTCCTCCGGCGTGTTCGCCGGTACGCACATGTACTACCTGTACGGTATTGGCGCATTTAACGAAGTGGCGTTTGTGTCGATGCTGCGTTCGGGTATGGAAACCGGCGTGTATGGCGCGGTGGCGGCATTTGGTGCCAGTTTCCTGTTTGCCCGCATCATCGAAGGTTCGCTGGTGGGCATCCTCGATATTGGTGGCGCAATCCAGACCGGCGTTGGCCTGGGCGTTCCCGCGCTGCTGCTTGGGGCAGGGATTGTGTTCCCGGTGGCCAACTTCGCCGCTTCACTGGCAACAGGCCTGGTGGTGGGGTTAGCCATTGGATATCTGATTATCCTGGCGCGTAAGTTCACCATTAATCAGAGCGACTCCACCTACGGTGCGGACGTGATGATGGGCGCAGGTAATGCCTCTGGTCGCTTCCTTGGGCCGTTGATCATTCTCTCTGCGATGGCCGCATCGATTCCAATCGGTCTTGGTTCGCTGGTGGGTGCGCTGCTGTTTTATCTCTGGAACAAACCGATCACCGGTGGTGCGATTCTCGGTGCCATGGTGTTAGGCGCGATGTTCCCGATTTCGTTGTAATTTTTTTGTGAGACCAGGTCGCCATTGGCGACCCTACAACGGCTCGGCGCGGTTTGTAGGGTCGGCAGTCAATTGCGGCTAGTATTTTGTAGGGTGCGCATTTATGCGCACCTGGCTAAGGAGTTCGCATGTTTGATCTGATTCTGCGCCGCGCGCGTCTGTGCGACGAACAGCTGGTGGATATTGCCATCCAGCACGGCAAAATTGCTGCTGTAGGCGAGGTCAGCGGCCCAGCCCAGCAAGAGCGCGATCTGGCAGGGCGTTACTACGTCAGCGCAGGCTGGATCGACAGCCACGTACACTGCTACCCCAAATCCCCGATTTACCATGATGAAGCTGATGCGATTGGTGTGGCGCAGGGCGTCACCACGGTTGTCGATGCGGGCAGCACCGGCGCGGATCATATCGACGATTTCTATCAGCTCACCCGTTCTGCCACCACTGAAGTACGTGCGCTGATCAACATCTCGCGCACCGGCATCATCACCCAGAACGAACTGGCGGATATGACGCAGATCGACGGCGAAGCGGTGGTGCAGGCGGTGAAACGCCGTCCAGACTTTATCGTGGGCCTGAAAGCGCGCATGAGCAGTAGCGTGGTGGGTGAAAACGGCATCCAGCCGCTGATTCGTGCCAAAGCCATTCAGCAGGCGGCCGGTAATTTGCCATTGATGGTGCATATCGGAAATAACCCGCCGGTGCTGGAAGAGATCGCCGATCTGCTGACCTCGGGTGACATCATCACCCACTGCTTCAATGGCAAACCTAACCGCATCCTGTCGCCGCAAGGTGAGCTGAAAGCGGCGGTGAAAAATGCCATCGCGCGCGGTGTGAAGTTGGATATCGGTCACGGCAGTGCCAGCTTTAGCTTTGAAGTGGCGCGCCAGGCCATCGCGCAGGGCATTCTGCCTGACACCATTAGCTCGGACATCTATTGTCGCAACCGCATCAACGGGCCGGTACACAGTCTGGCGCACGTGATGTCGAAATTCTTCAGCATCGGTATGACCCTGCCGCAGATTATTGACTGCGTCACGGTGAACGCCGCGGCTGGCCTGCGTTTAGCAGGCAAAGGGCGCTTAACCGCCGGTTATGACGCCGACCTGACCATTTTTACCGTCAAAGAGGAAGCCCGCCCGTTCGTCGATGCTGAAGGCGAACGGGTTCTGGGTGAGCAACATTTGCTGCCGCTGGCCGTGGTTGTCGCGGGTGAGTGGCATCTGACTGATGAAGGGAAAACCAATCATGTCTTCGATTTATGAAAAATATGACCTGAAACAGGTCATCAATGCCTCCGGTCGTATGACCATTCTTGGGGTTTCCACTCCTTCTGCTGATGTGGTGGACACCGTCAGCTACGGTTTGAATCACTACTTCGAGATCAAAGATCTGGTCAACAAGACCGGCGCGTACATCGCGAAATTGCTGGAGGTCGAGAATGCGGTAGTGGTGTCGTGCGCCTCTGCCGGTATCGCGCAAAGCGTGGCGGCGGTGATCGTCAAAGATAACGACTGGCTGCTGGATAACCTGCACGCTGCGCCGCTGACCGTACCGCACGATATCGTGGTGCCAAAAGGCCACAACGTGAACTTTGGTGCCCCGGTGGGTGCGATGGTGGCACTGGGCGGTGGACGGCTGATTGAAGCGGGCTACAGCAACGAGTGCTCGCCTGAACAGCTGGCGGCAGCCATCACGCCGACCACGGCAGCGCTGCTGTATATCAAATCACACCACTGTGTGCAGAAAAGCCACCTCAGCGTTGAGCAGGCGGCGGTCGTTGCGCGTAAGCACGGTATTCCATTGATCGTGGATGCGGCGGCAGAAGAGGATCTGCAGTGCTACTACCAGATGGGTGCCGATCTGGTGATCTACAGCGGTGCGAAAGCGATTGAAGGGCCAACCAGCGGCTTAGTGATTGGCCGCACCCAGTATGTTGAGTGGGTAAAACGTCAGAGCAACGGCATTGGCCGTGCAATGAAAGTGGGCAAAGAAGGTATTCTTGGCCTGACGCAAGCGATTGAAAACTATCTGGTACAGCCGAAAACTACCGGTGCCGTAATGGTCGCCAATATGACGCCGTTTATCGACCATCTCAATGGGATAAATGGCGTGACCGCTCGCGTGGTGTGGGATGCGGCAGGACGTGATATCGCTCGTGCGGAAATTAAGTTTGATGAAGCAGTCACGGGTTGGCCCACTGGCGAACTGGTGCAGGCGCTGAAAACCGGCGACATCGCCATCTATTTCCGTGGCTATAAAGCCAATGAAGGCATCATTGAAGCCGATGTGCGCAGCGTGAGCGCCGACCAGCTACACATCATCTTTAGCCGTATCCAGGCGTTAATCAGCGGAGGAAAACGCGCATGAGTCTGAACCCTAATTTCTATCAGGACCGTCTGTGCCTCAACGTGCTGGCGGGTTCAAAGCAGAATGCCAAAGAGATTTGGCAGGCAGCGGAAGGCCATGTGCTGGTGGGTGTGCTGTCAAAAAACTACGCCAGCAACGAAGAAGCGATTGCCGATATGCGCGAGTATGCGGCGCTGATCGATAACGCACTGTCCGTGGGTCTGGGCGCGGGCGATCCGAATCAGTCGGCGATGGTGAGTGAAATCTCTGCGGTGCTGCAACCGCAGCACGTCAACCAGGTGTTTACCGGTGTGGCAACCAGCCGTGCGCTATTGGGCCAGAACCAAACCGTCGTGAATGGATTGATCTCACCGACCGGCACGCCGGGTTTGGTGAAGATCTCCACCGGGCCGCGCAGTTCGCAGGTTGAGGATGCGATTGTGCCAATCGACAGCGCGATTGCCATGCTGCAAGACATGGGTGGCAGCTCAGTGAAATACTTCCCCATGGGCGGTTTGAAAGCGGTGAATGAGTATCGCGCGGTGGCGGAAGCCTGTGCGCGTCACGACTTCTGGCTGGAACCGACTGGCGGCATCGATCTCAATAATTTCGAAGCCATTGTGCAGATTGCGCTCGATGCAGGCGTAAGCAAAGTTATCCCGCACGTCTATAGTTCGATCATTGATAGCGCCACCGGCGACACGCGCATTGACGATGTGCGTCAGCTTCTGGCAACGTGCAAAAAATTGCTGTAACACATCAGTACAGGTGAGGCTCCGTGAGATTTCCCAATCAGCGACTGGCACAACTTTTCGCTGCGCTACAAAACGAAACGCTGCCGCAGGATGAGTTGGCGCGCCGCTTTTCTGTTTCCACGCGCACGGTGCGCACCGATATCACCGCGCTGAATGCGCTGCTGGAGCAACACGGCGCGCAGTTCGTGCTGGCGCGCGGCGCGGGCTATCAACTGAAGATTGACGACGTGGTGCGTTTCGACCGCTTGCAGGAAGAGAGCGCCGCGCCGTTGCGCGTGCCGCGCACTTCGCAGGATCGCGTGCGCTATCTGTTGACGCGTTTCCTCACCGCCGCCTATTCCCTCAAGCTGGAAGATTTGTCGGAAGAGTGGTTTGTCAGCCGCGCGACCTTGCAAAGTGATATGGCGGAAGTGCGCGAGTGGCTCGGCCGCTATCATCTCAATATTGAAACCAAACCGCGTTACGGCATGAAGCTGTTTGGCAGCGAGGCGGCGATCCGCACCTGCCTGACGGATTTACTCTGGCAGATCGATCAGGTGACGCCAGACAGCCCGCTGCTGACGGTTGAAGCATTGCACAGCGGCATGCTGGATCAGTTAAAGCCACTGCTGGAACACTGCTTCGCTCAGCACGCGATTCGCCTTAGCGATGAGGGGGAACGCTATCTGCAAATCTACTGCGCCGTGGCGATACGCCGCATCAGCGAGGGTTTTCCCCTTAACGATCCCGGCGCAGAAGATGTCGGTGATGAAGTGCGTGAAGCGGCGCAGGATTTGGTGAACCTGATGCGACCGCTGGTGGGCAAACCGATCTCGCAGGCGGAAGAAAACTGGTTGCGCGTCAATATTGCTGCGCGCCAGATCCAGGCATTAGCACCTAGCACCATCAATGCCGATGACGCTGATGCGCTGGTCGATTACTTGCTGAATTACATCAACACCCATTACAACTACCGGCTCCAGCAGGATGAACAACTGCGCGCCGATCTGCTCACCCATATCAAGACCATGATCACTCGGGTCCGCTACCAAATCCATATTCCGAATCCGTTGCTGAGCAACATCAAACAGCACTATCCGATGGCGTATGACGTGACGCTGGCGGCGGTGACCAGCTGGGGCAAGTACACGCCTTACAGCATCAGCGAAAATGAAATCGGTTTCCTGGTGCTGCACATCGGCGTTGGGCTGGAACGCCACTACGATGTCGGCTATCAGCGCCATCCGCAGGTGCTGCTGGTGTGCGACAGCGGCAACTCCACGCTACGCATGATTGAGGCGCTGCTGCTGCGCAAATATCCGCAATTAGTGGTCACGGCGCGTTTGTCGCAGCGTGATTATGAGGTGCGCGCGCACATCGACGAAGACTTCGTGATTTCGACCGCGCGTCTCAGCGAGAAGAACAAGCCGATTGTGGTGATGTCGCCGTTCCCGACTGAGTTCCAGCTTGAGCAGTTGGGTAAGCTGGTGCTGGTGGATCGCACCCGTCCGTACATGCTGGAGAAGTACTTCGATGCGCAGCACTTTATGGTGCTGGATAAGCCGATGTCACAGTCGGCGCTGTTCGGTGTGTTGTGCGAGCAGCTGGAGCGGGAAGGGTATGTGGATGCCGATTTTTATCCATCGGTTGAAGAGCGTGAAGCGATAGTCAGCACGCTGCTTGGCGAAGGTATCGCGCTGCCGCACTCGCTGGGATTACTGGCGAAGAAAACCGTGGTCTACACCGTGCTGGCACCGCATGGCGTGAGCTGGGGTGATGAAACGGCATCGGTGATTTTCCTGCTGGCGATCAGCAAAAGCGAATACGAAGAGGCGATGGCGATTTACGATCTGTTCGTGACCTTTCTGCGCGAAAGGGCGACCGCCCGGCTGCGGGATTGTGGCGATTTCGTCAGTTTTAAAGCGGTGGCGATAGATTGTTTGAGCAGGATGTGAGGGGGCGGTGGTCTTTCATCCTCACCCTAACCCTCTCCCGCAAGCGGGCGAGGGAATGTTTAGGGGGTGCACCGTTATCACTCCAGTGCTGGGTCGGCCCCCTCTACCGCTTGCGGGAGAGGGCTGGGGTGAGGGAGTCAGCACGCACCACCCTAACCGCGCTTCGCCAGTAACCGCGGGATCTCACGCAAACACCACGCCTTGGCCTCACCCATACTGTCGCGGCGCCACGCCATAATAATATCCACTTCACGCGTGTATTCGGCACTGACCACTCGCAGACGCCCTTCGGCGATATCCTGCTCTACCATCGGGTAAGGCATGGTGGCGACACCCAATCCTGCCAGCAGCGCACGGCGTTTGTCGTCCATACTGCTGACTGTCAATCGCTGCTGTTTATCCAGCAACTGCACGGTTAAAACCGGACGCTCGCGCGCGGTATCCGCTACGGCAATACCGCGATACTTCACGCGGGTCACTTCGGACAGCGGCTCGGCTTCCTGATGAATCGGATGATCCGGACTCGCCACGTACACGCTCATGATGCTGTACAGTTTGCGGGTGTTGATTTCGGTCGAGGCGCGAAAATGCATATCTGGCGCAATCACGATATCGGCGCGGCCCTGTTCCAGACGCTCCCACGCGCCTGCCAGCACTTCAGTGACCAGCGAAATCTGCGTATTGGCTTTTTCCGCCAGTTTCTCGACGATGGGGAACAGCAGATTGGTGGGGATCAGCGCTTCCGCCACAATGGTGAGATGGGTTTCCCAACCGCGCGCAAGGGCTTCGGCATCGGTGGTGAGTTTATCGGCCGCTTCCAGTAGCACGCGACCGCGCTCCAGCAGCATGCGTCCTACATTGGTGAATTTAGTGCGGTGACCAGAGCGGTCAAACAGCACCACGTCCAGTTCCTCTTCCAGCTTCTGCATGGTGTAGCTTAATGCAGACGGAACACGACCGAGTTCATCGGCCGCTGCGGCAAAGCTGCCACGGCGATCAATAGCATCCATCACACGTAAAGCTTCGAGGGTTAACGCGCGGTCTTTTGCCATGCCGGTTCTCTGTCAGTAAATTTGAACATGCCCGGCAGATTAACTGGCTTACAATCTGGCGTCCAGCCTTTTACCATTGACGTATAAAGCCTGCGATCGATTATCACCGCAGAGCGTCGGAGGTAATTCATGATGACAACCCGCTGCGCGTCCGCATGTGGCCAAGCCGATTTCGGTTGGTTGCAGGCGCGATACAGCTTCTCTTTTGGCCACTATTTTGATCCTAAAATGATGGGCTACGCGTCATTGCGCGTGCTCAACCAGGAAGTGCTGGCGCCGGGTGCCGCGTTTCAGCCGCGTAGCTATCCGCAAGTCGATGTGCTGAACCTGGTGCTGCAAGGCGAAGCGGAATACCGCGACAGTGAAGGGAATCATCTGATCGCCAACGCCGGGGAAGCAATGCTGTTATCCACGCGTCAGGGCGTGAATTACAGCGAAATCAATCTTAGCAAAGATCGGCCCCTTACGCGTATGCAACTGTGGCTGGCCGCTTGCCCCGAGCGTGAAAATCCGCTGCTGCAGAAAATGACGTTGCCGGAACAAACCTGCTTGCTGCTGGCTTCGCCGGATGGTGCCGAAGGTAGCCTGCAACTACGCCAACAGGTCTGGGTGCATCAGGTGACGCTGGCTCCCGGTGAGCACTACACGGTGAAATTGCATGGCGCACGCGCGTATCTGCAATCGATTCACGGTTCACTGGATCTGCAAGCAAACAGTGCCAATCAGGAACGACTCGGCTGTGGTGATGGGGCGTTTTTGAGTGAAGAGAACCAGATTACGTTACAGGCAAAAACGCCGTTGCGTGCGCTGGTGATTGACCTTCCGGGATGAAAAAGGCAGCCGATAGAGGCTGCCCTGATTTGATAAAGAGGCGCACCGTTGTGCGCCTTTTATTTTGCCGTTACTTCAGAATGGTAAAGGCTGTGGTCACGTGCTTCACGCCGCTGACACGGCTGGCCACATCCGCTGCAGCTGCAGCTTCTTGCTGTGTCACCAGGCCCAGCAAGAACACCTCACCATTTTCGGTGGTCACTTTCACGTTAGATGATTTCACCTGATCGCTGCCCAACAGCTGGGAACGAATTTTGGTGGTGATCCAGGTATCAGAAGAGGAGGTCCCGAGGCTGACTTTCTGGCCGGTACGGATTTCGTTATAGACTTCGGTGGCACCATCGACGCCCATGGCGATCTGTTTCGCGCGGCTCGCCAGATCGGCAGACGGTGACTGGCCGGTCAGCAGCACTTTGCCTTGATACGCGGTGACGACCACACGCGCCTGGTTTTTGATTTGTTCATCTTTCGCCAGCGCGTTAGTGACACGTAACTCCAGCGTACCATCATCCACCTGGGTACCGACGGTACGGGGATCGGTGGCCGTTTTGGTGGCGACAGCGGCACCGCCCGCGACAACGGCGACACAGCCCTGCAACAGCATGGCGGTTAACAGAATGGCGACAGCGTTCAATGCTTTCATTTGAGCTCCTTCAGTCATTCCTGGTGTGGGAACAAAGTGTTATCAATCAAATCGCACAGGCAATTCAGCGTCAGCATATGCATTTCCTGAATGCGTGCGCTGCGATGTGACGGAATGCGAATTTCCACATCGTGCGGACCCAGCAGGCCCGCCAGCTCACCGCCGTCATGGCCGGTCAGCGCGACGATAGTCATATCGCGAGTAACCGCAGCTTCAACCGCTTTGACAATATCGCGGGTGTTACCACGGGTTGAAATAGCCAGCAGCACATCACCGGCCTGACCAAGCGCGCGAACCTGCTTGGCATAAATCTCATCATGCAGACGATCGTTACCAATCGCCGTCAGCATCACGTTATCAGCGCTTAGTGCCAATGCAGGCAGGCTGGGGCGCTCGGTCTCAAAACGATTGATCATGCTGGCGGCGAAATGCTGCGCGTTGGCTGATGACGCACCGTTGCCGCAGCTCAGGATTTTGTTACCGTTCAGCAGCGACTGCACCAGCGTCATGGCCGCGCGGGAAATGGCATCCGGCAGCGCTTCCGCAGCGGCGATTTGAGTCTGAATACTTTCGGTAAAACACGCTTTAATTCTGTCCTGCACAAGACCACCTGGTTCTATCCATCGGCATTAAAGGCATCGGGCAGCCACTCCAGCTCGCGCCCGGTAATGGCAATGATGTCAAAACGGCAATTCACCGTATCGAAACTGCCGCCGCGTGCCAGTAACCACAGTGCGGCGGTACGCAGCAGCTTTTGTTGTTTCTGGCGAGTGATGCTGGCAGCCGCACCGCCATAACGCGCATCACGCCGATAGCGCACTTCAACAAACACCCAGCAGTCGGCATCGCGCATGATCAGGTCAATTTCCCCGCTGCGACACCGCACATTACTGGCGACCCACTGCAGCCCGGCGCGCTCCAGATAGCGACGCGCCTGCTGCTCCTGCTCAGCGCCAATGCGCTGGCGGTTTACTGCACCGGAACGATTTGTCCCTGACGATATTGGTTCCATGCCAACTTCCTGTTGATCACGCAATCCGTGTCGGCGTTCAGTTTGCCCGTGTTGCCATCAATGGCAAAACCCGGCACCTGACGCATCTGGTTAAAGTGATTCGCCAGCGTCCAGGCATCAATGCCCATCGCATAGAGACGAACCAGCGAATAATCGTTGTTAAACGACTTCGCCGCTTGCTGCATCAGGCCAGGATTGCTCCCGGAGAGCAGCGGAATATCGCTGAATTGCAGACCATCCATTTCCAGACGGAAATCAGGGCCTGCACCGGCCTGCGCACTGCGTGAGCTGGCATAAAGCGCGATGTTATTGCGGCTGCTGGTACGCATCGCAATCATCGGCTTGATCAGTTGCAGCTCATCCTGGCTGGCAACGATATACACCGCATCAATGCTGCCGCTGCTGGCATCTGCCGTTGGTGCTGGCGTCGTGGTTTGCGGAGCCGGAATGGTCAGGCCCGCCACGGCTACGCCCGCAGCTTGTGGCTGCTCCACGGTCAGTGGCGTGCCACTCAGCGCGATACCTGCACCGCTATTGATACCCTGTTTCAGCTCAGAAACGCCACCAAAACGTTGTTGCAGCACGGTGGAACCGCCGAGTTTCTGCCACTCCTGGGCAAAGGCTTTGCTCACACGGTCGCCGTAGCTGCTGCGTGGCACCAACAGTAATGGCTGGCGCTTGCCTTGCTCGTAGATATGGTGCGCGGCATCGCGCGCTTCGTCTTCAGGAGAAAGCGCAAAATAACAAATATTCGGATGGTTCTGGATCTGTTCTGGCTCATTCAACGCCAGAACATTGAGTGGCGTCTGGCTGTTCACCACGGACTCCACCTCATTTTTCAGCAGCGGACCGACCACGATGGTGGCGCCATCCTGCTGTGCCTGCTGCATCACCTGGGCAATCGGCTGGCTGCTGGTGTCATACACTTTGACCTGCGCGTTGCTGTCTGGCTGAGCAGCCGCGGGCTGAGCAGCGGGCTGTGGCTGTTCAGTCTGAGCCGGGGTGTTTGCTGCCATTGCAGGACTAACCACGGTATTGGCTGCGGCGTTGGCATCAACGGGTTGCTGTGCGGCTGGCTGCGCACTGGCATCGGTAGCGGCCGGTGCAGCAGGCGCTGGCTGAGGTGCGGGAGCATTCAGCACGCCATTTTTCGCATCGTTAAAGCCTTTCTGGATGGCATTAGCGAAGACCTGCGCCTGGCCATTCAGCGGTAACAGCAACGCGATAGTGCTGGTGGAGGCTTTGCTGAAATTCTGCACCTGGCTCAGTGCAGTCGGCAGCGTCTTCGCCGCAGGGTTCAGCGGATAGCGCGTCTGCCAGTCTTTGATGGCCGCTTTCAGCATCTGCGGATCCTGGCTGTTGGTGTGCCAGGTGTTCAGCAGATCCAGCCAGCCTTGCAGGGTATTTTCATCGGCATTTATCACCAGGCTGTTCAGCTGATCTTGCGTCATCTGCGTCAGGGCTTGCCAGGTGGCGTCAATATTGCTCTGGTGGTCGGCACCTTGCAGCAGCGGTTCCTGAGCGATATAGGCGCGTAGCAACGCGAGTGAAGGGCGATTCTGCGCCGCCGCGATTTGCAGCGCGTAGTAGCGCACTTGTTGATCCTGAGACAGACCGTCGGTTTTCACCTGACCGAGTTGCTGCTGGGCACCACCAAAATCTTGCTGACCAATCTGCATCTGAGCACGCAGCAACAGCAGCTCTTGCTGCTGCACAGCAGAGAGCTGTTGCGGCAGTTGAGCGATCTGATCGTTAGCCTGAGGATACTTTCCTTCCTTCAATAGGGCACGGATGGCAAGTAATTGCCAGTCGGTCTTGCTATCATCGCTGCTTTGTTGCACCTGCTGCAGATAATAGTCAGACCGGCCAGTTGCCGGGCCCTGAATATTGACGTTGGAGGTTTGCTGCGGTCCCTGACCGCTACACGCGGCTAAAATTAGCCCAGCGAGAAGAACAGGTACAAAGCGTCCTGCTTTATGACGTACGACTTTTGAAGGAAGCATACTGTATCCAGTGATGTTTTTTTCAAGATGCTCAATATTAAATCGGCAATTCGGATGAAACAATGAAACAACTCGATCGGGCAGAGATTTCTGCCAGCACGCTCTATATCGTTCCTACCCCGATCGGTAACCTGGGTGATATCACGCAGCGTGCGCTGACGGTGCTTGCGAGCGTCGATCTGGTCGCAGCGGAAGATACACGTCATACCGGGCTGTTGCTACAACATTTCGCCATCAATGCGCGACTGTTCGCACTTCACGACCACAACGAACAACAGAAAGCAGAAGTGTTGTTAGCCAAACTGCAGGAAGGCCAGAGCATTGCACTGGTCTCGGATGCGGGCACGCCGTTAATCAACGATCCGGGCTATCATCTGGTGCGTCGCTGCCGTGAAGCAGGTGTGCGCGTGGTTCCGTTGCCGGGTGCCTGCGCGGCGATTACAGCATTAAGCGCGGCGGGGTTACCGTCAGATCGTTTCTGTTACGAAGGGTTTCTGCCCGCCAAAAGCAAGGGACGTTGTGATGTGCTGCGATCGCTTGAGAATGAACCCCGCACCCTGATTTTTTATGAATCCACCCACCGTTTGATTGATAGCCTGCAGGATATGGTGAGCGTATGGGGCGCGGATCGCTATGTGGTGCTGGCGCGCGAAATCACCAAAACCTGGGAAAGCATTCAGGGTGCGCCGGTGGGTGAACTGCTGGCCTGGGTGCTGGAAGATGAAAATCGCCGCAAAGGCGAGATGGTGCTGATTGTTGAAGGGCATAAGGCGGATGAAGAAGCCTTGCCTGCTGAAGCGCTGCGCACGCTAGCTCTGCTCCAGAGCGAGCTGCCGCTGAAAAAAGCGGCAGCGCTGACAGCGGAAATTCATGGTGTTAAGAAAAACGCACTCTACAAGTACGCCCTGGAGCAGCAAGAGGCGTGACAAACGCTGACGGATCGCCTATTATCCCGCGCCGAAGCTGACCAGACAGTCGCCGCTTTGTCGTCGTCCTCTTTCGGGGGGAGACGGGCAGAGGGGAGGAAAGTCCGGGCTCCATAGGGCAGGGTGCCAGGTAACGCCTGGGGGGCGCAAGCCTACGACCAGTGCAACAGAGAGCAAACCGCCGATGGCCCAGTAATGGGATCAGGTAAGGGTGAAAGGGTGCGGTAAGAGCGCACCGCGCGGCTGGCAACAGTTCGTGGCACGGTAAACTCCACCCGGAGCAAGGCCAAATAGGGGTTCACAAGGTACGGCCCGTACTGAACCCGGGTAGGCTGCTTGAGCCAGTGAGCGATTGCTGGCCTAGATGAATGACTGTCCACGACAGAACCCGGCTTATCGGTCAGTTTCGACTTTTTAATGGAAAAACCCCGCCTCGGCGGGGTTTTTGCTTTCTGGGACAAGATGAATGACTGTCCACTCCTCTTTCTATGAAAAGAACGCGGCTTATCGGTCAGTTTCGACTTCTTTATGGAAAAACCCCGCCTCGGCGGGGTTTTTGCTTTTATTTGTGCTCGTTTCCCAGACCACATTTAATAAATAGCGCCCATCGTAAAGAAATGAAAATCCACCCTAAATCTAACGGCCATATGCCAGAATAAGCGCGTGTTTAACTACCGAGGACAATTATTCATCCACATCGATGAAAAGCAACAACGTGGATAAGTTGTAAAATTATGGACAAAATGAACGCCCCAATGATGGCTATTTCTACTGACCTTCCTGAACACTTCCACTGCTCGATCTACGACCAGCACTGGCGCTTCGCGCTTTAGCGTCACACTCTCCTTATTTAAAAATATTCTTAAAACTTCTCACGCGATTATTCCGCGTGATGGCTATCTATTTCTCTTAAGGAGAGAAAGTATGCGCTATTGGATTTTATTAGTTTTAGCCATCCTGGCTGAAATTACCGGCACGCTTTCGATGAAATGGGCCAGCGTCAATGACGATCAAGCTGGTTTTATTTTCATGCTAGTGATGATTGCGCTTTCCTATATTTTCTTATCGTTTGCCGTAAAACGTATTGCGCTTGGCGTGGCTTACGCCATGTGGGAAGGGATCGGCATTCTGTTTATTACGCTGTTCAGCGTGATGTTGTTTGATGAAAGCTTATCAGTGATGAAAGTGGCGGGCTTAGTTACGCTGGTGGCAGGGATTGTGTTGATCAAATCTGGCACTTTGGCGCGCAAGGAGCGGCAACATGGCCACGTTTAATGCTGCGCACCTTGCCTGGCTGGCACTGGCGATTGGGCTGGAGATCATCGCCAACATCTTTCTGAAATACTCCGATGGATTCCGCCGCCCGCTGTATGGCCTGCTGTCTCTCACTGCCGTGCTGGCGGCATTTAGTGCCTTGGCACAAGCGGTAAAAGGAATCGATCTTTCGGTGGCTTATGCCCTATGGGGTGGTTTCGGGCTGGTCGCGACCGTTGCTGCAGGTTGGGTGCTGTTTGGCCAGCGGCTGAACCGCATTGGCTGGCTGGGCGTTGGATTGTTGATTGCGGGGATGGTGCTGATTAAGTTTGCTTAAGCGGGTTACTACGCCCTCATCCTAACCTTCTCCCGCAAGCGGGAGAAGGAACCGACCGAGCGGCTATCAGCCATGAACACATTCTGCCAAATCGTACAAAACAGTCCTGTCTTTCTGTAAAGGGCACCAAACTGCACACAACAGTCCCTCTCCCTGTGGGAGAGGGACAGGGTGAGGGCACCCAGCCGTGCTATCCTCAGCCGCGGCCGTGCGGCTCATCCCAGTCAAATGCCGGGCCCAGCGAAATCACGCCGCTCGGATTGATGGTTTTGTGGCTGCAATAGTAGTGATGGCGAATGTGCGGCAGGTTCACGGTATCGGCAATACCTGGCATCTGGTAGATATCACGCAGGAAGCCGCTGAGATTGCGGTAATCACTGATACGGTGGCGGTCACATTTAAAGTGAGTGACGTAAACCGGATCAAAGCGCACCAGCGTCGTCCACAAGCGCAGATCGGCCTCGGTGAGACGATCGCCTGTCAGATAGCGATGCTGCCCAAGGATCTGCTCCAGTCGTGCCAGCGAATGAAACAGCGCCGTTACTGATTCATCATAGGCTGCCTGGGAAGTGGCAAAGCCGCTTTTGTACACGCCGTTATTGACCGTGTCGTAAATCCAGCCGTTCAGCTCATCAATCTTGTCGCGTAATTCAATCGGGTAGTAATCACCTGCGCGCGCGCCCTGCGCATCAAAGGCGCTGTTGAGCATGCGAATGATATCGGCAGATTCATTACTGACAATGGTGTGCTGCGTTTTGTCCCAGAGCACCGGCACGGTGACGCGCCCTGTGTAGTGGGGATCGGCATGCAGATAGAGTTGATACAGGAATTCGTTCTGGTAAAGCGAGTCACCGGTGGCGTCCGGGAAATCATCATCGAAGGTCCAACCGTTTTCCAGCATCAATGGATGCACCACCGATACGGAGATCATCTCCTCCAGCCCTTTTAACTGACGCATCAACAGCGTGCGGTGTGCCCACGGGCAAGCAAGAGAAACGTACAAATGATAACGGTCACGTTCGGCGGCAAAGCCTTCTTTGCCGGTGGGGCCGGCATGGCCATCAGCGGTGACCCAGTTGCGCCAGACTGCTTCTGTGCGTTTGAAGCGGCCACCGGTTGACTTCGTATCGTACCAGGTGTCATGCCAGACACCGTCAATCAGCTGTCCCATAAGCCCTCCATAAAGAAAAAGGGCGAGGAATATCCTCGCCCCTGCAAATCAGTATATGTGTTCTGACAATGCTTGTGTGCTTAGCGTGCGGCAGCCGGAGCGAAACGCGCACGAATCAGACGGTCAATGCTGTAAGCGCCTGGACCTACCAGACCCAACACCAGGAAACCACCGGCGATGGACAGGTTTTTCATGAACATCAGCTGGTTAACACCTTCCGCGAAGTTGCTGTGGAACAGGAACGCGGTCAACAAGGTGAAGCCAGCGGTGAACAGCGCAGTGAAACGGGTCAGGAAACCGAACAGAATCGCCAGACCGCCGCCGAACTCCAGCAGGATAACCAGTGGCAGCAGGAAGCCAGGGACGCCCATTGACTGCATATATTGTGCGGTACCCGCATAACCGGTGATTTTGCCCCAGCCTGCAGTGATGAACAGAATGGTCATTAATACACGTGCCAGCAACAGGCCTGAGTCTTCGAATTTTTTCATCATTTACTCCAACAAGAATTATGAAGCAGGTTGTTGGCCTGCAAGGTTTTAATCCCGCTGAACCGGATGTAAAAGTTCGTTGGGCTGATGGAGGGAGATGATAGTCGCAGGATGGAACAGTTGTAAGCGAGATAAACTGTCAATGTTATTCAGGAATTCTGATGAAGAAAAACCGAATCGATTAGATCCGGTTTGAAATGAAGGAATTAGCGAGGTTCGAGCGTGGATTTGATCATGCGCCAGGTGCTCCACAAGCCAAAACCGCGTTTTGCCCAACGCAAAATACGGTTAGGGCTGCGGATAGACCAGATTGCTAACGCGCTGCTGCCAATCGCCAGATAGCGGCGCATGCTGATCAGCGTTAACCAACCGCGATCGTACTGCGCAGTGCTATCCAGCCAGTCCCGGCGACCCGCGCTGAGATCGAGGCGCTGCTGCTGCACCTGGTTAAGCAGTTCATGGATGCGCGCTTCACGTTCGCGGCGGCTCATGAGCGATGCTCCTCCAGCAGCTTGCGATCGGTTTCAAGTTCTTTACGCGTGTGGCGCAGCAGCGTGGACTGACGAGACTTATGCAGCGTCCACAAACCAAATATCAACGCCAAGGCAAACAGCACTGCGGTGGTAATGCCTATCGCCATCAGCCGATATTGCGCATCCACCGCCCAGATGATCAGCACCATCAGGCTCATTAAACCGAAAGCGGTAAACAGCATGGTCAAACCAATCATCAGCAGCATCTGAATCAGATTGGCTTTTTCCTCTTCCAGCTCCGCAATCGCAAGCCGGACACGCGTTTCCACCATGCCTACCAACGTGGTGACAATGCGCTGACCAATGTTGAAGACCCCTTTGCCTGGGCCGTGGCTCTGACTATCGCTCATATCAACGACGTGAGATCAGGATGCCGATCAGCACACCGACAGCAGCACCGATGCCCACGCCGTGCCACGGGTTATCGCGCACATACTCATCGGCTTTCTCCGCAGCTTCACGGGTGGTCTGCGCGATACGCTCGCCAGAATCCCCCAGACGCTCACGAGAACTCTCAATCGCACCACGCGCTTTGCTACGCAGCTTATCCAGCTCAGTTTTGGATTTATCCGCTGAACTGCTCAGGACTTCTTCCAGGGTGTCAGCAAGGTTTTTCAATTCCGCACGCAGATGTTCAGATGTAGTGTCTTTAGACATGAAGTTCTCCATTATACCCTTCATACTTCAAGCTGCAGGTGCGTTGGCTACGTGCATTCACCTCAGTCACTTACATCAGTAAGCTCCTGAGGATTCAGGCACTTGCCGCCTTCCTGAAGCTCGAATTATTTTGGGTATACATCATTTATTTAAGTCCGATTAGTAGGGCTCAGCTTCCAGCTTTTTCAGCTCGTGCTGTGCCTCTTCTAGCTTACGTTCGCGCTTTTCAATCTTGTCTTTGTCGCCATCCTGACGTTCTTCCTTCAACTCTCGCTCACGTTCAGCAATTTTATGCTTCTGCGCTTCGATGCGTTCGCTGTGGGCAGATTTCAGTTTCTCATCGGTGCAGCTGGCACGGACTTCAGTCAGCGCGCGCTCCAGCCCGGTGACCCGGCGCTGATTATCATGCTGTTTAGCCATGTCGATCTCGCGCTGAATGTCATGCTCTTTTTGCAGACACAGTGATTCAGCCGCCAGCAGCGAACCGGAGAGAGAGAACAGAATAGCACCCAGCAGTAATTGTTGTTTCATCAGGCTTTTACCTTCCATTGTTGATGACCTGCCGCAAACCGGGCAGGAATGGCATCCCAGCTTGTCATAACGCACGCTTCCTTAAGGATAGACATCGGACGAAAAAATTCAAAGAAGACGCGGGGATAGCGAGGATTGATTCACCGTCTGGCTTATCGCCAGACGGAGGAATGTTAGCTGTAAGTGGGACGATTGGCGTCAGGAACCTGCTGCGAAGCTTGTGGCCCACTGGCCACCACGAACCCTTGTGGCAGCAGGCGTCGCAGCACTTTCTGTGCCGCTAAACTCTGCTCTTCATTCTCAAAATGAATCACTAGCGCATCGCCAGAAGGCGTAATACTTTTGATACGTACGCCTTGCGCGGTGAGTTGCTGATAAAGATAAAAACCATCGGGCAAATTGGTGCCGCTATGAGCAACACGGATTTGCACCACGGCTTCATGTTGCAGTAACGAAGGCGCAAAAATCACGGTCAGCACTGCCAACGCACCGGCAAATACCCAAGGCACTATGCGCTTGGGGAATCCACGCAACTTGATCATGACTGTGAATTCCCATTACGTGATGCCTGGCGTTTACGCCACAGTACAACCAGAGAACCCACCAACCCAATCACCAGCAACACTAACGGCAGCAGCATCAGGCAGAACATCAGCTCATCTTCGTAGCGGCGGAAAATCGGGGTTTTACCCAGCGCAAAGCCGAGCACGGTTAGGATCAGCACCCACAAGAAGCCGCTCACCCAGTTGAAGAACTGGAAACGCGCATTGCTCAAGCCAGAGAGCCCGGCAATGGTAGGCAACAGCGTACGCACAAAGGCAATAAAGCGGCCGATCAACAGCGCCGATAAGCCGTGGCGGTGGAATAATTTATGGGCGCGCTGATGATATTGCGCGGGTAAATGTGAGAGCCATTTTTGCACGGTGGGGGTGTTGCCGAGCCATCGGCCCTGTATATAACTCACCCAACAACCGAGGCTGGCGCCGGTGGTCAGCACCAGCAATGTTAACGGGAAACCCATGGTGCCTTTGGCGATTAACACGCCAACAAGAATTAACAGGCTATCACCGGGAAGAAATGCGGCAGGTAGCAGGCCGTTCTCCAGAAACAGGATCATGAACAGCAAACCGTATATGGCCCACACCAGCGTGGGGTCGGAGAGCATTTCGTAATCCTGCTGCCACAGGGCATGCAGCAATGCTTTCAAAATATCCATCAATCGTTCCTGAACATCATTGTTAAACGTGCCCGTGAGGGGCTGAGGCGCAGGCTGGTTTGGTTATACATTTTAGGTATGCAGCCCATGCGGGGTTTCCGGATCCATCCAGAATAGATTGTTAAATCAGCGACTTTTTAAAGCCCTGTCGCAAAGGGTAAGAAAAGGGCGATAACTGTAACAAAAATCACGCTAGTCAGACAGTGTAAAGTGGCTGCCGTACAGGAGTTTTACCTTTTGACGCAGATGGTCAAAAGGAGCTTTACATGAGCTGACATTATTGCAGATTAACTGACTAATTCGCCTGGAAATGCAGCAGAATCAATGTGAATTGTCACTACCTTCCGGCAGGATGACGGGATTTTCCGCAAACATGTAACGGTCAACATTGAATTCAAAATCATCGGCTGTGGCGTTAAACAGCATCTGTTTAGTATTTTCCAGGTGCTGCCACATTGCCAGCTTGCTGGCGGCGGGATCTTTGCGCATCAGTGCTTTCAAAATCTGGTCATGATCGTCGCACCAGCTGGTGATATTGCGCGCATCGATATGTTCGTGCAGTTTCAGCCAATAGGGGTTGTGCAGGCGGTGCAGCCACATCTTTTCAACAATCGCGGCTAATGCACTGTTTTGTGTGGATTGCGCAATACGCACATGGAAATGCATATCCCATTCGGAATCACGTGAGTGATCTTCATGACGCGCTTTTTCCTGGATCGCCATCAACGCCATAATATCCTGACGCGTGACTTGCGTGGCGGCGAATTCGGCCACGTTGCTCTCAATCAGCTGGCGGGCTTGCAGCAGCTCGAAGGGTCCAAAGCTGGCAAATTCCAACTGGCTCGGGGTGGTTTCACGATTCTGCTGCTGATTGCTGACGACGTGAATGCCTGAGCCTTTACGCACTTCAACGTAACCTTCCACTTCCAGCATAATGATCGCTTCACGCACCACCGTACGGCTGACTTCCATCTCTTCAGCGATCAAACGTTCAGCAGGCAGTTTATCGCCCACGCGATAATCGTCTGCTTCAATCCGGCGTTTGAGTTCACTGGCGAGTTGTTGGTAAAGACGACGGGATTCGTTCAGATCCATTGCGCGGTTCGCTGTAGTGGTGGAGGTTGAGTTGTTATACCACTTTGGCGGAACGGAGGAAATGGGCTGGCAGACACCAGCCCGAGGGGATTAACTGCGCGCGGTGGCCGGTTGCGCCATGTGCGCATCATCCAGTTCAGACACCGGTTGATTTTTCAGTACCGTCCAGATAACGCAGGCACCCAGCAAATCAAACACGGCCAGTGCGGCGAACAGTGGGCTAAAGCCTAAGGTATCGGCCAGTGCGCCGACCACCAGAGCAAACAATGTGCTGGCGGTCCAGGCTGCCATGCCGGTCAAACCGTTGGCGGTTGCCACTTCATTACGCCCAAACACATCGGAAGAGAGAGTAATCAGCGCGCCAGACAGGGCCTGATGAGCAAAACCACCGACACACAATAATCCAATCGCGACATAAGGGCTGGTAAACAAGCCGATGGTGCCCGGCGCAATCATCAGCACTGCGCCCATGGTGACGACCAGTTTACGTGAGACGATGAGGTTGACGCCAAACCAGCGCTGGAACAGTGGTGGCAAATATCCGCCGACAATACAGCCCAGGTCCGCGAACAGCATCGGCATCCAGGCAAACATAGCGATCTCTTTCAAATTGAAGCCATAAACTTTGAACATAAACAGCGGGATCCACGCGTTAAACGTGCCCCAGGCTGGTTCTGCAAGGAAGCGCGGCAGAGCGATACCCCAAAACTGGCGGTTGCGCAGAATCTGGCGGGCGGACATTTTGCTGTTGTTGCCAGTCTGATGCTGTACTTCCTGTCCCGCGATAATGTAATGACGCTCTTCTTCACTCAGCTTGGTTTGTTGCTTTGGATGCTTATAAAACACCAGCCAACACAGTGCCCACACCATGCTCAACACGCCGGTGATGATAAACGCCATTTGCCAGCTGTGTGCCATAATCGCCCACACCACCAGCGGCGGTGCCAGCATCGCTCCTATCGACGAACCCACGTTAAAGTAGCCCACCGCGACGGAACGCTCTTTCGCCGGGAACCATTCGCTACTGGCTTTCAGGCCCGCAGGAATCATTGCGGCTTCCGCTGCACCGACCGCACCGCGCGCCAGCGCAAAACCGCCCCAGCTGCCCGCCATCGCCGTGGCCGCGCAGAAGATTGCCCACAGCACGGCGAATACCGCATAGCCGATTTTGGTACCCAGTAAGTCCAGCACATAACCGGCCACGGGCTGCATCACGGTGTAGCACGCCGAATAGGCGGCAACGATATACGAGTATTGTTGTGTGGTAATGCCAAGCTGGGTTTCCAGCGTGGGTGCGGCAACCGCGATGGTATTGCGCGTGAGGTAGCCGAGTATGGTGCCCAGCGTCACCAGCCCAATCATGTACCAGCGTAGCCCTTTGATCTTACGCATCATTAACCTCTTCCAGTCTGTCGTAATGCTTGCCATTAAAGAGTCAGGCGCACTGCTGTGCGCACTCGGGCGGCCTTGACGAGCAGACCCGCCGCCTTGTTGTTATGCGCTGTGCCATTACGATCGGCATCAACGAGGCGAGAGGTTAACTTGTTATACAACTTTAAAAGTTGAATGCCATCACAAAAACCCTGCATGCCGTGTGAGTTCATTTAAAAAGCCGCTACAACAGCAGGTTAGTGCATTAATGCTGGCTATTTCGTCCATATACCCACAGTGAAACTGTCATTATTGTGAGATGCATCGCAAACAATTTTGCCGATTTGCAAAATTGGTATGATAACTTTGAGTCAGAAGCCAACAGGCACCAAACATGAGGAAGCAGGTATGTCGCGTTTTATGAGTGAAGATTTTCTCCTCGATAGCGAGTTCGCCCGTCGTCTGTACCATGACTACGCCAAAGATCAGCCGATTTTCGACTATCACTGTCATTTACCCCCGCAGCAGATTGCCGAAAATTATCGCTTCACCAACCTCTATGACATCTGGCTGAAGGGCGATCACTACAAGTGGCGGGCGATGCGTGCCAACGGCGTGCCGGAAGCACTGTGCACGGGCGCAGCCAGCGATCAGGATAAGTTCAACGCCTGGGCCCGCACGGTGCCACATACTATTGGGAATCCGCTGTATCACTGGACGCACCTCGAACTTCGCCGTCCGTTTGGTATTACTGATGTGCTTTTGAATGAGCAAAGCGCAGATCGCATCTGGCAGCAGTGCAACGAATTACTGGCTCAGGATGCCTTTAGCGCACGCGGCATCATGCAGCAGATGAAGGTGAAAATGGTGGGTACCACCGATGATCCTCTGGACGATCTCCAGCACCACCGCACGCTGGCGAACGATGCCAGTTTCAGCGTGAAAGTGCTGCCGAGCTGGCGTCCAGATAAAGCCTTCAATATCGAACTCGATACCTTCCTGCCGTGGATCCAGCGTCTGGAGCAGGTCACGGATATCAACGTGCTGCGCTTTGACGATCTGCTGCGTGGCCTCAGCCAACGTCTCGATCATTTTGCCGCACACGGCTGCAAAATCTCCGACCACGCGCTGGATGTGGTGCTGTTTGCCGAAGCGGATGAAAGCACGCTGGATGGCATTCTGGCGCGCCGTCTGCAAGGGACCGCACCATCACAACAGGAAGTCGCGCAATTCAAAACTGCGGTGCTGGTATGGCTGGGCAGCGAATATGCCCGCCGCGGCTGGGCGCAGCAATATCACATCGGTGCGCTGCGTAATGCCAACCAACGCCAGTTCGATATCCTTGGCCCGGACGTCGGTTTCGATTCCATTAACGATGCGCCGCTGGCGATCCCGCTGGCTCGCTTGCTGGATGCGCAGAACCGCAATAATGCGCTGCCAAAAACCATCCTTTATTGCGTCAACCCCCGTGATAACGAAGTGCTGGCGACTATGGCGGGCAATTTCCAGGGGGAAGGGGAGCCGGGCAAGATGCAGTTTGGCTCAGCATGGTGGTTCAACGATCAACTGGATGGTATGCAGCGTCAAATGACGCAGCTGGCGCAAATCGGTTTACTGAGCCGCTTCGTCGGCATGCTCACCGACAGCCGCAGCTTCCTCTCCTACACGCGCCATGAGTATTTCCGTCGTCTGCTGTGCCAGATGATTGGCAATTGGGTGGCACGAGGTGAAGCCCCTGCCGACGAAGCGCTGCTGGGCCAGATGGTGCAGAACATCAGCTTTAACAATGCCCGTGATTACTTCGGCATTGAGTTAGGAGCCTGATGATGCAGCGGCTAAACCGTCACGACTTCCCCGGCGCGCAGTACAGCGAACGCGTTATTCAGTTCGGTGAAGGCAATTTCCTGCGTGCCTTCATTGACTGGCAACTTGACTGGCTCAATCAACATCAGGATACCGATGCGGGCGTGGTGGTGGTGCGGCCGCGCAATCGCGTGGTAGCGGATTCACTGAATCAGCAGGATGGGTTGTACACCACGCTGATCCGTGGCCTGAATGCGGCGGGTGAGCAGGTCAGTGAAACCCGCTTGATCCGCAGCGTGAATCGCGAGATCCAGCCTTATCAGCATTATGACGATTTCCTCGCACTGGCCCGCGCACCGCAGATGCGCTATGTGTTTTCCAATACCACCGAAGCGGGTATTGCCTTTGCTGAGCAGGATCGTCTGGAGGATGCGCCCGCCTCCTCCTTTCCCGGCAAGCTGACGCAATTGCTGTGGGAACGCTTTAACCACTTTGCTGGTGCCGCAGACAAGGGCTGGCTGATCGTGCCCTGCGAGTTAATCGATTATAACGGCGATGCGCTGCGCGATTTGGTGTTGCGCTACATCAAGCACTGGCAGCTTCCCTCCGGGTTTGCACGCTGGGTGCTGGATCACTGCGCGTTTTATAACACGCTGGTGGATCGCATCGTCACCGGTTATCCCGCCGACAGCGCGTCGATATCTGCGCAGTTGGGCTATGAAGATCGCTATCTGGTGGCGGGTGAAGTCTATTACCAGTTTGTGATTCAGGGGCCAGATGCGCTGGCGCAGGAGTTGAAGTTGGATCATCTGGCGCCAGAGGTGAAGTTTGTCGATGATATCACGCCCTACAAAGCGCAGAAGGTGGCGATCCTCAATGGCGCGCATACCGCCATGGTACCGGTGGCGTTTCAGGCGGGGCTGGAGAGTGTCGGCGAAGCGATGGATGACGCTGCCATTGCTGGCTATGTCGACGCGCTGTTGCGCGATGAGGTGATCCCGACGCTGGATCTGCCACGCGATGAACTTCACGCCTTTGCCGATGCCGTGCAGCGCCGTTTCCGCAATCCGTTTATTCGCCATGCGTTGCTTTCGATTGCGCTCAATGGCATGACCAAGTTCCGCACCCGTTTGCTGCCGCCGCTGTTGCTGTCACAGCAGCAAACCGGGCAATGGCCAACTCACCTGACCTTCGCGTTTGCCGCGCTGCTGGCGTTTTACCGTGGCGAACAGGGTGAGCAGCACTGGCCTTTACAGGATGACGATCACTGGTTGCAGCAGTTCGCTGAGCTGTGGCCCGCCGTAAACCAAAACAAAATGCCCCCAGAACAGCTGGTGCAGACCGTGCTGAGCAACAGCCAACACTGGGGCGAAGATCTGACTCAGCGGCCCGGACTTGTGGCCGCCATCAGCCAACACCTGCAAAACATCATCGTCCACGGGATGCGGGCGGCGTTGAACCCACTGAGATAACGCTATGCAAGATGCGATAAAAATACATTCACGCGACAACGTGGCGGTGGCGCTGCGGGATTTAGCAGCTGACACCCAGGTTGAAATCGATCATCAGGTCATCACGCTGCAGCATGAAGTAGGGCGCGGCCATAAGTTCGCGCTGACACCGCTGGCAACCGATGCGCTGGTGATCAAATACGGTTTGCCGATTGCCCATGCCACGCGCCCAATTGCTGCGGGGGAAATCATTCACTCCAGCAACGCACGCACCAATCTGAGCGATCTGGATGAATACGCGTATCAGCCAGAATTCCTCACGATTCCGCCCCAGGCGGCTGACCGTGAGGTGCAGATTTACCGACGCGCCAGTGGCGAGGTGGGGATCCGCAATGAGCTATGGATTCTGCCAACCGTTGGCTGCGTGAATGGTATCGCCCGGCAAATCCTGTCGCGCTTTATGAAAGAAACCAATGAAGCGCAAGGGATTGATGGCGTACATCTGTTCAGCCACCCGTTTGGCTGTTCACAGCTCGGACAGGACCATGAGAACACGCGCACCATGCTGCAAAACATGGTGCGTCATCCAAATGCTGGCGCAGTGCTGGTGATTGGCCTGGGCTGCGAGAACAATCAGGTGGATGTGTTCCGCGATACCCTCGGTGGCTTTGACAGCGACCGCGTGCAGTTTATGGAATGTCAGAAGCAGGACGATGAGGTGGAAGCCGGACTTGAGCGGCTGCATGCGCTGTATAACGTGATGCGCGAAGATCAGCGCCAGCCGGGCAAACTCAGCGAGCTGAAGTTTGGTCTGGAGTGTGGCGGTTCCGACGGTTTCTCCGGCATCACCGCTAACCCGATGTTGGGCTGTTTCTCCGATCAAATGATTGCTAACGGCGGCACCACGGTATTGACTGAAGTACCGGAGATGTTTGGCGCAGAGCGCATTCTGATGAGCCGTTGCCGGGATGAAGCCACCTTCGACAAAACTGTGGCGATGATCAACGACTTCAAGCGCTACTTTATCGATCACCAGCAGCCGATTTATGAGAACCCGTCGCCAGGGAACAAAGCGGGCGGCATCACCACGCTGGAAGAAAAGTCCCTCGGCTGTACGCAGAAAGCGGGCCAGAGCCAGGTGGTGGACGTGCTGAAATATGGGGAACGTCTCAACACGCCGGGCCTGAATCTGTTGAGTGCGCCGGGAAATGATGCGGTAGCCACCAGTGCCTTGGCCGGTGCGGGCTGTCATATGGTGCTGTTCACTACGGGTCGCGGCACGCCTTATGGTGGCTTTGTACCCACGGTGAAAATCGCCACTAACACTCAGTTGGCAGAGAAGAAGCCGCACTGGATTGATTTTAACGCCGGACGGTTGATTGATGGCATGAGCATGCCCGAGATGTTGGCCGACTTCGTCGATATGATCGTAGCAATTGCTAACGGGAAGCCTGCGCGTAACGAAGCGAATGATTTCCGCGAGTTAGCGATATTTAAGAGTGGGGTAACGCTGTAAATTCCCCGGTGCGCATGAATGCGCAAACCGGGCACACAGGTAACACTTTTTGCTGGTCTGCCTAACGTTGCTGTGGGGATCGTGCACGGCCCCATAAAGGCCAGCCCGATCGCAAAGGAATCACGCATCCATGCAGATCGACCGCCGCTCCCGGCGGCGGACGCTTTGCTCTTCGGGCTGGCCTTCACGAGGCTTTTAGCATGGTCATTGCTGTGGCCAGTGATGGCATCAATATTCTCACCAACCTATAACTGCTTACCCATGTGCCCGTTCGTACCTGAATGCGCACCCCACGAAATCGCATCTGTCCATTGTAGGGCCGCCATTCATGGCGGCCAAAATACGCTCAGGAGGCAGGAAGCGATTTTACAAATTATGCAGTGCTCGGTTCCCGTTCCGCTTCCGCCTGACATACCGCCGCAGTAAACAGAATGTCGGTTGACGAATTCAGTGCCGTCTCAGCCGAATCCTGCAACACGCTGATAATAAAGCCGATGGCCACCACCTGCATCGCCAGATCATTGGGGATGCCAAACATGTTGCAGGCCACCGGGATCAGCAGCAGAGAACCGCCCGCCACACCGGACGCGCCGCAGGCACAAATTGATGCCACGAAACTCAGCAGAATCGCGGTGGGAACATCCACAGCAATCCCTAACGTATGTACCGCCGCCAGAGTCAACACCGTGATGGTGGTGGATGCGCCCGCCATACTGATGGTCGCGCCGAGAGGAATCGAGACGGAGTAAGTGTCTTCGTCCAGATTCAGACGTTTAGCTATCGCCATATTCACCGGAATGTTGGCCGCAGAGCTGCGGGTGAAGAAGGCGGTCACGCCACTTTCACGGATGCAGGTAAACACCAGCGGATACGGGTTACGGCGCAGCTTTTGAAACACCAGCATCGGGTTGACGATCAGCGCCATGATGGCCATGCATCCCAGCAACAGCGCCAGCAGTGTGGCGTACTCCTGCAGGGCCTCGAAGCCGGTTGAGGCCAGAATCGAAGCCACCAAACCAAAAATCCCCAATGGCGCACAGCGAATCACACAGCGCACCACCCATGTCGCCGCATGAGAGGCATCATTGAGAAACGCCTTACTGCTGGGGCTAGCGTGACGAAATGCCAAACCTAACCCGATGGCCCATACCAGAATACCGATGTAGTTGGCGTTCATTAACGCCTCAATCGGGTTGGCCACCATGCTCATCAACAAACCATGCAGCACTTCAGTAATGCCAGACGGCGGGGAAATCTCGGTCGCTCCCACTTTCATGGAGAGGTTTTGCGGGAACAGATGGCTCATGCTTACGGCGACCACCGCCGCAAAGAAGGTGCTGAGCAGATAGAGCATCACGATCGGTCGGATGTTGGTTTTCTGCCCCTGTTGGTGATTGGCAATCGAAGAGATGACCAGCACCAGCACCAGCAACGGTGCCACAGCCTTCAACGCGCGAACAAAGAGTTCACCCAGCAGGCCCACCGCCAAGGCGGCATCATGTGAGAACCACGCCAGCGCCACACCGGCAACCAGGCCAATCATGATTTGTTTTACCAGGCTTCCTGCGAACAGCGCGCCCAGACGTCCAATAAAGTTGTTTTGCATAGTTCGGTCTTTTTATAGCGGTATGAATGTTGTGCGCGGTTGCTCCGCGCCTAACGGTTTGCCCGGCGGAGTATAAGGAAAAGTCCTGGTGAGGAAAGAGATAATTCTGTTTGTATGGGCTGGATCGGTTATTTGATCTGCTAATGATGGGAAGTGTGACAGAGCGATAAAAGGTGAAGGTTTAATCTGGCAAAATAATGCAGGGGCGACTATCGCCCCTGCAGCAGATTATGGTGAGATGCCCTTCTGGTCGTTTCTGTGGTTAACCCAGGCGTTAATCAGCAGTGTGCCGCCCAGAATCACACCCACCACCGTCAGTGAGACACCAACCGGGATATGATAGAACTCGACGATTAGCATCTTGATACCGATAAACACCAGCACTATCGCCAGGCCATATTTCAGCATTGAGAAACGTTCCGCCACGTTCGCTAACAGGAAATACATCGCACGCAGGCCGAGGATCGCGAACAGGTTTGAGGTCAGCACGATAAAGGGATCGGTGGTGACCGCGAAGATAGCCGGGATGCTATCAACCGCGAAAATCACATCGCTCAATTCCACCATGATCAGCACCAGCAGCAACGGGGTGGCAAACAGCACGCCGTTTTTGCGGGTAAAGAACTTCTCTCCTTCGAGGTTATCGGTCATGCGCAGATGTTTGCGCAGCCAGCGCACTACCGGTTTATCACCCACCGCTGCATCATCGCCTTCTTTTGCAAAGGCCATTTTGAGGCCGGTGAACAGCAGGAAAGCACCGAAGATGTACAGTATCCAGCTGAACTGCGTCACCAGGTAACTACCCGCGAAGATCATGATGGTACGCAGCACAATCGCGCCCAGTACGCCGTAGATCAAGACGCGACGCTGTAGCTGCGCCGGGATCGCAAAGTAGCTAAACAGCATCAGCCACACAAAGACGTTATCCACCGCCAGCGCTTTTTCCAGCACGTAACCGGTCAGGAAAGCCAGGGTTTGTGCGGTTGCCACTTCACGCCCCGCGGTGCCTTCGAGGTACCACCAGAACGCCGCGCTGAAGAGTAGGGAGATGGAGATCCAAACCAGAGACCAGATAGCCGCCTGTTTGAATGACATGGTTTGAGCGCCGCGACGTCCCTGTAAGAAGAGATCAATCGCCAGCATGATGAGCACAACAACAGCGAAGCTGCCCCAGAGTAGTGGTGTGCCTACAGAGTGCATAGTCGTATCCTGTCGGAAAATAAAAAACGGCTAAGTCAGAAGACGTTAGCCGCTTTTATTAAGCTGCAAGCAAACCTCGCCTTCCGGCAAGGTCTCACTTACAACTCAGAATTCGATTCCGGGTTGCCTGACGACCGGATGCGTTTAGCATCGTAATGACGATCAATCAGCTAATACCTTTCATAATTCAAATTGCAGGTGCGTTGGCTACGTGCATTCACCTCAGTCACTTACTTCAGTAAGCTCCTGCGGGTTCATGTACTTGCCGCCTTCCTGAAAATCGAATTATTTCGGGTAAACAAGTTACTCCCCTTTGCAGCGCTCAACATACGTCCAACCGCAAGCAGATACAATGGGGGAGTGGAAATATTTTGCAATATTTACTGATTAACCTGATCCGCCGGGAACACCACACCGGTCTGACGACGGATTTCCGTCAGCAGTTTTGCCGTGATACGTGAGGTTTCCAAGGCCGGATGTTCAACCTGATGCTGTTCAACCAGACGGGCAAAGGTCTCGGCTTCATACAGCATAGTATTAGTATGCTGGGGCTGCGTCAGCGTCTGGCTCTCACCGCCGCGCGGGATAAAGCGCAGTTGCTGGCACTCAGAGATTTTCTCAATCACCAGCGAACCGGCCTCACCCTGAATTTCACTGGGGATCTGGGAGTCGCTGACTTTAGAGTGCAGCAAAGTGACGTCAAAATCCCCATAGCCCAGTATCACCACGCCGTGTGCATCCACGCCGCTTTCCAGCAGTGAAGCCTGTGCCTGCACTTTTTGTGGCTCGCCAAATAGGGTCACCGCTGCGGCCAGACAGTAGAATCCGATGTCCATGATCGAACCATTCGACCAGCGTGGATTAAAGGTGTTGGGGTTTTCACCGTCGAGGTAACGCTGATAACGTGATGAATATTGGCAATAATTGATCAATGCTTTGCGTAGCTTGCCGAGTTGCGGCAGGGTTTGCTGCAGTTGCAGGAAAGTAGGCAGGCTGGCGGTTTTAAAGGCTTCAAACAGCACCACCTGATGCTGACGCGCGCAGGCGATCATCGCTTCGGCTTCACGCAGGTTTGAGGCCATCGGCTTTTCACAAATCACGTGTTTGCCGTGCGACATAAACAGCATCGCCTGTTCAGCATGCAGCGCATTCGGGCTGGCGATGTAGACCGCGTCAATCTCCGGGCTGGCTGCCAGCGTGTCAAGCGATGTGAAGGTGAGTGTGCAGGGATAGTCGGCGATAAAGGCATCAGCCTGGGATTGCTGACGCGAATAGACGCCGCTTAACTTCATTTTGCCGGTCTCGTGCGCGGCGTCGATAAACTGGCGGGTTATCCAGTTGGTTCCCACAATGGCAAAACGAATCACGGTTAGCTCTCCTGCAACAGTAAAGCGGCAGAGTAGCATGTTCAGCGGGAAGGTCGTCAGACGAAATTTGATCATGCGATCCGCATTCCAATATGATGATGCGGCACAATTTTCTTAACCAGCAAACGGGGACGCGTGGGTGAGTGGAAGTAAACATGCATTGAACTGGACCACGCTGTTAATCGCTATCCCCGTGGGATTTGTCGCCTCGCTGGTGACGCTCGCCTTTCGCGGCGTGATTGATCTCATCAACCGTCTGCTGTTTAACAGCGACAGCGAAATCACCGTGGCGATGCACGTCTGGCCGTGGATCTTTTGGCCACTGCTGGTGGGTGCAGGCGGGGTGCTGGCGGGCTATTTCCTGCGTTTTGCCGTGGCGATCGAGAAACAGGAAACGGTCAAAACCGATTACCTCGAAGTGATCAACGCCCGTCTGGATGCGGTGCCGACCAAAACCTCTCTGTTCCGTGCGCTGTCATCGATTGCCAGTATCGGCAGCGGCGCCTCGATCGGTAAAGAGGGGCCGATGGTGCAGCTGTCGGCGCTGAGCGGCAGTCTGATCGGACGCTGGTTTCCGCAGATGCGTAACAGCGATATCGTAGCAATGGCTGCAGCGGCTGGGCTCTCTTCGGTGTATCACGCTCCCTTAGCGTCCGCGATCTTCGTGGCTGAAATTGCCTTCGGTATTTCGGCCTTACAACGGCTGATCCCGTTGATTGTCGCGTCGGCGGTGGCGGTAATGACCATGTGGTCATTGGGTTTCCGCAGCGCGCTTTATCCGCTCTCCGAAGCGCTATTCCAGATGGATATCAGCAGCTTGCTGATGACCATTCTGATTGGTTTGGTGGCGGGCGGTGCGGGCTGGCTGCTGATTAAGTTGATTGCACGCAGTAAAGCGCAGTTTGCTCGTATCTCATCTCTGCCCGCCCGCCTGGGGTTAGGCGGTTTAGCGGTGGGTTTTTTGGCGCTGATCTCCACGGATATTCTGGGCAATGGTTACGAAGTGATCGTGAAAATCATCGATGGTCACTATGTGCTGGCGGGATTGGTGGGCCTCTTGGTGCTGAAAACCCTGGCGACCACACTGTCGGTGGGATCGAACGCGGTGGGCGGGCTGTTTACCCCTTCTTTACTGATAGGCGCGTTGCTGGGTGTGGCACTGGCGCAGATTGGCGTAGTGCTGCATATACCGGTAGGTAACACCTTGCTGTATGCGGCGATTGGCATGGCGGCGGTGCTGGCAGCAGTCAGTCAGGCGCCGTTAATGGCGATGTTGATGGTGCTGGAAATGACGCTCAACAGCAGCCTGCTGTTCCCAATCATGATTGCCTCAGTGCTGGCCTCGATGGTGGTGTACCGGCTGCAATCCGCCAGCACCTATCCGGTGGTGAGCAATCACTTTAGTCGTTCAGAAGCCAAATTCGACTTCGATAATATGCGCGTGGATCAGCTGATTATCCCCGGCGCGGCGCTGCAACCGGAAGAGTCAGTGGGACAGGCGCTGGCGGTGAGTTCGCTCAAACGTGAACGCTATGTCTACGTGATCAACAGCGTTGGGCAGTTCCTTGGCGTGGTGTCGATTCACGATATCTCACGCAAAGTGCTGACGCAGGAGATCACCCTGGATTCGCCAGTTAGCAGTGTGATGGACGATAACTTCCCGTGTATTTATCAGAATCAGAGTATGCGAGAAGGCTGGGAGGCGTTTGCGCGGGTGACGCTAGAGCGCTTGCCGGTGCTGAACAACCCGCAGGAGCGCCGTTTTATGGGCGCCCTGACCAAAACCAGCTTGATACAGAAGGCGCAGGAGTTTCTTTAAGCCGCGTTGCCGCGCATCGCCTGGTCTGTCATCCACAGGCGCGCATCAAACTCCAGCTGGTGGTAATCCGGTTCCATATGGCAGCAGAGTTGATAAAACGCTTTATCGTGCTCTTTCTCTTTCAGGTGCGCGAGTTCGTGCACCACGATCATGCGCAGAAAAGGCTCCGGCGCCAAGCGGAAGAAGGTCGAGATGCGAATCTCGGCTTTGGCTTTCAGATTGCCACCCTGTACGCGTGAAATGGCAGTGTGCAGCCCAAGCGCATGTTTCATCACCTTGATTTTGTTATCCCAAATCACTTTGCTCACTGGCGGCGCGCTGCGCATATAGCGGCTTTTCATCGCCTGGGTGTATTCGTAAAGTGCCCGATCGCTGACTACATCGTGGGTATCGGGATAACGTTCCTGCAAAAAGCTGCCTAATCGCTGATTATCAATCAGCAACTGCACCTGTTCGAGGATGTTTTCAGGGTAACCCTGCAGATAGATTAATGACATTGGGATTCCCGACGAAAGACAGTATACTGCGCCCCCTTTTTAGGGCGAAAATCGCGCAAAGTGTACCACGCCGGAGATTCCATGAGCCAATTTGAACTGACCGATCGCACGCTGACGTTGCAGCGCTTCCCGCCAATGCGTGAAGAAAGCCCGTTACAGGCGTGGGATTCCGCCGATGAATACCTGTTGCAGCAAGCCCTGCCAGAAGGACCGGTGTTGGTGTTCAACGACAATTTTGGCGCCTTGACCTGTGGATTGGGCAACCGTGAAGTCTGGCACGTGAGCGATTCCTGGCTCAGCCAGATGGCGGCAAAACAGAACCTGCGTCTGAATGAAATGGATGAAGATCAGGTGCACTTTATCGATAGCCTGGCGCCACTGCCGGCCGCGCCTGCCGCCGTACTGATCAAAATCCCGAAAGCGCTGGCGCTGTTAGAGCATCAACTGCGTGCGCTGCGCAAAGTGGTCACGCCTGATACGCTGATCATCGGCGCGGCAAAAGCCAAAGACATTCATAATTCCACGCAACAGCTGTTTGACCGTATCCTCGGTGAGAGCAAAACGTCACTGGCGTGGAAGAAAGCCCGTCTGATTTATTGCACCTTCACGGAACCGAAATTGCCGGAGGTATCAGACACAACGGTTTGGCCACTGGATGATTCGTCTTACCAGATCCATAACCACGCCAACGTCTTCTCACGCGGTTCGCTGGATGTCGGCGCACGCTTCTTTATGCAGCATCTGCCATCAGATATTGAAGGTGAAATCCTCGATCTGGGCTGCGGTAA
The DNA here is from genome assembly GCF_059412425.1 of Pantoea sp. CFCC18177. NCBI lineage: Bacteria > Pseudomonadati > Pseudomonadota > Gammaproteobacteria > Enterobacterales > Erwiniaceae > Pantoea > Pantoea sp. CFCC18177. The sequence continues at coordinate 114,823 of NZ_JBNBPL010000009.1, forward strand.
CGGCGTGATTGGTTTACTGGCGCTGGAGCAGAACCCGAACGCTGAGGTGCTGTTCTATGACGAATCCTACATGGCGGTGGCGTCCAGCCAGCTCAATGTGGAAGTGAACCGTCCGCAGGATCTGGCGCGCTGCCAGTTCCGCGTTAACAACGTGCTGAGTGGCTTCCCGTCGGATCGTCTGCACGCCGTGCTGTGTAATCCACCGTTCCACCAGCAGCACGCGGTGACCGATCATCTGGCCTGGCAAATGCTGCGCGATGCCAAACGTTGCCTGCAATATGGCGGCGAATTGCGCATTGTTGGCAACCGTCACCTCGGTTATCACGTCAAAATGAAAAAGCTGTTTGGCAACTGTGAGCTGGTGGCGTCCAATGCCAAATTTGTGGTGCTGCGCTCGGTTAAACTGCGTTAATCACACGCTGAGCGCCAGTTCAGTCGCCTGAGCGATGGCGCGGCGAGCATCCAGCTCCTGCGCCACATCCGCGCCACCAATCAGCCGCACTGCTTTACCGCGTGCGGCCAGTTCATCCGCCAACTGGCGCATCGGTTCCTGACCGGCACAAATCACCACGTTATCCACCGCCAGCGTGATCGCCTCGCCCTGATGGCGCAGATGCAGTCCTTCATCATCAATCTTCAGATATTCCACATCGCCCCACAGCTGCACACCGTGTGCCTGCAAACTGGCGCGGTGGATCCAGCCGGTGGTTTTTGCCAGTCCGGCACCGGGTTTACCCGACTTACGCTGTAACAGCCAGATTTGCCGATCGGCTGCCAGCGGCTGCGGGCGAACTAATCCGCCGCGCGCCTGCATGCTGCGATCGATGCCCCAGCTTTGGTAGAAGTCCTCATGTTCATTTCGATGCAGCAAAAACTCGGCGGTATCGAAACCAATACCGCCGGCACCAATAATCGCCACGCGTTGTCCCACCGGTTTTTTATCGCGGATCACCTCGAGATAGCTGAGCACGCTGGGGTGATCGATGCCCGGAATGCTCAACTGGCGCGGCGTAATACCGGTGGCAATCACCACCTCATCTGCGCTTTCCAGTTCATCTGCACAGACACGATGCTGCGTATGGATCGCCACGCCTGCGGCTTCCAACTGATGGCGGAAATAGCGCAGCGTTTCGCTGAACTCCTGTTTGCCGGGGATCTGCCGGGCGATATTAAACTGCCCACCAATCTGCGCATCGGCTTCATACAGCGTAACCTGATGCCCGCGCTGCGCCGCCTGCAGTGCAAACGCCATGCCTGCGGGGCCAGCACCCACCACCGCGATCTGTTTGCGGTGCTGTGTAGGCTCAATCGGCATCAGCGTTTCATGGCAGGCGCGAGGGTTGACCAGGCAAGAGGTGACCTTGCCGACAAAAATCTGGTCGAGACAGGCCTGATTACAGGCAATGCAGGTATTAATGGCATCGGGCTGCCCGGCTTGTGCTTTGCGCACAAAAGCCGCATCGGCGAGGAAGGGGCGGGCCATCGACACCATATCGGCGACGCCATCGCGCAGTAGCGTTTCCGCCACCTGCGGATGGTTAATACGGTTGGTGGCGATAACCGGTACCGACACAGCTTCGCGTAAGTGTTGTGTCACCCAGGCGAATCCAGCGCGCGGCACGCAGGTGGCGATGGTAGGAATGCGCGCTTCATGCCAGCCAATGCCGCTGTTGAACAGCGTCACGCCGCACTGTTCCAGCATTTTTGCCAGCGTCAGCGTCTCTTCCAGCGAGCTGCCGTTATTCACCAGGTCGAGCATCGACAGGCGGAAGATAATAATAAACTCGTTACCCACTGCTTCACGTACCGCCTGGGTCACCGCCAGCGCAAAGTGACGACGGCGCACGACATCGCCACCCCAGTGATCATCGCGATGGTTGGTGTGCGCGACCAAAAACTGATTAATCAGATAGCCTTCCGAGCCCATGATCTCCACGCCGTCATAACCGGCCTGCTGAGCTAAGCGGGCGCAGTGCGCGAAGTCCGCAATGGTTTGCCGAATCTCCGCATCGCTGAGTTCACGCGGGGTAAAGGGGTTAATCGGGGCTTGTAACGCCGAAGGCGCCACGAGATCGCGTTGATAGCTGTAGCGTCCGGTATGAAGAATTTGCAGGGCAATTTTACCGCCTTCCGCATGCACCGCATCGGTGAGCGTGCGGTGCCAGTCGCACTGGCTTTCCAGGTTAAGGACGGCACCCCCTTGCGCACCCACCCCTTGCGGATTCGGCGCGATACCGCCCGTCACGATCAGTGCCACCCCTTCACGCGCCCGCTCGGCATAAAACGCCGCCAGGCGCTCAGTACCATCGGTATGCTCTTCCAGCCCGGTGTGCATTGAGCCCATCAAAAAACGGTTTTTCAGTTGGGTAAATCCCAGATCAAGCGGGGTAAACAAGTGGGCGTAATGCTCAGTCATGATCACAGTCTCAGAAAGTGGTCGGATGAGTGAACTGTAGCGGGAAAAGGGCGGGATGGAAATTCGCGGCGTTCAGGCTGTGAGAAACCTCAAAAAAAGCAGGGCGGCAAGTCGCAAGCGAAAGGTTCGGACTCCTTCGCCAGGCACGGGAAGAAACCTGCGCGCCCTGTAATAACATGAAGATGCGGGCTAATGAATTAGCTCTATAGTTATGACTCCTGTCAGATTCAATCTAAACAACATTCCCGGGTGAGGGTGTGGCGATAATGGCACAACCGTTCCCGCTTAATCCCCCAGACCGTTCTTGGTTTTCGCCAGAAAAAAGTGATCCAGCTTCCATCTTCAGCACGAGTAGTTCACGTTCCAGGTAACAGCTTTTTCGTAACATGATTTTGAGTGATCTGGTTCACAGTTTTGTCGTGCGGATCCCGTTGTTATGGCGCCATTGCAACAGCACCAAATGGGGAAATCATGAATATCGAAACACAATCCTGCGTGATCACCGGTAAAAAACAGGTCAGCGTCGCGCAGCAGCAGGTGAAGTGGGAGGGTAAAGGCACGCTGGTGCGGATTACGCGCGGCGGCATCTGCGGTTCTGATCTGCACTACTACCAGGAAGGCAAGGTCGGCAATTTTGAAGTCAAAATGCCGATGATCCTCGGCCATGAAGTCATCGGTCAGGTGGTCGAAAGTGATGATCCTAACCTCAAGCAGGATCAGAAAGTGGCGGTCAACCCTTCCAAACCCTGTGGCGAGTGCAAATACTGCCAGCGCGACCAGGAAAACCAGTGCACCTCCATGCGCTTCTTCGGCAGCGCCATGTATGTACCGCATGTGGATGGCGGTTTCACCCAATACAAAGTGGTGGACAGCAAGCAGTGTGTTCCCTTCCCACAGGACGCTGATGAAACGGTGATGGTGTTTGCCGAGCCGCTGGCGGTGTGCATTCATGCTACGCATCAGGCGGGCGATCTCACCGGCATGCACGTATTTATCTCTGGCGTGGGGCCGATTGGCTGCTTGATTGCCGCCGCCGCCAAAGCGCGCGGTGCCGCTTCAGTGGTGTGCAGCGATATCAGTGAGCGTTCACTGAACATGGCATTGCAGATGGGCGCGAGCGAGGTGATCCATGCCGCCGACGGCGATTTCACGCCGTATCTGGCGGACAAAGGCTATTTCGATGTGGCGTTTGAAGCGTCTGGCCATCCGTCTTCACTGCAGCGCTGTCTGGATGTGGTGTGCGCCAAAGGCACGCTGGTGCAGGTCGGCATGGGCGGCACCATCCCGAACTTCCCGATTATGGCGCTGATTGCTAAAGAGATTCAGCTGGTCGGCTCTTTCCGCTTCACGCACGAGTTCAACATCGCCGTGGAGTGGCTGGCGACCGGCGTAGTACAACCACTGCCGTTGTTCAGCGGTGAATATGATTTGCAGGACATCGATGCAGCATTGCAGTTTGCCGGGGACAAAACCCGTGCAGCGAAAGTTCAGTTAACCTTTTAAGGAGCAGTGATGAGTCAGTTATTTTCCCTCGAAGGCAAACGTGTATTGCTCACCGGTTCTGCGCGCGGCATCGGCTTTCTGCTGGCACGGGGTTTAGGTGAAGCCGGCGCGGAAGTGATTATTAACGCCACCACCGCTGAGGGCGCAGAGAAGGGCGCAGAGAAATTACGCGAGTTGGGCCTGCGCGCGCACGCCAAAGCCTTTGATGTGACGCAGTCTGCCCAGGTGCAACAAGCGGTGGATGAGATTGAAGCGGAGTGGGGGCCGATCGATATTCTGGTCAACAATGCCGGTATTCAGCGTCGTCGTCCATTCCTGGAATTCCCGGAGCAGGACTGGAATGACGTGATTGCCGTTAACCAGACCGCGGTATTTTTGGTGTCACAAACCGTGGCGAAGAAAATGGTCGATCGTCAACGCGGCAAGATCATCAATATTGGTTCGATGCAGAGCGAATTGGGCCGCGACACTATCACGCCTTATGCTGCCTCAAAAGGGGCGGTGACCATGTTGACGCGCGGCATGTGCGTCGAGCTGGCACGCCATAATATCCAGGTGAACGCCATCGCACCGGGCTACTTTGTCACTGAAATGACGCAGGCGCTGGCCGACGATCCGGCCTTCACCGGCTGGCTCACCAAACGCACTCCAGCTGCTCGTTGGGGTAAACCGGAAGAGCTGATTGGTGCGGCTGTGTTCCTCGCTTCTGGTGCCTCTAATTTTGTGAATGGTCATCTGCTGTTTGTTGATGGCGGTATGCGCGTCGCCGTGTAATGCCATGGCGCGGCTGGCATTATTGCCGGGCCGCGCCTAAACCTTAATCACCCCTCTGTATTTCTAAGGATAATAAAAAATGCCAATAACCATTATTGTGCTGGGTGTGATACTGCTGCTGGTGTTAATGATTGTATTTAAGGTCAACGGCTTCATTGCGTTGGTGTTTGTCTCCGCGGTGGTCGGGATTGCCGAAGGCATGACGCCGCTTAACGTGATGGCCTCGATCCAGAAAGGTATCGGTTCGACGCTCGGCGGATTAGCGATGATCCTCGGCTTCGGTGCCATGCTCGGGCGGCTGGTATCGGATACCGGTGCGGCACAGCGTGTTGCCACCACCTTGATTGCGGCCTTTGGTAAGGAACGGCTGCAGTGGGCGCTGGTGGTCACCGGCTTGATCGTCGGCCTGGCGATGTTCTACGAAGTGGGCTTCGTGTTGCTGCTGCCGCTGGTGTTCACCATCGTCGCCGCGGCCGGTTTGCCCCTGCTGTACGTCGGCGTACCGATGGTGGCTGCGCTCTCCGTGACGCACTGCTTCCTGCCGCCGCATCCCGGCCCAACCGCTATCGCCACCATCTTTGGAGCGAATCTCGGTACTACCTTGCTGTACGGCATGATCATCACCATTCCTACGGTGATCGTGGCTGGGCCGATCTTCTCGAAATTCCTCAAGAGCTTTGAGAAGTCGCCGCCGGAAGGGTTGTACAACCCTAAAATCTTCAGTGAAGAGGAGATGCCAGGCTTCGGCATCAGTATCTTTGCGGCGGTGATCCCCGTGGTGCTGATGGCGATTGCCGCAGTCTTTGAGCTGACCACGCCGAAAGAGAACCCGCTGCGCCAGTTCTTTGAGTTCATCGGCAACCCAGCGGTGGCGCTGTTTATCGCGGTGGTGATTGCGGTGCTGACGTTGGGCCTGCGCAATGGACGCAAGATGGAAGAGGTGATGGATATGTGCGGCGAGTCGATTGCCGCCATCGCCATGATCGTGTTCATTATTGCTGGCGGCGGTGCCTTTAAGCAGGTGCTGGTGGACAGCGGCGTCGGTAACTACATTGCCGACATGATGAAAGGATCGTCGCTCTCTCCGCTGTTGATGTGCTGGACCGTGGCCGCCATGCTGCGTATCGCACTGGGATCGGCAACCGTGGCGGCGATCACTACGGCGGGGATCGTCACGCCGATCATTGCTGCGACCCATGCCGATCCGGCATTGATGGTGCTGGCGGTGGGATCGGGCAGTGTGATCGCCTCACACGTTAACGATCCTGGTTTCTGGCTGTTCAAGGGTTACTTCAACCTCAGCGTGGTGGAAACCCTGAAAACCTGGACAGTGATGGAGACGCTGATCTCTATCCTCGGCCTGGCGGGAGTACTGGCGCTCAACGCCATCATCCACTGAGGTCACGGCTTCACAGGGACGTGAAGCCATCAGTCCCGGCGGCGAATCCACGAAAAACGTGACTGGAAGCCGCTGTCAAAATGGGTGTTGAAGCGATAGCTCGATCCCGACTCTGCCATGCAATAGGTGCACACATTCAGCAGCTCAATGTGTTGCGCCGCCATACCGCGCTGTAACAACAATCCCCGTGCCAGATGCGGCAAATCAAACCAGACACCCTGATGATGCGCGCGGGCCTGCGGACGGATCGCCGCGCTATTTTGCGGTTGCTGGTTGGCCCATTTTAATTCAGGCAAATCATCACGCTGCTGCATCTCTGCCACTAAATCCTTACCCAACTCATAGCAGCATGGCCCAATCGCCGGGCCGATGGCGACACGCAGCGTGTCAGGGCGAGCGCCGCGCGCCAGCAGGCCATCAATCGCGCTGTTCAGCACGCCTGCCAGCGTCCCTTTTAATCCGGCGTGCACCGCCGCAACCAGATGGTGCTGGGTATCGGCAAACAGCACCGGCAGGCAGTCTGCGGTATAGACCGCCACGGGCAGGTGATCCTCACTGATTACGCCATCCGATTCACAGCTTTTCGGCGGCTGATTCTGCGTCGCCAGCACCACGGTGGCGGTATGGCGCTGCTGGCCGTAAGCGGCATTGGTGGGCACCGGTTGGCCCGCAGGCTGAAAGGCATAATCAAGCCATGGCAGAGCATCAAGCAGGGTTGAGCGCGGTCCGGCATGTGACATAAGTGTCTCCTTTGACTGGGCGGCAGCTTTCTTCTGCCCACAGCTTACGTTAACTGCTACATTTTTAAAGCTTTACACAAACTGACCATAATCACTTAAGGATGAAATGATGAAAAACACCACATTGCTGGCGGCGTCCGGCATGCTTGCGCTGCTGCTGACAGGATGCGCACAACCCGCCAAACAGCAGGCTCAGCAGCAACTCAGCCAGCAATCGGTATTGGCGGTGAACTGGTTCCAGCAGTCTGGGGAATATCAGGCGTTAAGCTGGCAGGCATTCAACAGCGCCCGTATGGCATTTGATGCCGCCCCTTCGCTGGCGGGCAAGCCTAAAGCGGTGATTGTCGATCTGGATGAAACCATGATCGATAACAGCGCCTACAGCGCATGGCAGGCGAAAAACGGTCAGCCGTTCTCCGGTAAAACCTGGTCCGCCTGGACTCAGGCGCGTCAGGCCACTGCGGTGCCGGGCGCAGTAGAGTTTGCCAACTACGTGAACAGTCATGGCGGCACCATGTTCTACGTTTCTAACCGCGACCAAAAGGATTACGCGGCGACAGTGGATAACCTCAACAAGCTGGGCTTCAGCGGTGTCAGCGACCAAACCGTGCGCCTCAGCACCGGAAATTCCAACAAACAGGATCGTTTTGATGCCATCAAAAATGCGGGCTACAACGTGGTGCTGTATGTGGGCGATAATCTGAATGACTTCGGCGGTGGAACCTGGCATCAGGGCAATGCGCAACGCCAGCAGTTTGTCAGCCTTAATCACCAGCGTTTTGGCACCCAGTTTATCGTGCTGCCTAATCCGCTGTACGGTGACTGGGAGAGCGGCATGGCGGAAAACTACAACAAGCTGACGCCGGAACAGCAGCTGCAGGTCCGTGAAGCTCGCCTGAAAGCGTGGAACGGTAAATAATTCGTCAAGCGAAATAGCGCCTGTCTGGCAGGCGCTATTAATCCTTTATTCAGGGCCAGTCATATTTACTTTTCTTCGTCATTATTACTTCCCTCATTATTTTCCTGATATCTTGCTTTGTTGTTGGTAGTATTTTAGAGAAAAATGCCGCTAATTTAATATTCGTCCAGTGAATCACTCTAATCATAAATTTTATAATTAAGATTTTTCTCACCCCAAAATGTTTATATCACCATACCAGTACATAGGCATAAAGAGAGTGCGTGTATATTTTTGTCATTTCATTTGAAATGAATGATTTAAATCTCGTCTTAATTGGTTGATATTTATTTAATATGCTGATTTTCAAGCCAACTCTCTCGCTTGCACTAAATTACGTTCGAATGACATTTTTTGACGTTAATTTTACAGAGCGTGTTGTTTTATGGCGCATGGAAATATTCAGCATGCAACACCAAGCATTAGCAGCTATAAACAATTTCTGTGAAGGAGCACGGATTTTGCCTTCCATCGCCTGTCCTTGCGGCTTTTAAACTCCTGTGGCTCAGCCTGAAAATCCTATTTCTGGCAGTAGAGAAAAGATAATTATGACGACACTAAAACCCTTATTAGCGAAAAATCGCAGCGTGGCATTACAACGCCTTGAGCACAATCCAGATTATTTTGCGCAATATCTGCATCAGCAGAAACCACATTCGTTGTGGATCGGTCAGCTGAAACAGCTGGCCCAGCCATTTACCGAGGGACCTGTGCCATGAATCTAAATACACTGCGTCAGGATGTGCCCGCCGGGCTGGTGGTGTTTTTGGTGGCGTTGCCACTCTGTTTAGGCATTGCGCAGGCCAGCGGTCTGCCGCCCTTTGCCGGACTGCTTACCGGCGTGATCGGTGGCCTGCTGGTCACCTCGCTGAGTCCATCACGCTTTGCGGTCAGTGGCCCGGCAGCGGGTCTGGTCACCATTGTGGTCGCGTCGATCGAGACACTCGGCAGCTTCTCCGCTTTTCTCACCGCATTGATTCTGGCGGGCGTGTTGCAGTGCCTGTTCGGCGTGCTGCGCGCCGGTCGCTTTATTTCCCTGGTGCCAAGCAGCGTGATAAAAGGGATGTTGGCGGCCATCGGTATTCTGTTGATTATGCAGCAGATCCCTGTCGCACTCGGTGCAGCGGGGGATGCCGAGCTGGTCTCGCTGGTGCAGGGCGATTTCCAGTTTTCTCTCAGTGCGATGCTGGTTGCAGGCATCGGCCTGGCGATTTTGTGGCTGTGGACCACTCCCGTAGTGAAGTCGGTTAAGGCGCTGGGCTGGATCCCGGGGCCGTTAGTCGCGGTGCTGTTCGGTTGTATGGCGACGCTGTTTGGCGATCGCCTGTTCCCAAGCCTGGCGGGCGGGCTACCCCGCATTGTCTTGCCGGCCTTTGACAGCCTGTCGGCACTGGCGGCTGAACTGGAAACGCCGGACTGGCTGGCATGGCAAAATCCGTCGGTTTGGGTGGTCGCCGTGACGCTGGCGTTGGTGGCAAGCCTGGAAACTTTGCTGAGCCAGGAGGCATTGAAAAAGTTGCGTTCTCAGCATCCGGCACCGTCACCTAACAAAGAGATGTTCGCCCAAGGCGTTGGCAACCTGACGGCTGGCTTGCTGGGTGCGATGCCGATCACTGCCGTGATTGTCCGCAGCTCGGTGAACGTCAGCGTCGGGGCGCAAAGCAAGCTCTCCATCTTGATCCACGGCGCGCTGTTGTTGATTTGCGGGCTGTGGTTCAGCGATCTGCTAAATACCATTCCGTTAGCCAGCCTCGCGGCCGTGCTGTTGTACACCGGCTACAAGCTGGCGACGCCGCGCCTGTTCGTTGAGCAATTCCGCATGGGGGCGCAGCAGTACGTTCCTTTTCTCGCCACCATTGGCGGCATTATCGTGTTTGGCATGTTGGCGGGCATTGGCATCGGGATCGCCACGCAGATCCTCTACAGCATTTATAAGAGCCATCGTAATGCGTTGCAGTTAACCCGTCATGACGATCATTACGTCCTCCGCTTCCAGCAGAATCTGACCTTTATGCACAACCCGAAATTGCAGGGTTTGCTGGCGGAGATCCCAGAAAACAGCACGGTGATTGTCGACCACGATAACGCCAGCTACATGGACCCGGACGTCAAAGCGGTTCTGAAGGATTTCGGTGAAAACGCCCCTCAGCGTGGTATTCGTCTGAGTCAGTGGCCAGTTGCGGTGAAATAGCAATATCACTTTGCTTAATAACGGGTTTTTAAGGTAAAAATCGGATATCTCGGATATCCGATTTTTTTATTTGCAGGGCATAATTGCAGCGATTGAGCACCCCCAGTCGCAGAGTAGGTTGACGAACACCCGCTTAATTGCCGAATCATCACACGGGTATTTCAGGTTTAATGCTTGCTGATGCCCGTGGGCAGAGAGCAGCGATTTCCAGGTTACAGGGTTCAGACGTATGCGCGTTAAGCTGTTTGCTGAGAATAATTTAAAAAAGAATGCACTCTCGCTGTTCCTCATTACGCTTTTCTTCTGCTTTATTGGCAGCCATTTGCGTGTTCCTGAGGAATTTTCACTGTTTTGGCCGGTGAACGCACTGATTGCCGGTTTGATGGTGCGTAATCCATTCCTGCATACCACCTCCAGTTATCTGGTGTGTTTTGCTGCGATGATTTTTAACGACACGGTGTTCTCAGGCTGGGCGCTGCCCGCCGTCACGGTCAACTTCGCCAATATCCTGTTTATCCTTGTTTCAGTCAGTATGCTGATTAAGCATCTGCAACCGCCTTCGGCTAACAGCCAGGTGTTCAATGCGATGCGCATCTTCCCGGCCTGTTTTCTCGGGGCCGCAGCCTGTGCGACCTGGGGCGCATGGGCGCAGGATATCGATTTCAATGCACGCTTTGTGGTGGCCTGGGGTGACTGGTTTAGCGAGCAGTTCTCCACCTCATTAATGCTGTTACCGGTGATGCTGGCGCGTTCGCTGCGCAGCGTTTCCCCGCGTGCCTTGCTGCATCCCGGCAAGCTGTTACCGCTGGCGGCGGTGGTGCTCTCATTAACCATGGGCGCGTTGATTGGTGGCGCAGGCAGCCTGACTTTCCCGGTGCCGGCATTGATCTGGTGCGCCATCGTGTTACCGATTCCTGTTACAAGCTTGGTGATCCTGATTACCGGCATCACTGAGATCGTTCTCGTTTCACATGGTGTGATGAATATTCAGGGCGATGACGCACTGCTGCCTATCAGCCACCTGACTTCAGCGCGCTTGGGCGTTGCCACCGTGGCCTTAAGCCCACTGTTGGTGGCGGTGAGCATGGATGCAGTCCGCCAGCTCAACCATCGCCTGGCGCTACGCGCTAACTTTGATTTTCTTACCCAGTTACTGTCGCGTTCAGGTTTATATGAAAGTCTGAAGCAGGAGCCTTTCTCCCTGCAGCGTGAAGCGGGTGTTGTGATGCTGGATGTCGACTATTTCAAAGCGATTAACGACAACTTCGGCCATGATGCCGGTGATGGCGTATTGGAGGAGATTGCGCGCCGCATCCAGAAAGTGGTGGGGAATCGCGGCATGGTGTGTCGCTTTGGCGGCGAGGAGTTTGTGGTGGTAGTGTTCGACTACAGCCACCTGCAACTGTATCAACTGGCGGAAGCCATCCGTCAGGCGATGGTCAAAGAGAAGTTCTGGATTCAGGGCAACACCGTGACCGTGACTGCCAGTTTAGGTCTGGCGCGCGGCAGTGGCATCAACGAACGCGAGTGGCCAAGCTTGATCAATCGCCTGGTGTCAGCGGCGGATAAGAATCTCTATCTCTCGAAACGCAATGGCCGCAATCAAACCTCTCCGGCGATGGAACCCCGCAGCATGGTGAATGACGTAGCCTGAGGTACGCAAATGCGCAATAAATTGCACCGCGACGGTTGGGGAGCATGTTGATGCCATCACTGGCTGCAGCGCAAATGCGCAATAAATAGCGCCGCTACGGTTGGTGAGCATATTGATGTCATCACTGGCTGCAGCGCAAATGCGCAATAAATTGTGCCGCGACGGTTGGGGAGCATATTGATGCGAACACCGGCCACAGCAATGACCATGCTAAAAGCCCCGTAAAGGCCAGCCCGAAGAGCAAAGCGTCCGCCGCCGGGAGCGGCGGCCGATCTGCATGGATGCGTGATTCCTTTGCGATCGGGCTGGCCTTTATGGGGCCGTGCACGATACCCACAGCAACCTAAGCCAGACCAGCAAAAAGTGTTACCTATGTGCCCGGTCTGGTCTGTTACCCACGTGCTCGGTTGTACCCTCATGCGCACCAGGAAACGGCTCAAATCTTACTGATTAAACGCTGCTTTTTAACTGGCTGCTCTGCTGATGGCGCGCCTGCGCCAGCTCAATCAACCGCGTAATCAAATCGCTGTAACTCAATCCTGCCGCCTGCCATAACTTCGGATACATGCTGATATTGGTGAAGCCCGGCAAGGTATTCACCTCGTTCACCACAATCTCGCCACGCTCCGTCAGGAACACATCCACGCGCGCCATGCCGAAGCACTCCAGCGCCTGGAAAGCGCGGATCGCCACCTCACGAATCGCGGTGCTTTCTTGCTCAGTGATGGCAGCAGGCACCACGATTTGTGCGCCGTCTGCGCTGATATATTTGGTGTCGTAGGAGTAAAAGGCATCATGCACCACCACTTCACCGCACGGGCTGGCTTCTGGTTCATCATTACCCAGCACCGCACACTCAATCTCGCGACCTTTGATGCCTTGTTCGATCAGCACTTTGCGATCGAAGGTAAAGGCCAGATCAAGCGCTGTCGCCAAATCTTCAACGCGATCCACTTTACTCACGCCGACGGACGAACCCTGATTGGCTGGCTTGATAAACAGCGGTAATCCAAACTGATCGACCACGGCTTGCGCATCCAGACGAGCACGCTGCGCCTGAGTGACGCTGATCCAGGGTGCCACTTTCAATCCCGCATCACGCAGCAAGCGCTTGGTGAAGTCTTTGTCCATGCTCACCGCCGATCCCAGCACATCCGAACCGACAAACGGCAGATTCGCCATGCGCAGCAAGCCCTGCAGCGATCCATCTTCACCCAGGGTGCCGTGAACGATCGGGAAGATCACATCCAGCTGTGACAGCGGTTGTGCCTGCTGGCGGCTAATCAGCTGCTGCGAGGCACTACCCGGCACCAGCGCCACGTTTTCGCCTGATCGGTTCAGGGCAATCAACGCTGGGTTATCGGCATTCAGCAGAAAGCCTGATGCCTCATTCAGATGCCACTCGCCCTGTTTATCAATGCCCAGCAACATCACCTCATATTTGCTCTTATCAATCGCTTCGAGGATGTTTTTCGCTGATTGTAACGACACTTCATGCTCAGCAGACTTGCCGCCAAACACGATTCCTACACGTTGTTTTGCCATTGCTGTTGATCCGGTTGCGGTAGAGCGAGTGGGTAAGATAGCACGGCGATAAAAGGCATCAACAGTGCGGGTAGGGCCACTCCCGGTCTTCAGCTACTTTTCCTGAGCGATAGCCTGTGGAGCGGCGTTGATCTTTTTGCAGCTGTCCAGCCAGCCTGCGGTATCAATCTTGCCGTTCTCCAGATACTTCTGCTGGTTCTGCCAGTGGGCTGCGAGGAAAGGCTTCAGCCCTGAAAGACGTTTGTTCAACGTGAGCATTTGATCAAACACCGTGACTTCGTGTTGCAACCCCTCTTTCCCATACAGGGTGGCCGCATCGACAAGGCTGCTGGCGTAATACCCTGTCAGCTGTTGCAGCCTGTCCGATTGCTCGCCCAGTTTAGTTTTACGGATGGCGCAACTGGTATCGCTGGCGTCTTTGTTCTTACACAGCAGTTCGTAGTTATGGTTCAGGAAATCAAGGAAACGGCCATCATCCTGCAACTTGGTGCAGAGGAAAGAGCCTAAATTCAGGCTGGCGCGGATAGACTGGTCGCGCTCTTCCTGTTGTTTCTGATTACTGGCACGCAGCTGATTTTCTAGGTCTTTCAGCTTCTGCTTCAGGGCGGCATCGTCGACATTCGACGCAAGACTGCCCAGTGCTTTAGCCGTGTCTTTTGCCGCTTCGCCTTTTGTAGTGTCAGCCTGATTTTCAGCCCCAAGGTTTTCCCAGCTTTTTTCCAGCAGTTTAACTTTGTCCGGTGAGGTAATGGTTGGTGCCACCAGAACCAAGCGCATGCCGATCGTTTTACTGATGGAAGGCGTGGCCTGATCGTAGTAATTCACTTCTTTGCGGGTCGCGCTGCGAATTTCTGTTGGGCCAGAGAGGAAATTGCCACCCCGTACTACGAAGCCTCCGGCTTGTCCATGCAGGCGATTAAGCTTATTGAGATAAAATGGATTGAACATCATCTCTGACACGTTGCCCAGCATGTCATACAAACCCAGTGGATTAGGCTGCAATAGCCCAATGAGTTGTACGCGGCCATTTGAAGACTGCGCGCCGGAATACCACTCATAGTTCTTCATATCGTCCATCGGGTAATGCTGATCGCGGAATTCGGCGCTATTAACTTTCAGGCCACCGCGCGCGGCGAATTCCCATTCGACTTCTGTCGGCAAGCGTAAGAATCCTGCATCACCATCTTCTTGTGGCAACTTATCCATGGCATGGGTGCGTAGCCACTGGTTGTATTTATCGGCGGCGCTGACGGCATCAAACCAACTGATCCCCGTGATGGGTAAACTGAGCTTGCGCGAAGGCGTCGGGCAAGTGCCTTCTGTTAATGCCTGATACTGCAAAGTCGTCAGTTCATATTTCGCCATCAGGTAATAGCGCCCCTTGGCTTTTTTATCCGTGAAGCTGCCGGCGATGAATGCGGGGTAAGTGTGTTCTATCACGCCCCAATCCCCACTGTCCTGGCCCAGCGTAATCGGCAGATCATCCAGTGGACCTGCCATTGGGATCTCGACTCGACGGAACACCATTGAGCCTTCGCAGGGCATTGGCAAGACGATATCTTCGCTATCCGGTTTGGGATTCCAGCTATTTTCCGTCCACGGCTCTGCCAGAGCAGAAGAGACGTTGGCAAGTAGGCCAAAAACTAACCAGTACGGCAGTGAAGCAGGCGTTAAGGTCACGAAAAGTCTCCGCTAATCATCAATGAGTAAAAAATCACACTTCACGCAGGCTTTGCGCAGGTTCAATGTTAATGGCCCGGTAAGCCCCAATGCTGGCAACAATCAGTGCGACCACCACGGTCATGACCATGGCCATCAGGCTGTGGGTCAGGGTTATTTTGCACAACATTTGGTCGGTCGCCTGGCTCCCGGCTAGTGCTCGGTTAAATATCTGGCTGGCGATAAGATAGATGCCGTAGCCGCCCACATAAGCCAACAGGCTCAGTAAGCAACCCTGCATAATGACGTACCCGCCTACCGCCGGGCCGGTAAAGCCCAGCAGCCGCAGTACGGCAATGTGTTTGCGCTTGCGATCGACGTTAGCGATAAACGATCCAACCAGAGAGGCAATGCAGCCAATCAGCGCAGTGCCGGCAATAATGTTAAAAATCAACCCCAACACCCGGTTGATACTTTTCACATTCTCGATATCGGCAAGTCGGCTGGAGGTTTCGATGCGTTGCACACGCAGGTCGCGTTCCAGGCTAGCCACATGGTCAATGCTTTTGGCATATAATCTGGCGCGTGCATAACGGGTTGGTTGAGGGCTTAATGGCTGCCCGGTACTCACCCCGAGCGCCGGGATGGCGTAACCGTCTCTGAAGTGCTCCAGCATCAACAGCAAGGAAGAGGACGTAAACATCGCTGACCGGTTGAAATAGGTGGCAGGTAATATGCCAACGACCAACAGGCTTTTTCGTCCCCACTCCTGACGCCCATCCAGCTGGCGACTGACGCGTAGCGTCACGGTATCACCCGCTTTCACCGCCAATTTACGCGCAGCTTCTTGCGTTAATACCACCTCATTTTCCTGCTGAACCTTGAGCTTGCCCAACAGCGGATCACCCACATCGGTGGGGATCACCTCGGCATTTTCGATGAAATGGGTACTATCCACCTGCAGGTCAGCAAGGGTGTTGAGTGAACGTGTCTGACCAATAGCAAAACCCACGTCGGGACGCTGGCGCAGCTTGGCTATCCACTCGGGATCATAATTGCCGCTGCTTAACATCCTGATTTCCAGGTTACGAGGATCGTTGGCGAGCTCATCTTGTAACTGGCTGACGATGCCAAAACGCAGGCCGAATAGCAGCAGAAGTGGGGCAATCACCGCAACCAAGGATGAAGCAATACAAAAAGAGATCATGCGGTCGTGCCAGAGATCTTGCAGTGCCAGACGCCCTAACAGCAGGGTACGGTTACAGGACAAAGTGAGTTCCCCTTTGGGGTAGTACCCCTGACCGATCTGAGGCTCCTGAGCCAGGGCGTGCAACGAGGCAGGATAAATTGAAACGTTGCACCAGTGGCCAATCGTGGCACACAACCAGCGCCATCATATTTTCCTGAGCAACCAGATCAATAAACAGGCTAAACAGTTGCTGCGCATTATGTGGGTCGAGAGCCGCGGTGGGTTCATCGGCCAGCACCAATGCGGGGCGATGTAGAATGGCGCGGGCAAATGCGGTTCGCTGTCTTTCACCAAAGGACAATTGCGCCGGGTACTTGCTCAACAGAGGGGCCAGTTTCAGCGCATCAATCACTCTGCTCAGCATGGCCTTATCCGGCGTCATACCAAGCAGTTGGCACGGCAGTGTGATGTTGTCCTGCACGCTCAGAAAAGGGAGCAGGCCGCCATTTTGCAGCACAAATCCGAGATGGCGTGCGCGGATCTCGGCCAGTTCCGCTTGCTGATTGTGAGTAAGCAGCGAGGCAATATCGAGCGATGTCTTACCCTGAAGTGTGAAACGGCTAATGCTCGCAGGGCTGAGTAGTAAGCCAATAGCCTCAAGCAGGGTGCTTTTGCCACAACCACTTTCTCCGGTTACCGCCATCACCTGGCCTGGCCGCAGGCTTAGCTGCGGCAGGTAAACAGGGTGAGCGTGATCCCCCTCGCCACGGATAACGCACAAGTCGTCGATATGTAGCATCAGGGCATCATTTCCAGCGGTACTGGATAGACGCGGTCGCGCGGGTCACTCCCTTTGGCGAGTTCTACCCAGCGATCAACATCGGCATTGTATTTCTGGTAATAGCGTAGTTTCGTCGACAGCGTACGAATGAATTTCTCTTGCGACAAACCATCCCAGCTTTTCCATGTCTCTTCATCGAGGTTAAGCACGTCGCTCTTATAGGGGAGGTCAGCAAGATACTCCCCTAAAACGCCGAGATCGTTGATTTTGGCGTTGTCCTGCTGTTTCAACTGGTTAGGATCCGCCCCCATGGTGGCCGCTACGGTGCGCAAGCGTTCAAACATCTTGTTGGGTGAGATCATGCCTTCGTTGGCCGCTTGCAGGATCTGGCTTACAACATCGCTTAAATCGCTCAATTGCCCTTTGGTCAACAGCACACGCACGTCGGTCGTGGGGATATTTTGTTTGATAAGATCGCGATCGCTGATCCAGGCCTTAAACACCAGGGGGGCCTGAGTGTCATTCTTTTTACCCAGCCAGGCCAATTGCATGGCGTGTCCAATCAGCGCCGTGTCTTCCAGCAATTTATTTTCTGGCGTTGGCTTCTTGCCATCATCTTTAGAATAGAGTGCACTGCCGATAGCCGGATCGCCCATGTAGGCAGCTTTCACCTGTTCTGTTATCGCGCCTGCAAGTGTATCGACCTGTTGCCCAAAGGTTTTTAAGTCACCGGCATCAACGGACTGGTAAAGGTTGGACTGAGTACTGTCGAAATTGGAGAGATCCCGGTACTGGCCTTCTGCCTTCGCATGGTCCTCTTTACCCGACGGCGTTTTGAGATGCAGGGTATAAATCGCAATCCCTTTATTCCCCGCCTCCAGACGCAGCTGTTTGGCATCAAGCCCCGTGGCAGAAAGTTTGTTGCTACCATCGATGGCACCGGCGTCGGTAATTAAGACGATGTAACGCGCACCAAATGGGCTCCAGTCGATGTTATCTATCGCTGACATGACACCGGAGTATGCATCTTCATCGTATAACGAGCTGGATACTTTGGCCTCTTTGAGTCCGGCAACTTTCTTTAGGAAGTCCTCTCCATCCTTCACCTGGTTAGGATCGGCGAAGATTTTTGATGTGAACTCCAGACCCGGCACCGCTTTGGTGTTGGAGCGGAAGGAAACCAGACCAAATTTCACCTGGTCTTGCAGATGTTCCTGCTTAATCTTGTCATAGATTTTGTTAACCGCTTCTTTGGTGCGATCGATATACGGGCCCATTGAGAGGGTCGAGTCGATAACAAAAACCACCGATGCATTAAAACCTTTCAACTGCTTAACATCATCGGCTTGTTGCTCTTTAGGATCCGCCTTACTCACTGACGCGACGTTTAGCAAGCGAGTATAAAAGCCACTCTCCGTCATCACCTCTTCACCGCTGAGGATGGGCAACAAGTAGAACTGCTTTTGCAGATCGACAAAGTATTCCGGCTCCTGCGCCAGCACACCCTCAGCCTGGCCATCGCGTTTCAGATGGGCGCGCAGCGGCGCAACGATCGAGACGGGATCGGGCGCGTTGAGGATATCCTCCAGGTTTTTTTTGTCTTTGAAGAACACTAAACGGTCACGGTTCGCCGGGTTGGTAAACGCCAGTGTCAGCTGCATTTTCCAGTCAACGGTGCAGGACTGCGGCAGCCAGCCAATGGTTTTGCCATAGCTGTCTGGCCCCACTTTGACCCAACTCTGACCGTTGACTTCTGCTTTTTGATAAACATAAAAGCTACTAAACGCGGGTTGAAATTCGCCTTTCTCATCACCTGCAGCGCTACCCAGTTTGCAACCGGGTGTCGTCAGTACGCGTTGGAATAAGGTTTTTTTCCCTTCTTGAAGAAGAGGTTTGTCTCCCTCTGCGGCAAAGCTATGGCTGGTGAGTAACAGGCCGCAAATTGGCAATAAGAGCCGAAGAAGATGCTTTGTTATCATTTTCTCAACTCCGCAAGACGTTGCTTCGCTCTCTGGTTTTCGGGATCGGCTTGCAGCACGGTGTCGTACCAGTAAGCGGCGGTATCGGCGTCTGGTGTTTTAAAACATTCGCTGGATTGGTGATCCTGCGGATCATATTCACCGGCATAAGCGAGGGCGATTTTGGCATCCCCCGCCTGGGCACTGTGCGCATACAGGCGCTGAGCCACACCGCATTTCTTAGCGTCTTTGGCCGCCTGAATGATGGTCAGCAACTTGTCACTGTCGAGTTTCTGTTGCACGCAGTTTTGCACAAAATCGAGCTCACTTTGGCTCTTCAGGTTTGCAGGAGAACACTCACTGGCATTCGCTGGGGCATTCGCCGTAGCTGCCTGTGGCTCTGGCTGTTTCTCGGTGGCTGGCGCGGTGTCGTTGCCGCGGCCCATAAACCACCAGAGCGCACCGGCGGCGATCAACAGCAACAAAAAGATGGCAACGATGATCGGTACCAATGAGGTCTTGCGTTTGGGGCGTGCTATTTTCGGCGCGGATTCGGGTTCGGGTTCGGGTTTGGGTTCAGTGACCACAGGAGGTTCTGTGGAGGGGCCCTCGGTGTTCAGCACACTTCTTCCGCCGTAATGGGCCGTCTGGCCGCGGGCATCAGAGGATAATAGCGTATCGCGCGCCAGTTGCAGGGTAGTGCTACGGGATTCACCGGATGCTAACTGCCCCTGAATTTGCACCTGACTAGGGCTAGCCAGCAGAGGGTCAAGTAAGTCCGGGCCAATACGGAACGCGCTACCCTTATCTAATGGATAACCGCCCGTGACGGTAAACACATGCGGCGCAGGGCTCCAGGTGCCGCTGGGCTGCAGATAGTTCTGCTCGTTGTTGCACAACGTAAAGTTGAGAGTTGACAGTAGGTCGTCCTGGCCACGCAGGCGAACCATCAGTTGCGCATAACCCGGTTCCGCCGGATCGCAGGGGAAAATTTTAGCTAGCATGGCAGATTCTCTTGTTTCATTTGACCGATGATCTGGCCAAGTTGCTGGTTTTGTTCAATGGAGATATCGCGCGTGGCACTGTGGCCCGCATTATCCAAAGTGATACTCATCAGTGCTGATAGCCAGTCTCCCATATAGGCAACGCCTGGCTGAGGGGCGACTGCTGGCAATTGCGGCAGTTCATCGCTGGCAAGAGAAACCTGGCGGGCAAACACCTTTTTCTTCTCGCCGACATAGCTATTAGGGATTTGCGATTCAGGGAGTGTGAGGTAGCCAAACCAGGCAATAAAGTCACGTATTGCCAGCTGGGCACGCTGTGTCTGGCGTGCCAGTAGCTGCTGGCGCAGCGTGCCCGCCTGCTCCTGACCGGCCAGCGCACGTTTGAGTGTGCCTTCCAGATCCAGACGCGTAGCAGCGGTCACCAACTCTTCACACAACTGATTGACTGTTTCAGGGTTGATCGCCAGCTGTTGCCAGTAGGCAGTTTGCTGCGACAACTCTCGCAGATGAGCTACCCAGGCTTTAAATGCCTGATGAGCGAATTCGTCGTCCCGACCAATGCGTTCCACTACGGGCGCAACAGCGGCGAGCGGCTCTTCCGTGGGGGTATCTCCAAAAGGATTACTGGCAAAAGGATTGCTGCCAAAGGGGTGGGTTGCAAAAGCATTCTGCGGGCGTGACTCAACCCCTGTTTGCGGCTCTTGCTCCTGATCGCGAATGCTCAGATAGATGTTGTGTAATTCATGAGAGGGCAGGTCTAAACGGCTAATCAGCGCCCCTAAATTCTGTGGTCTGGCGGACAGGCCCTGCCACAGATCTTTGGCAATGGCTTGCTTTTTACTGAGCTGGCCATCGCCATCATGCTGGTACCAGCGACCGAGACGTTTTTCCGCGGTTTCGATGCGGCACTGCTTTAACTGCTCACGCAGACGTTCCAGTTTGAAGTCGAGATGGGCAACGCCATGTAGCGCTTTGGTCAGCCGGGAGATCCCACCATCATTCAGCTTAAGCATCTCCTGCCATGCTTCGTTAGGAGCGGCAACGTGAAGATGCACATTATTACGGGTGACGAAGGCACGACCCATGGTATCGATCACATCATGATAACGTTCAGTGATCGCCACCTCTTTAAGGGTTTCCTGTCCAGGCACAGTGTCGAGCGTCAGGAACGGCGTATCCATGCCGGGTTTGCGCACCAGAAAACAGTTATCAAACGGCTTGCCAGGCGACCACTCTTTTAACCAGTCATATTGAGCAAAACGCTCCAGTAGCGTCATGTGCATCATGCCTTCCCAGGCTTCATTTAACTGACTCTCTGTTTTCTTCAGATTGTCATTGATGCGCATATCACACATGGTAATTGCCCAGAACAGGCCGGCTTTGCTGTTGCCGCGTTCTTCGGCGGTTTTGCCCTGCGTCTTCTCGACCCAACGCGTCAGTACCGGACCGACATCGGACACATCACTCTGTTTAAACGAGCTGGCGCACACCACCAGGGCGTTCATCTCCTGGTTGTCGGTATAGCGTTCAAAAAGATAGGCGACCTTACCGCGTAGCAGAAGTTGCGATACTGGATTTTGACCAGCCTGAGCCGCATCTTTTAAAGCGAGGAGTTTGAGACGGCCGCGATAGCCAGGGAAGTCGAGTAAATCGACCTGCTCCATCACACTGTTTGGGGTGACTTCCGCCAGTGGGAAGATGAGTTCAGAGGTCAGTGCCGCGAGCTCGGCTTGTGACAAATGCGCGCTGCCGGTTTGTTTATCCTCGTTCCAGAAGCGTATTTCAACGGGACGATCCTGGCTTGAACCGAGACGATTCAAACTATCAACATTCATAATGCTGCCGTTGCTATGATCAATAAGCGTTTCTAGCGGGGCAAACACCATTTTTGCGTGGTTGAGTTTTGTCAGCACATGGGCCAATGAACGATATGTCTCAGTCAGCTCTGGCTGCTCCCCCCATAGTAGAGAGAACAGATCTGCACGCTCGTGCGGGTTGAGCGCGGGTGCGATTTTCAGCACTTGCGGCCACCAGGCATGCTCAAGCTTTTCTACCGATTTTTTGAATGACGCATTGAGATAATCCCACAGCGCAACAACGTCCTCACGGCTGACACCATTTTTGGCATCAGACTGGACAGCACGCTGCAAGAAAGGGCGCAGGGATGCTTCAATGCGGTTTTCATCAAGCTGGTCATTGAGATGCTCATGGTTAAAGTCATTGAACCAGGTATTCGCGAGAATCTTGGCCAGATCTATTTCACTGAACAGGCGTAAAGGAATCGGGTAACCCTGCGGCGCTTCAGGTGCATGGCGGGTAAAGCGCGTCACCAGACCGGTGGCCTCTTTTCCGCCGCCAACCGGGTTAACTTCTTTAATAAAGTCCACCACCCGGGTGCCATATCGCGCTTCCAGCTCGCCATTGCTACCGGCCGCAAGCGCCGAGATAAGGTAGGACTTACCCGCTTGCGAGATGCCAAAGAAGCCCACGGTCATTGGCGTGGTAGAGACCTGTGAAAGGCTGTTTGCCAGATTACGGGTACGTAACAGACTGAGGTTAAGCTGGTCGGCTTCGTTATCCAGGCGGCGAGAACCGGTGCGCACCGCTTCCACCCAACTCAATGCATCCTGACTGCCCTGAGCGATAGCAGCCCAACCATATTGCATTGCTTTTTGTTCGTTATTCATTATTTTTTCACGCTCCCGCTATCGAGCCAGTGACGGCTATCAATCAGTCCTGTGTCGGGCAGGGTATTCAGCTCCAGCTCAACATCATTCTTTCCAAAGGATTTATCGGTGTTGCTGCTCACCTCAGCGATGGTGAGACGATCGCTAATGAGCCCCAATTTGCGAGCAGCTTTACCTTTATCAATTGTCAGCCGGACCTTGAGATAGGGGGAACCACTGTCTGTGGAGGCCGCTTTCGAGAATTTTTCACGTCCTGACTCACTGAAACGCAGTGTGTATAAAGGTGAAGCAGACCAGCGCTCCGCGTCGAGTTGCCGATAACCCAAGCGCAGGTCGCCACGCATCACGATGCTTGCCGTTGTTGCTTCTCCTTCCTCGTTCATGAACTCCGGCAAGATGATTTGCCCATCTTCAGATTTGATATGACGATAGATAATGTCGGCATCGTGGATCAGGCTATCCATATCAATGGTGCCGATATGGCGAATGGTGGAGTAAGGTTTCAGCGCCGAAATATGGAAGTGGAAGTTTGGAATGCTATGGTTCGCACACAGCTGCGACAGCATTGCGCCAACCGATGCGGTGCTTTTAGGATCGTGGATATGGCCGTTTTTATGGAAGGGATACCAGGTGCCGGTCTGATAGCCGTGCAGGGCCAGAATGCGTCCCGGCGGTAGCGGCAGATTGCGGCGGATAATGGCCTGGATACCCGGTAATTGCGACGGACGCCCTGTTAGCAGCAGCAGATCACAGTGGTAGCAGGATAAAACTTCGCACAGTGCAGTAAGCACTTTATCGATGTTGAATTTACCTGAGCACACATCGTTGTGCATTTTCGCCAGCGTAATATTGAGAGTGATGTCAGCCAGCGTGAAGCCCTCTGGGCCTCCTGCCTTTTTCACTTCTCGCATGACAAAATTCTCAACTTCGCTACTGATACTGCCTTTAGGCAGTAGTTCACTGACACGCTGATTGATCACCAGATGGGTGTGTTCATCTTGTGGATCATACTGCTCATAGCAGGCCAGGATATGCAGTGCCAAAGGCACAAACAGCTGCAAACTGAGTTGCTGGCGCAATACTGCTTCTGCGGCACTGATATTTTGTGAACCGCACAAGTGAGACATCAGTGTTTCGACCGAGCGAACACCTGCTTCACGCAGCGACAGCTCAAAAGCCGGTAGGACGTAGCACTGAATCACATCAAGCAGAATGTCATCGCCAGCGATTTTGAAGCTGTCGCGAAAACGCTGGTGGGGGATGATATGCACGTTTGCGCCACCGCCGGACACACCATTACGATCCAGACGATAGTCAGTAATGACCAAGTCGGTTGTGCCGCCACCAATATCAATAGACGCAATCGTGAGCGTCTCGCGATCCTGGCGATCTGGACGTCCTAGCGTATTGAAAAATACTTCAGGGTGGCCGGCAAAGTTCTGATTGATCTCCGTGTAGAGATAAACCAGTTGAGCACAGGAGGCTTCATCCCACTCTACGCGGATTTTAGGCAGCGGGATCCTGATGCTGCTTTTGCTGTGCTCTGCCTGCTCATCTTCATAGGGATCATTCTCACCCGTGTGCCAGCGCAGAGATTTCCACACTAAACCGACGGCCTGGCGCATTCGAGTATCAAGGATGCAGCGTTCCGCCATCGGCATGCCTGGCGGAACCGTCAAAATGATATGACGAAGCTGGCGCGGGAGACCGGCATGGCCTTCACGAATGCGCTGCTCAGGGCTGTTGATCTGGCTGATGGCCTGGGTCAAGACCTCGGCTAACATGAAGGTCATCAGGGAACTGCGTGAGTAGCGAGGCGTGAAGACCGGGATGCGATCCATCTCATCTTCAATGGTGTGAAGCGCTTCGCCTTTCTCATCGATGAGATTCGCAAACGGGGCGGCAGTGGCAAGCGGGTTGCTCTCCTGCGCCGAGCTGTTATTGAAGCGCCAGCCCTGACCATAGAACTTTTCGTCCCACAGATACCGTTTTGGGCTGGATAAGCCAGTGGAACCTTCACTTCCACGACGGCGTGACGCTAAACGGCTGGCTTCGCCGCCAATACGGGCGATGGTTGGCCACTGAAACGCGTCGTGGCGGCCACTGCGTACTGAGTAAAGATCTTTGCCAAAAAACGCCTGCGCAAATTCGACCTTGCTTTCAAAGGGTTCGGTATAGATGTGTTCAGGCGAACTCAGATCCCGAAGTTTGAGCACATAGTTGTGCATCAACCCGGATCCTGACTGCCCGTGATCTTCAATTAAGATGCCGCAGGTACGGGAATTACCGACATCAAGAATCAGATCGACAGGGATCGGTTTAATGGCATTCACTTCCCGATTGGCGATGACCTTAAACTGCGGTAGTGCGATGACCGGTTCCGTTTCGGTCTGCAAACCTTCCAGCGGAACCGCCATCAAGGAGAGCAGATTGAGATAATGCGCCAGCGGATACTGCTGGGCGATCTCATCCTCACGCTCGTCGATATCTTTGCCCTTGCTGGCCTCTTTAAAGATATCGACCAGCCAGTCTTTGACCCAATCCTGAGTTAAATACCAGTTGAGTGCGTAAGTGGCCGTGGCCACCGCAAAGGTCGCGCCCGCATTGACATCCTCATGATTCGGGCTGAGATCAGCTGCTGACTGTTGTTTGGCCATGATGCGGGTATCAATGGCTACCGTCATACGGTGACTATGGCCATCCATATCAGGTTCAGGCAGCTTAACGATGCGGAACCGGGCCCAGTTGAGCGGCCCTTCCTGATAGATATTGGGCAAACTAAAGCGGAACAGGGGAAGCGGCAACCATACGCTGTCCAGCATTTTCAGGCTCTGCTCAACGGGAATATCGTATTGGCTTTTGGCTTTCTCAATATTGTCAGGCGTCGGCTGATAGAAGTAGTAATCGCGCGGCTCGTTATAGATCAAACGGGTAAGAACGCCATTGGCGAGTTTGACAAACTCCCCAGCGGGCAGACGTTTGAGGTTTAACCCGAAATCCATAAACTGAATTCCGGAGTCTCCGACCAGGGTGATCTGGCGATCAAAAGAAACAATCTCAGGCAACATAATTTATTCGTCCCTGTTTAAGAATGGGGTTGCAGCATACGGATGGGGAACGTTTTATCCCCGTCATTGCTACCGACACAATCGGTGTGGCCAGAAGCGGGAGATTTGCACGCTATGGTCGGGCCGATAAAGTTTGAGTCATCGCTACATTTCATCTGCTCAGGATTGGTAATGCTGAGCGCGCCTTTTTGCACACTCCCTGCCGCTGCGCCGGTGCAGACTACGCCATTGGACTGACGAACACTGACGGTCCCCTTGCCTTGGTCAAAGTTGTATTGCAACTGCAGAGGTTTACCGGTGAATTTATCCTGGATGCCTCCGTTAACCCGCCATTGCCCATTAAGAAACTGCGCGGGGCCATCAGGTAACGCGGCAGGAAGCGTCAGTGGATCACCCTGCACAGCCTTGACCGGCGGAGCGGCTACTGCTGGGTTCTGCGGTTCACTGTTGGGTGCCTCTGGTACGGTGGCGGGCACAGTATCCGCTGCAGGTTCCGTTGCGGGCAGGGCAGGGTTAACAGGCGCTTCTGGCTGCGCGTTGGCGCCTGCGGTGTCAGTCGCCGCCGGTCCTTCTTCAATCTGCGAGCCCGTACTGTCCAGAGCCGGAGGTGTTTCAGCAGAACCTGCGGCGGGAGCCCTGTTGGCAGGGTCTACTTCACCGGTTTTAACCGGGGTATTAACGGCTGTAGCGGCAGAAGGATTGACCGCCACCGCCGGGCTATTCCCTGCATCGTTGACGGTTAGGCTGTGATGACCATCCCCCGATAATTTAGGCAAACCTGGAAGTGAAAGTGACGGAACACAGCCACGCAGCAATCCCAGAATCAGCGCGAGTGAGAGTAAAGCGACTAACAGCCAGAGTAACCAACGCCAGCTCCATCTCCTGCGCTGGGTGTGTGTCACCGTTTCAATGGTATGAGTCGGCGTGGATAGCGGCTGAGCCAAAGGTTGAGTGACGGGGTGGGTGACAGGAGCCACCTGCGTGTGCACAGACGCTGGCACTGAGCCGGGTTGCAACCAATGCATCGGGTTGCGCTGCTCGCCAGTGGGGTGAACAAAACCCCAGAACGTGATCACCAATGTCCCATTCACTAAATAGAGGAACTCATTATCTGGAAAGCTAACAGCTGATGTTAATAACTGCGCAAATACCTGCCGGTCACCGCCCGCATTGCTGCTTTCGGTATTCAACATCTTTTCGCTTAAAGCTTGCACTGACATCTGGAATTCGGTGAATTGCTGACGGGCTGAGGCACGCTCACTTTCCGTCGCTCCGCTCCAAGGAATCACATCGCCAGCAAAACTGCTGTACCAGTCCGTACGATCGCCACCTTGTTCATTTTGCGGAATGGCAAGATGACGGGCTAAATCACGGCCTGCATCAAGACGATAGATGGCCTCACGCAATTGAAAGGCCATTTTGAATACGGGATAACCGGTTTCACCCAGCGCTTTAAACGAAGAGTTGTTCCCGGTGCGTAACAGTGGTCCCTGAATCGAATTTCGCATTGTCTAAACCTTTTAGGGCTGCTAATTAACGTGAGTCATTGGGCGGTGATTAATTTTTGCTGGCACCCGGCGTCCATTCAAAATTCCAGCCGTAATGCTTAGCCAATGACTTACGATCGGGGAAGAAGCTGTTGAGCCGCTCGACATGGAGGTCACCGTCAACGTTCTTTAATCGTGCAATTGCCGCTACTTCTTGACGTTCATCACCATTCACTAACGTTGAGGTGATTGGCGGCTGGTCTGGAACAGACAGGGTGATGGTGGCATTGAGTCCCTGCCAGTTATTCGCGCCGCCATAGATGAAGCTATAAATCAGCACTTCATCAATCTCCTGCCATTGACTGCCGTTGATGAAGAGCCATTCCCCATCTTTATTGCCGCCGTCGCGTAGATCTGCTTGCAATAGCATGAACGGGGGCTTGTCGTAGTCACCAAGGAATTTACTGAGTGCTTCTACGCCACCGTTTTTGCCATTTTTCAATCGAACGAAAGCGGCGACATCCAGGTCAACCGGCTGTTTATTTGGGCCCTGTTGCCAGGTTAAATTGACTTTGATTTGGCCAAAATCCTTGGTTTTGGCCAGATTAACGCTGGGGTTTTCCTGCGTTAATTGGGTCTTTTTCGGCGGGGTGTCGGTCACCGCAGCAGGTATTTCGCGTTGCGTGGGCAGACTGGCTGGTACGCGGTTGTGATACCACCACCATGCCACAGCCAGTAATAGCAATAACAGCAGCAAGAGCAGCCATGGCAGTAATCTCCGCCCTTGTGCGGCCGGTGTTATCTCTGCGGGTGTGTGCTGGACTGGAATAGCCCAATTGATTAATACTGGTTCCCCGCCAACGCCATAGCACGCCAAAGTCTGGGAATGGGTGAGCAACGTTTGCAGTGCTTGCGCTGGCTTTGTTTCTCCACGCGCGGCAAGTTGTTCAATCAAGCTGGCAACCGTATCTTGATACTGCTGACGCTTGAACTGAATCTGGGTTTGTTCAGCATCGCTCAGCGCTGACAGCGGCGTGGCAAGACCCTGGCGTGCTGTCCACCATTCCAGATTCCCTTCTGCGCTGCGACGCGCTGTTGCATACAACAGTGCGAGAGCAGGGGGAAGATAACGGTGGATAAGGGCAACCGTTTCTTCGTAGTTGGTGAGCGTTGCCTCATCAATTGGCGCTGATCTTGTTAATCGTTGCATGGCCCAGATTCATTTTTGGTTTTATTAGCTGTAAACGCTGATTGGCTATGTGGCGAGCGCAGAATCCCGCCACCTCAGAAACGGTTTATTGAATTGAGTTAGCCTGCTCCAGCACTTTAATCCTGTCTTTGGCGGCAGCGATTTTCTTCTCAATATCGGCAACGTCGTTGGCACTGCTAGCTTGTTGCGACTGTTTCTGGAGCTGTTCCAGTTGCGTAATTTCTTGCTGGCGCTGCTGATTATTGAATTTGCCCGATTTAAGCTTTTTCAGGGTCTGCGCCAGATCAGAACGTGCTGCTTTTAATCGCGTTTGTTCATCTGCCAGTTTCTGACTGGATGCTTGTTCCCTGATTTCGGTATCTGCCAGATTTTGTTGAGCAATTTTATTGTCACG
Organism: Pantoea sp. CFCC18177; assembly: GCF_059412425.1. Classification (NCBI taxonomy): domain Bacteria; kingdom Pseudomonadati; phylum Pseudomonadota; class Gammaproteobacteria; order Enterobacterales; family Erwiniaceae; genus Pantoea; species Pantoea sp. CFCC18177. Next base: position 143,440 of record NZ_JBNBPL010000009.1, read on the forward strand.
CTGGCTTTGCAGCACATGGCGTTCTTGATCGTCGACTTTTTGTCTGTAGCCACCAGAGGTGGTGCAACTCAATTTGGTGAGAAAGCTGGGGTCTTGAGCATGCAAATCACAGTCTTGGGGAGAGGTGGCGCATCCGGCCAGGAGCAGTGAAGCAAGTAAAACGTAACGTCTCATGAAGGCATCCATGTATTCATAAAGCTGAACAGAATGTTGTATGCAGCTAAGATGTTAAAACAGGGCCGATAATAGTATCGGCCCGTCATTATTAACCCAGTGAAATAGCCTGACGTTGGCTGTATAAACCATCCGTCTCAGATTCCAGTACGGTAATCTGATTATTGAGATCGTTATATTCAGTCTTAAGTTTGGCCAGCTGAGCTTTGTCATTCGCATTGTTGGTGGTTTGGCCACCGATTGCGACTTTATAACCGTCGCTTTTTTCTTTCATGACTTTAATTTTGTCTTTCATCACACTGACGTTGGCGTCAACCTGGGCCAGTTCTTTTTTAGCACTGGCTTTATCAAACCCAGCCTTGTCTTTCTGGATGCTAATTTGGGTTAATGTTGCACTGTTATCATGGATGACTGCCTTCATGGCTGCGGTGGTTTTCGCAATATCGGCCGTATCTTTGTTGATGTCTTTATCCATTGCCTGCAAGCGATCGGCAGTGGTGGCGTAATCTTTTTTCAGATTATCCAGGTAGTAGTTTGCCGCTACACCGGCAGCGCATCCTGCAGCACCGCCCACAGCAGCACCCACCAGGGCTTTTTTACCATTTCCTGCCAGGGCACCGGTCAAAGCACCTAACCCTGCGCCCGCCAAGGCTCCCATACCACAACCCTGCGCGGCTGAACTGCTAAATAATTGGGATTGTTCACCGCTGGTCAGTCGTGGATCAGGTTTGGTACCTGACAAGAGAGAGCTCCCGGTATTGGCACAACCACCTAACAGCAGGGTGAGAGAAACAAGGAGACAGGTTGTACTGCGTTTAAACGTATTCGCCATTATTTTATCCTTAAAATATCGAATGGAGCAGAGCGAAGTCAGTGTGCTGTCCATCGACACTATTGCTGTTATTAATTTTAACGTTAGGACTGGTTATTGCTTCCCAGCATAAATCTTAATAAAAAACCACTACCATAAATCGCAGCAGGTTGTTGAACCTGTTCCTGCTTTAAATCATCAAATCGATGTGGAAACCACGGGTTTTAACGAGTCTTAATAGACATCGGCAGACTGAATCAAATATTTAGTGCGAAAGAGTGAAATTTATGGCTTTGGAACAAGAAATCACCTGACCGGATCGCTGATCATCGCATAAGCGCAATTTCTGTAGCTAAATCTGTAAAAAGTTAAATGCCATATCCATTATTCCGCGCCTTAAGCTATCCGATTGACACTAATAAATACATGACAAAATCATTAATTTTTCTTAACTTTAGTGGGGTTCATCCCCTTGAAAGGTGTGGAATCTATCTTGCCACTGGATCAGCTTCATAAAGGGGAGGCCAGCTCAGCGCTCTGGGTGCCGCTGGCGCTATTGCATAAACCATTAATCAATAAAAGCGCAACTGGGTAGCATTCCACCAGTATGAGGGATACAATCCCGGCGAATTTTTACCCATGAGGATAAAAGCCTTGGACACCTGTCCCGAACGATTACAAAAGGTCCCTGCGGTAAGATAGCCCTCTACGCTGTCTTAACCGTGCGTTAAGACGGTGGATTTCCTTCCTGAATCTCCCCCTCTTTGTTGGCGTGATGCTGCTGAATTTCAGCGGTAATGGCACCGGCTGTAATCCATTTATTACCCCCTGATGTTCCGCCAGCCTGAAGCGGCGGAGTGAGGTTTATGATGGATTGGAAAATCTTTTTACTGCGCGTCACTGTCGCGCTGGTTCTGGGCGCGCTGATTGGCAGCGAACGCCAGCTTCGCCAACGTATGACCGGTTTGCGCACTAATGCGCTGGTCAGCACTGGCGCGTGTTTATTTGTATTGATGACGCAAAGCGTACCCGGCATCGCCACCGATGCCTCTCGCGTCGCGGCCTATGTGGTCTCCGGTATCGGCTTTCTTGGCGGCGGCGTAATCATGCGTGATGGGCTCAACGTACGTGGACTGAATACCGCCGCAACCCTGTGGTGCACCGCCGCCGTGGGCGTGTTGTGCAGCATGGGATTGCTACTGGAAGCGGCAATCGGCTGCATGGTGATCCTCTGTGCCAACATTTTGTTGCGGGATCTGGCGCAGGGGATCAATCGCCAGAGCCTGGTGCCTGCTGAAGAGGTGGTACAGCACTACAAAGTGCAGATCATCTGTCTGGCGCAGGATGAAGTGCAGGTGCGCAGCCTGATGCTGCACAGCCTCGGCGGCAGCGGTTTGCGTCTGCAATCACTGCACAGCGAGGATATGGATCCGCCACACCGTATGGAGGTGAACGCGGAAGTATTGGGGAAACCGAGCATGACAGATCAGCTGGAGAATCTGGTGGGCAGGATCAGTCTGGAGAAGGGCGTGAGTTCGGTGCGGTGGCAGGTTTGTGGGATGGAAGGGGAGTGATGGGTTGCGATACGATTTCGTTTCCTCTCCTCTCCTCTAGATGTGGGGGAAGCTCTATCATTGATGACTTGGTTCGGAAATTAAAATCGAGTGATGACAGATGGTATTGAAAATATTCAATACCATCTGTTGTATTTGATGTATATGAAGGAAATAAAGATCACCCAAGATAGACTCAGAAACGCAGCATAATTTGGAATGAATCGTATGAATATGTAGATGCCTGCCACAATGGCTGCGAGGGGAATGAGATAAATGACTGAATTAACCACAGGATGGCTTTCTTAATTTTTCGCGTCTTCAATTTAGAATCTCATTTATTGATTATTTTTATTTTTTCTTTTTAGAAATCTGAATGTCACCTGCTTCGATAATAATTGATAATACATAAAATGGCTATACTTAGAGTGATTCTATATTTAAGTAAGTATTATTGGTGCCGAGTAGAAGTTATTTCATAATAAAACTATTTTGGTTTGACCGTGGTGTTTGTGTATTAGGGATGCATCAAAATGTACTGAATGTTAATTTCACCATGAATGTTTATCTTACGAATTCAATGTCGATAACTCAATAGTTTACAGCTGTTATAATCCCTATTGGCAACATTAATCCTCATGGGATTATTAAGATATTTACTATTGTACAAAATTTCCTCATGCCTAATCTGAATGTAATCCGATATTCATAACTTCGTCCGATAAAGGATTGAAAATGACTGATGATGACGGCTTAACAGTAGCACTTTCGCCTGTGCAGCTTGCGGCCATTTTACGCAGAGGAACCGTGAGTGAAGGTGAAACACTCAGTAACCGACTTTGGGGCGGGATGGGGGTTTTGGGAGGTGTCGCTGAAATTTTTGGCGCAGGCGTTTTGTGTGTCGTACCTGAGCCAACTATGTTAACGAAAGCTGGATGTGTGGTGGTGGGCTCTCATAGTCTAGATACGCTCAATACCTCAATTAAACAGCTTTGGACAGGGCGCCGCATGGAAACGGCAACGGCACAGCTTGCAGAAAAAGCAGCAAGCCAATTTGGTGCGAATCCTGAGATGGCTTACAAGATAGGTGCGACGGTTGATTTAATTGTACCCATTGGCTTCGCTTCGCTGGCAGGAGCATCACGAGTCGCATCTATCTATTCGGGTCGCATCAGGTTGATGGAACATGAGGGTGGGTCTTTAGGGCATACGATTTCCCGCCATGTTGGCAGGACTCCAGAACAGCTTATCGCTCGTTTCTCTGAATCTCGTGCACCCCATATTTCCAGCAGTTTTGGGAGTCTTAGGCAAGCTGAGTTGGTTATTTCTGAGGTGCTGTCAGTTAAGAGTAAGCAGATGGAATATGCTTTAAAGTATTCACATGCTCGCACTACGCTTGTTTATGCTCACAAGTTTAATTTCCCGATTGGCACTTACATTGAGCGAGGGGCAACTGAGGTTAAGAAAGCCTACAGCGTCCGTATTGTCATCAGGCCAACCACTTTCAATGGCAAACAGTACTATCTTGTCACCGCATTCCCTACGCCATAAGGAGCCACATGGATACTGATATGACAAAATCCTGCGAGATGGATACGCTCGTCGTCGCTTACTTTGGCCAAGATTGCGATCTTATTGATCCTGATTGTGATTTTGATAACCTCTTAAATGATTATCTCTCCACCTCAACAGTTTTCAATTTAAGAATGCTGCTAGCGAACATACAAGAATTTGAACAAGAATCTGACGATCTTCAGATTTTTTCTGAACGCTATAAGTATGATTTTGCGCCAGATAGATGGGATATGACCGCGATAGAATGGTTAAGTGTTGTGAAAAAAAGAGTTGTTGACCACCTTCATGCTAATGGCGATTCGTCAGAGTTATCGGCATTTTGATGATGATGGGTGGGGGGAGAGAGGGCGGTACTTTGCTAATGAAGACTTTATGAGCATCGCTGTGTGCTGACTAATGGGGAAATACATCAATCTCATTCGTAAGAAATGACTAAGGCTCACGTATTGTACGCAAGCCTTTGAATTTTGGTGGCCCCTGCTGGGTTTGAACCAGCGACCAAGCGATTATGAGAAAGTTGTATAGCAACTAAAAAACAATAACTTGCTATAAATATCAGTGCCTTAGTTGGTTTCTATTCGCATCAATATGTATCTCTAGGAAATCTCTATCGCCAATTCATCGCCACTAAGCGAGGGGGTTTAGCTTTACCGCATCCTCAAAGTGATCGGGAGAGAAATGGGCGTATCGCATTGTCATTTTGATATCAGTGTGACCTAAGATTCTTTGCAATACTAAAATATTTCCGCCGTTCATCATAAAGTGACTTGCGAAGGTATGGCGTAAAACATGAGTTAATTGTCCGTCGGGAAGTTCAATTCCCGTTTTATTTAATGCCGCTCTAAACGCCCCATAGCAAGAGGGAAAAAGTGAACCAGTTCGCAACTCGCCTTTGTCATTGCGCGGTAATTCTTTGACGATGGATTCACTAATGGGGATTGTTCTGTTCTTTTTACCTTTGGTCTTTATAAAAGTAATTTTATTGGCTGTTACCTGAGATGATTTCAGCGATTCGGCCTCAGACCATCTAGCGCCAGTGACAAGGCAAATTTTTACTACCACTTTCAGTTCTGCAACGCTGCTTCTTTCGCATTCGTCTAAAAGGCTAGTGATCTGCTGTTTACTCAGAAATGCCATTTCGCTTTCTTCGGTGCGAAACGGGCGTACATGCTTTAGAGGGTTTTCCCCCTTCCAGACGCCAAGCCTAGACAGTTCATTAAATACAGCCCGAAAATAAGCCAGCTCAAGGTTCAGCGTCCTAGGTGACACCTCTTTGACACGAGACGATCGAGCGAAGGAGCCATTTAGGCGTTTTTCACGATAATCTGAAAATCCTTGCGCACTGAAATCCTTTGCTAGGGGTTCACGCATGCTCTCACATGCGTGATGCATAGCTTTTTGTCTTTTTTCCCCATCTTTCAATGTAATCCCGTGTCGTGAATACCAAATATCGACCAGCTCTTTTAGTGTGCTGTTGTCTTCTTTCTCACCAAGCCAAGGTTTGGCATTTGCTTTTTCGATCTCATGATTTTCGAACGCTAGCGCTTCTCCTTTTGTGGCAAACCTTCGCCGGATGCGCTTGCCATTCGCACCGTTGGGGTAAACCTCTGCAAGCCACTTACCTGTCGATTCCTTTCTCACGGTCATAAAGAAAATGATCCAGTCAAGCTTAATGAAATCGGAAGAAACGCGACAATTTCAATATCGGATTGGGCGCACTCAAAGCTTTCACTACCGGTTGAAACTTTCAGGCGTGAGCCAGGCAGTCGGGTAATTTTCTTGATTGAATGTGAGCCTTCAATGCTTATTAACCAAAGTCCGTCGAACAGATCGCTTGCGCCAAAGTCGGCAACGTATTGGGTCGAACCTTCTATAATGATCGATGGATTCACCAAGGGCACGCTGAAGTAAGTCAAGAGCGATGAATCCACCGAGACGGTATCCAGAACCCTTAAGCTTCCACCACTCAAAACTTTCCTTTCCAGTAAGGCACGGTCGAGGAAGTTCACTTTTTGTGAATCTTCGTTAGCTTTTCCCCTTCCAGTTGCAAGCCATTCCAGAGTAGCTCCGGTTTCAGCCATACATTTCACAACTATGTCAGATGGGAAGTAACCCCTTGTATAGCGGTTTGCGAGGCTACTGCTAGCGATACCTAAGTGGTCAGCTAAGGCCAGCTTTGTTTTAAAACCGTACGCCTCGATTACACGATCAAGAACTTCTTTAGCGCCGGTCTCAAAGTTAATTTGTAGCTTCAAGCTATAAACCTCTTGATATGTAGATGTGGGTGAGTATAAAGTGCGTCCTGTAGCTTCAAGCTAAATACCTATTGAAGCTGATTAGCGCCAAGAAAGACTAAACGCTACTCATAATCCAACAGGAGATTTTGCAACATGAATCCAGTTATTACAATCCGCATCCCAAGTGCAACCGTATCAACATCTGAGTTTGCCCGCCTTGAGGGATATGCTGTTGATACGGTTAGAAAAATGACCCAGCGCGGACAGCTCGAGGCTGAGCCTAAATGCCTTCAGCCTGGTAAGAAGCGCGTTGGGGGTAAGACCCGCATTCTTTACGCACGCTACAAAGAGAAGCAAGTTCGCGCCAATTTGGGACATTCTCGTTTCGAAATAGTAATTGGTTAATTCACTATAAGTGAATCAAAGGATTGGTATATGTTTGATTTTAAGACTTCCACCCAAACACACTTTGACGAGGCCTGCCGCAAATTTGCTGCCACTCATAACCTTACTGAGTTGGCCCAACGAGCGGGGATGAAGGTGCAAACCCTGCGCAATAAGCTGAACCCTGAGCAGGTTCACAAACTGACCGCAGATGAAGTGTTGCTTCTTACCGACCTGACAGAAGACGCCACACTGGTTGATGGCATGTTGGCGCAGTTGCAGTGCCTGCCATGTGTACCAGTCAACGAATTAGCAAAAGAGAATTACCCTGCTTATGTATTGAAGGCAACTGCTGAAGTGGGCGTGCTGGCAGCAAGTGCGTTTGGTTCCGGGAAGGTATCGGCTACTTGCCGTCGTGGGATCGTAGAGGCTGCTAACACTGGCATCCGCTGCATGATGCTGGCAGCGCTAGCAGTTCAAACGCGTATCCATTCCAATCCGACTTTAGCCTCAACCGTTGATGCAATTAGCGGGTTGGGTGCTTCAATCGGCATGAGTTAAGGGCGGCGCGATGATCTCATTAGCGGCACGTCTTAAGAAGCAAAGCCCGTCAATGTCATACGGCAACGGCTGGATTATGGGTGAGAACGGCAAGCCATGGCATCCGGTGTTGTGCAGCCAGGGTAAAGAAGTAAAGCAGAGAGGTAAATCATGGCTATCAAAGGTAATGCAATGCTGGGCGAGCTGACAGCAGGCCAGAGGGTTTCAGCTTTAAATCACCTTTCCGCAATTCGCTCTCAGTTTGGCGGTAATAGTGAAAAAGAGTTGTCTCGGTTCTTTTCTGATATGCGCGATGTAAGAGACGGCAATTATCAGGAAAACAAGAGGGCTTTAAGTGCGATTCTTTTTTTAGCGAGCATCGGTAAAGACAGACACGATGTTGATTTTAGTGAACTGACTACTGATGAAAAAACGGCGCTTATTCGTGCGATGAATCAATTAAAAGCAGTCGTGAGTTTATTTCCAAAAAGATTGGCTCTGTCTAATTAATTAACCCCAAACAAATAAATGGCGTAAACCCGCCGGGCATTCTTTTGCCCAAATTCTGGAGAAAGAGATATGCGAAATATTGAAACCCGTAAGTTCGAAGCCGAGGTGGAGCAGCTTTCCACGATCATTACACAGGCCCGCACAGAAGAACGCGCCGAGCGCGGCCTGCAGGCGGCTCGCCGTTTAACTGATCTGGCTATGCGCATTCAGCAGAAAGGGCTTAACAGTGCAGAAGCTGCTGAGTTGCTTCGTCAGGAAGCTGAACGTTTTGAGAACGAAGCGCGTGAGGCGGTGCACTAATGGCTGACTCAATGGACTTGGTACAACAGCGAGTTGAAGAAGAGCTGGCGCGCAATTTGGCGAACGCAAAACAGCACCCTGCTGGTGCGAGTGAGTTTTTCTGCCTGTCATGTGACGCTGAAATTCCTGAAGCCCGTCGCCGTGCGTTGCCGGGCGTCCAGCTTTGCGTGACCTGTAAGTCAATCGGCGAACTCAAGAGCGCCCATTATTCAGGGGGTGCAGTATGAGCACCATTCTGAAATGGGCTGGAAGCAAGGCGGGCATTATGCCCGCTCTTTCTGTTCATCTGCCGGAGGGTAAGCGCCTGGTTGAACCTTTCGCGGGTTCATGTGCAGTAATGATGAACACGGATTATCCTCAGTATTTAGTCGCTGATATTAACCCCGATCTGATTAATCTTTATCGTCAGGTTAAAGAGCATACGCGCCCGTTTATTATTATGGCGGCGCAGATGTTTAACCAGAACGCAAATTTTGAGGATTATTACCGCATCCGTGGTGAGTTTAATCTTTGTCTTTCACTGACGCTTTTGCAGCGTGCAGTTTATTTCCTGTACCTGAATCGTCACGGATATCGCGGCCTCTGTCGTTATAACCAGAAAGGCGGATTTAATACCCCGTTCGCCAAAAACGACACCGCATATTTTCCACTGGCTGAAATTGAAGCGTTTGCCGAAAAAGCACAGCGAGCGACTTTCATCTGTGCTGACTTCAAAGAAACCCTGCAGATGGTTGAAGGCGGGGATGTTGTTTATTGCGATCCGCCATATGACGGCACATTCAGTCAGTATTTCGGTGATGGGTTTGGCAAAGAGCAGCATAGCCAACTTGCATCAATGTTAGCCGGTATTGCTGATACGAATGCGGTGGTTTGTTCAAACAGCGATAACGAGTTCACTCGCCAGCTATACAGCCGGTTCAACACATCTTCAGTGATAGCCCCTCGCAGCATTGGCAGCAAAGCCGGTGATGCAAAGCGCGGTGCGGAAATTATCGCAGTGCTCAAACCGCAGAATGAATTTGCTGTAATTGGCTGGGATATGGCGTCCGGGCCAGACATCTCTGTTGAAGCAGGGGTGCCGCAATGATTCATTTCCACGGTGGGCCTATCACGCCAGAGACATGCGCACTGAAAGCATGGAAAGGCAGGCATGCGTTTATCAGTTTTGCCAACCCAGGTCAGCTTTTGCTGGCCTCTGAGGTTTGCCAGAGTTTTGCGCTGGATAATGGCGCGTTTAGTTTCTGGACTAAAAAGCGCGCCGTGAATTGGGGGAGCTATTACGACTTTGTGGCTCGCTGGTCGAATCACCCTCGATTTGCATTTGCCATTATTCCCGACGTGATTGGCGGTAGTGGTGAAGAAAACGACGCGCTGATAACTGAATGGCCCCACGGGAAAGTAACCGGGGTTCCCGTGTGGCATATGAACGAATCAGACGAGCGTTTTATTCGTCTGTGCAACGAGTTTCCACGCGTGGCGCTGGGATCTATGGGTGAGTATGACGCCAGTAGGCCAAAGCAGTGTGCTGCACGTTTGCGTGATCTTATCCGTCATGTAGTCGATGAAAATGGATATCCGATCACGAAGTTGCACGGGCTTCGGATGCTTAACAAAGACCTGTTCAAGCGTGTGCCGCTCTCATCGGCAGACAGCACCAACGTTGCTCGAAATATCGGAATAGACAAAGCCTGGAACAAAAGCGCTTATGCGCCTGCGAGTAAAGAGACCAGAGCTGCTGTGCTGGTTGAGCGCATTGAATCTATGAACAGCGCCAGTTCACTCAATTATGACGCTGAGCGTGATCTGTTTATGCCGCAGTTGGCCTTCGAAATATGATGGAGTCTGTAATCCTGTCAGATTGGGCGTACGACTGGAATAAACCTAAAAGCGCCATCGCCAGCCCATATCCTACTTATGAGGAAATGCACAGCCGCAACCAGATGATTGCGGCTTTAGCGCATGCACAGGAGCTACTTGAAAAGCAGCCAACACTGGTGCAACTCGACGTTAATCGTCGTATTAGTGATCTGGAAAAAACACAGGGTACAGCCCGTGCCAATGCGTACTTTACGAAGACTTTCGTAGAGCGCACATTGCCACGCGTTGAGGTAGTCAGCGCTCAGTATCGCCTCGGTGATATGAGTGCCGGCACAATCAATATTTTCACTGATAACGCACCGCAAAACACCGGAGCTGCCAGACCTGTAGGTGCGCTGTGGGAGTTAATGCGCCGCTTTAATCGCCTGCCAGATATGGCAAGAGCGGATGTTGATTTGCTGGCTGGCGATGTTGCAAATTTCATCCTGGCTGAACTGGTGCAGGCGCATCATCAGGCCAGCGATGAGTCAGATTATAAGTACACACACCGCGTTTATATGACCGCTGCTGCTATCACGCGGGAGCTGAACCAGACTCCGCCGTTGTGGGAAAAAGTCACATCGCGCCTGTTTGACCCGGAAGAAGTTACCCCGGCAATCATGCGCATGCAGACGGAAAAATGGTGGAAAGGCAGACTGCGCCGCGTAGCTGCTTCATGGCGTGAACATCTTCAGATTGCGTTGGCGAATGTCAGTAAAAAGCACACCCCCTACGCCAGCAATATGACCGTTGCTGAATGGCGCGAGCAAAAGCGCCGCACGCGCGAGTTTCTGAAGTCGCTGGAGTTGGAAGACGAAGAAGGCAACCGTATCAGCCTGATCGATAAATACGACGGCAGCGTGGCTAATCCGGCGATCCGTCGTTGCGAACTGATGACCCGCATCCGCGGATTTGAAAACATCTGCATCGAGATGGGCTTTGTGGGTGAGTTTTATACCCTGACGGCGCCAGCCCGCTATCACGCCACTATCAAATCAGGCCACCGTAACCGTAAGTGGAACGGCTCAAGTCCCTCAGACACGCAGCGCTATCTCTGCACGGTATGGCAAAAAATCCGCGCCAAACTGCATCGCGAAGATATCCGTATTTTCGGCATCCGCGTTGCTGAGCCGCATCATGACGGCACTCCGCACTGGCACATGTTGATGTTCATGCTTCCTGAGAATGTGGATCAGGTGCGCCAGATAATCCGCGATTACGCATATCACGAAGACAGCGGCGAGCTGACTACTGATAAAGCCCGTAAAGCCCGCTTTCACGCTGAAGCTATTGATCCAGAAAAAGGTAGTGCTACCGGCTACGTGGCGAAATACATTTCCAAAAACATTGATGGCTATGCGCTCGATGGTGAGCTGGATGATGAAAGCGGTAAAGAGCTGAAAGAGACTGCGCCAGCGGTTTCCGCATGGGCCGCTCGCTGGCACATCCGTCAGTTCCAGTTTGTCGGTGGTGCACCTGTCACCGTATATCGCGAGTTGCGCCGCATGGCAGACAGCGAAACAGCCCACGGTCTGAGTGTTGAGTTTGCTGCTGCGCATGATGCTGCCGACGCTGGCGATTGGGCCGGATACGTTAATGCGCAGGGGGGGCCGTTTGTCCGTCGTGATGATCTGGCGGTTCGCACCTGGTATCAGGCCAGTGATGAAGTAAACGAATACGGCGAAGAAACAGTGCGTATTAAGGGTGTGTTTGCCACTGAAGTTGGAGAAGACACGCCAATCCTGACCCGTCTGGCACAGTGGAAGATCGTTCCGAAGCGTGCCGTTGCTTTTGATTTTGACCTTCAGGACGCGTCCGCGTCCTCTTGGAGTTCTGTCAATAACTGTACGGGGGGTTTGAGATCTGAGGATTTGAACCCCCCGGAAAGTTTCTACAAAATCGACCTGAATGGCATGAGTAAGAAAGAACGGCGCCAGCTTCTTACTCGGATAAGGGCAGAGCAACCCAAAAAACGGCATAAGAAGTTACGGCGATCGGACAAAATCGAGGCGGCTTGTGACAACGTTATTAGACAGGTGAGAGATTTATGCGGCGAAACGATCAGCCGCGGACTGGCTGTGCGCCTTATTGGTGGTACGCAAACGGAAATTGCAGGCCGCATGTTCTACAGCTCGGCTTATGGCGACCTATTCCGACCAAAAATTGAGCGCAAAACTATCGGCGTATTAGAACGATTTAACCGATTGGCAGAGCAAGTTAGAGCAAAAAACGTTCAGTAATCGACTAAAGTTATCATAAACAGGGCAACTTATAGCTAAACCACTGTGGTTATGCAGTTTATTTGCCGCTGTGGTTATGCCGAAAAAAGGTGTTTCATATCATGCAGATAAAAACATGTTTCTGCTGCAACATTTTTCTTTCGATAACTTCAGTTGCTATGATACTGTATGGATGTACAGTTATTTCGATGGGGAGGGCGCGTGGATAACGAATTACAAGAGCGGGTTATGCTTGAGCGGGTTGAGTTAATAGCAAGGCTAACAACTGAAGGGATCTGCAAGGAAAGGGACAGGGAAATAGCACTAAGCTTGATAGCTGAGATTGCAAGCAACACCGCGATGGCAAACAAACAATTTTCAGTCGTATTTTCGGCTTTTCCTCTTGATAAATAATCCTTTAGGTTACTGCGATGCGCATTGAAATCATGCTCGATAAGAACCAAAACATAAGCCAGTAGGTGATGGATACATTCCATGAAGAAGTCAGCAAGCGGTTTTGCGCGCTGCTTCCTGAAACAATCGTACGGGTTTGCCGGGGCGGCTATACATTTACTGAAATGTAAGGTTTTAGCCATAAAGACGATTAGTGCCGACTGAATGGTCTTCTCCAGTATGTCTGGGAGGATGAAAGCCTGCGTTAAGTGTTAATTTAAATTCATTCTACAACTTGACGCAGCGCCCCATGTGGTTGATGTAATCAAAGCTAGTATGCATTTTATACAATTCTATAGCTGAAAGGTTTGCCTTTTGATATGTTAAGCTCTAAAGCCGTGGGCTTAAATTCTTGTAAATCAATATGCAACGTCTTTTATAAAACATATTACTGATTAGGTAGAAAAGGAGCTTAACCGATGCCAGATTTAGAAAATACCCAGCAAAATCAAGTTGATGAAATTGAATTGGATAATCAAGCCGAGCCTGGCGAAGAAGAGATAGAACAGCTCGCAGCTGTCGAATATCAATATAGTCAGCACATCAGTGCACTCATACCGCAATGCCCGCCTGCTGAAGCGACTGAGTGTGATAAGGAATGCTGGCGTTTTACACTTAATCCTATGACTAATTCATGCTTTTGGCCTCCTAAAAAAAGATCTCCCCAAAGAATTGCTTCTGACGAGTCGCAAGAATGTTCAATGTGGGCGTTATCAATGTATGAGTCAGAACGGCAAGCGGTCTTGGCCTATACACTGCTATCAAAAAAAATAAAAAATATTAAGAAAACTATTGGTGATCATCTTGCAATGGGGGAAGTACAGTGTACTGATGGAAAATGTATGCCTGCTAATAGAAAAGGCCACTTTGATTTTCACCCTTATGTTGATGCGAATTTCGCTGATGGATTCCATGTAGTAAGAGAATTGCCATGATAAAGTTAGATGCTAAAAGGATAAATGCGTCAAGTGTCGGGGATTATTCTTGGTACTCTGATTTAGTATATTTTGATGGTCCCCTTGTATGTCTGTTTAGAGGTAGTGGATATAAGGATGCTCTTTATGTATGGCTTGATAATTCAGAACGCGCCAATCGTTGGTGCTTAATTCCTGTGTCAAGGTCTACCTTAGACTCTTATCTTAACCAAAGATTGAGTTTGAAGGAGATTATACAGTCTTGTGAATATACCTTTATCTGTAATCATTATGCAGAAACTGGAAGAAAGAATTACAACATTCTTCACACTAATAGCTTTCCAGATGAATATATGCCTGATGATGACTCTTATCTTTATGAGGAAATATGTACTGATGATGCATTGGTTTTAAAGCAAGAACGTACATCAAGCTATATGCTCGGATTAGACAATCAATTGTTTATAAATGACTTGTCTGTAATACCAAAGGTGTTTGAACAGCTATACTCTTTTCATTATGGCTTAGCTCATCTTGGAAGATTATCGATTAGAAACACTATGTTACGCCTAATGGGAAGTTGGACTGGTGGTATATCGGCAGTAAATATATTTTCTGGGTTAAAAAATATTATTCCGGTTTTACATCGGCCAGAAATTAGCTCTCTTCAATATAATTCGCCAGGACATATTGAGTTAAATTTGCTCTCTGATTTAGCTCGTAATGTTCAAGATGCGTCTGCTCGTGTGGAAAATGACCTGATTTATTACCGTTTAGAAAGTATGTATAAAAACACATATGCCTACTTTAAGGAGAATGGACTTTCAGGCTTTGATGAAGATGGTGGTATCGAGATTAGAAACATTGATAGGGAAACTACTGATAATCTTCGTAAGCGAGTTAGAATATTTTTCAGATGTTTGGGGTGGTCAAGTTATCAGGCTCAGTTTGATATGATTGGTGCCCATCCCCTGCAACAGTTACGTGCTGTAATGGCCTATTACAGGCGGCTGAAAATTTTACGTGAATATATTGTCTCCGAGAAGCTTTTTGTGGGGCAGTCTCGTGTATTACCGTTAATAGAAAATGCGCCCCCTCCAGATTTGTGAGTTCATGCGTTACGCTGCATGAATTTGCATGATCCGCAAATGATGGTTTTACCCTCAGCCCGCCAGTTCTGGCGGGCTTTCGTTTATGTCATGCAGGTGCATGAAAACCGCATCATAAAGCGGGCAGGCGTGGCGGGGAAAGCATTGCGCGCGAGGGGAGCAAACATGTATGCGCAGGCTGCGCCTGCCGCACGGAGGCGTGCGCAAATTATCGCGCAAGGGGCGTGGTGGCGAAACGGCAAACCCCCGCAAAACGCGTCTCATTGCGTCTGGCGGGGGGTTATTCGGGTAGGTATTTCAGGGTTTCTAGGTAGGAGTTCACTTTGCATTTAGAGGTGCCTGAACCCCGTGCTGAAAGCCTCGCCAGCACGGGCGCGATCTTTCGCAAGCAACGTGGTGGCAGCGCTGCGCCATCTAAACCCCTTTTCAATATCCGGAATGTAAGGGGGAAAATCTGATTGCCTCTACCCCGACACATTTATTGAAAAATCCATTGGCAGCTTTGTAAGCAGCCTCTCATTTTCTGTTAATGATCTTAATTAATAAGTATGTCAATAGAATCGATATCAAAAAATATATAGCATCTATAAAATCAAAAAATACTGTTCCTTTTAAATAATCATTGAACTTGAAATGCTCAAGTGCGGGCTTTACCAATATAGGTGAAATTGATGTTGTGGCAATCAAGCCAAATATAAGTGTTAAATTGTTGTTAGCTTTATCACTGGACTCGGTTTCTTGAATCTTTATCAATTCCATTTTTGATTTTATTAAACTATCTATGCTTTTTCGACTTTGTTTTATATCGTTGTGTTCGAATAATGATAGGGCATAGTTATGAATCTCTCCCGATCTGCGTGAAGTATGTCGTAGCCATTCTTCGAATTCGAATATTTCTTTTTTAATTTGCGCTAGCTCAATGTTTTTACTAATGTTATTTATTTTGTATATTGTTCCTTCATAGAAGAAGCTGACTATTTCGCGCAGGTCGCTTTTTACGAGGTTATCCCACTTGAAATTATCAACGGTAAATCCACTGCTTAAGTTTATTTGTTTCAGGGATTTACTAGTAAGGATACTCAAAGAAACACCTTGCGCAGAAAAATAATTGAAATCATCAAACATACGATAATCTTCATAACGCAGTGGGATGGTATCTTGATATAGACCCATAGTCTTTGACAGCAAGGCATTTATCATTCTCTTATTTGCCAGCCAGTTTAGCGACGATTTTGTTTTCTGATTGTCGTGTTCAAGAATGAATATATTCGGCTTGCCTTGCCATCCCGAATAATATTTATTAACGTCAAGACCTAGAAAAAACTCGCGAGGGCTTATTTTGATAATATGAGAGTAAACTAAAGCTACTATGGTTCTGGCTATGTCACTTAGACCGTGTTTAACATTGCTAAGTTTCATGTAATCTACATAGTTTCCATTGATGTTTAGCTCCCCATATTCAAGTGGCTCAGAATTATTTAGTAAGGTTTTTTTAACCTCTCGGTGGTATCTGTAATCTCTTAGTCGCCTGAATAATGGCGAGATTCTATTGTCAAAGTAAAGGTATTTTATTGCATATTCAATTGGGCAGATTATGGAGTTTAATTTTTTAAATGGATAATTAACATTATCACGCACGAATTCGTCAAGTGTGTTGGAGTAGTCAATTAAATCAATAAAGTTCACCTGAGCTATGCCATTTTCGTATATGCTCAATACTGGAATTATGGCCTTTTGATTATCATCAGGGCCTAAAAAAAATGGCTTCAACGCAAAAAACACATAGTCACTATAAAAAGTACCGTCTGCTTGCAAGATTTTATTTTGCGATAAAATCTTGTTGATTAATAAGTGAGTGGAGTAAAGTGTGAAATCACAGGCTGAGTGTTTCTTATCAATTGGTAAGCCAGTCACTCTTAAACCCGTTACATCTGCGTTGAATTCAAAATCTAAACGACTTGTTTTTAGTTTGTCTCCATCAAAATAGTAAAGGTTTTTGGTGTAATCAAATGCACTGAGAAAAATTCGGCTATGCATTACATCCTTAATCATCCTTCTGGATAGTTTTATATTTGGGCACTGCATTGTGTAAGTATGCCATACGGTACCTTTTTGAATATTCAAGTAGGGCTCCACATTTAAAGGTTTTCTTTATCTTTTCATATGGGGTCCAATTTTGGAAATGAAATTTTATCTGTATGGCTACGGCTCAAGTTGGTAATTTTTGAAATCAATTACCTTAATCCCAATCCAAGCATTAATCTCTTTCATTCGTTCCTGCAGCGGCGTCAGTTCATTGCGTACAAAAACCTGTGCCGCTTTCACTGCGTCACCAAATCCGCCAGTGTTGTCGGGGATGATACCCATCATCTGCGGAGGCACTCGGTGCGCACTCAACAGGTCATCCCGGCTGGCCTTCTTGATGTTAAAGAAATCGTCCTTCGTCGCTACTTCACTAAGCGGCAAAATCTTGATGCCGTCGGGCTTGCCGTTCGGCGCGTACATGAAAAGGTTGCGGAAGTTGCCGATCCCTTTGGTGTCCCGCATGGCCTGACGCATGCGCTCGATATCGCTGCTGCTTTGTGCGGCGTCGGTCATATACAGGATGTAACCCGCGTGTGCGCCATTCTGGTAATACTTGCGGCGGAACAGCGTAGCTGACTCATTCAGCCAGGCTGAGTTAAGCGCGCTGAGATATTCCGGCAGGCCGTAAAGCTCCTGATTGATATCCGGTTCGATAAGGTGAAAAACCTGATCCGCTTCAAACTGGTGCGCCTCTTTCCACTCATTCACAAACCAGTAAACACCATCCTGCACGCCACGGCGCGTGTACTTCGCCGGTGAGGTTTCCAGTCGCAGCGGTTTACCCAGCGCGTTGCGGCGCAACTCGGCAAAGGCATTGCCAAACACCAGATAATCCAGCGCAAATTTGCTGAACTCCTGTTGACTCATTAGCGGGTGAGGGATGAACGTCGAGGCCAGGATGTTGCGTTTCACATAGAGCGGCGAGCTGTGATGCACTGCTGAGCGCAGGCTTTTCGCCAGGCCGTGAAAGCTGACTGGCGGTTCATACCAGCGCCCGTTATGGATGCACTCGGCATAATCCATGATGTCGCGCTTATCGAGTACGGCAGTCGGTTCGCCGAAGCTGAAAGCCTCGAAAGGCTGCTGACTCTGCTGTGTGCTCTGTTCTGTCTGTGCTCTGGCGGCGAAAGCCTTGCGGCCTTTATGTTTTGTCATCAGTTAAATTCCAGGAATGAGGATGATTCGCCGCCGCTGGCAGCGGTAAGCGGTTCGTTTAAGAGTGCGTGCATGATTGCCCAGGCGACGTCGGCGTGGCTGGCTTCTTCGCTGCGGCTGGCTTCGTAGGTGGAGCGGTTGCCGCTGGCGGTCATGGTTTTGCGAATAGCCATAAATGACTGTGTGATATCCGTCTGGCCCGCGTCGTACTCCAGTCGCCCGCTGGTGATGGTGTCTTTCGCCTTCAGCACCATGGCGGTTTTCACCTCGGGCGAGTATTTGATTTCCCGCGCTGCCGGGAAGAACTGGCGCACCAACTGGAAGACGCCTTGCCCGATGCCGGTCGCATCCACGCCGATGTATTCCACGATGTATTTTTCGGTGAGCTGTTTAATCGACTGTGCCTGCGCAGCAAAGTCCATGCCGCGCCACTGGTGGCGCTCCAGCACGCGGAACTTGCCACCCTTAACCAGCGGTGGAGCAATGACGGCGCACCCAGCACTATCACCGGTATGCGAGGGATCGTAACCAATCCACACCGGGCGATAATCAAACGGTCGCAGCGCGTAAGGATTAAAGTCGTTCCACTCCTCCAGGCTGTCGACCATGCAGGTCTGCAACTCGGCAAAGGGGAACACGCTGGCCTCGTCATCAACAAATTCACACATCAGCAGGTTCTGATATTCCGCCGGGCTATATTCGAGCTGCAGCTGATCGATGTCGAACAGGTCACACCCGCCAGACAGTGCATCTTCAACCGTGACAATCTGCCGCCACTGGTTATCACCACACAACACGCCTTTCGCCAGGTGAGAGTGAGACAGGTCAATCTCAATACGGTCATCCCGGTTGCGACGCCCTTTGTTAAACAGCTCGCCCGACCAGAACGGGTAAGCGCTGTGTGACAGGCTCGACGGCGTGGAAAAGTAGGTGGTGCGCCACTTCTTGTGCAGCGACATGCCGCTGGCGACTTTTCGTAGCTCTTGAAACTTCGGTATCCAGAAATATTCATCCAGGTAAAGATTGCCGGTGTAGCTCTGCGCGGTGCGAACGTTGGTACCGAGAAATATCAGGCTTGCGCCGTTGGGCAGCACTATCGGATCGCCTTTCAGGTCAACGTCAACGAGGCGGGCGAAATTAATGATGTAGTTTTTAAAAACGTGGGCCTGTGCCTTGCTCGCCGACAGGAAAATCTGGTTTCGCCCGGTGGTGAGCGCATCTATCAGCGCTTCGCGGGCAAAATAGAAAGTCGCACCTATCTGGCGGGATTTGAGGATGTTACGGATACGGTGCGTCAGCCCGGCCTTGTGCCAGTTGAGCTGATAATCAAAGCTGCCTTCCATAAACAGGTCGGTAAGCTTTTCGGTCTGTTCGTCGCTGAATACGTTTTTACTCGGCGGCTGGCGCTCGCCCTTGTTGCGGTTGCGCACGTTGGGATTTAAATCAGCCTCGTTGCCGCTACCGCGATAGCGCTCAACGCGGGCCAGTCTTTCAATCTGACGCCCGAGCGCGTCTATTTCCTTGTAATCACCATTTCCCTTGACCTCTTTCATGATGAGCTGAATCAACCGGGCTTCCAGGCTGTTTTCCACGCGACTGATGGGCGCAACGCTTTCCCACTCGTCGCGCGTCTTCCAGCTCTGCACGGTTGGCGTTTTTTGTCCGAGCGTCTCCGCAATCTGGCGCACAGAGAATCCCTGCCAGTAAAGCAGCGCGGCCTGACGGCGCGGATCGGTGATGATGGTGCCGGGTGTCATGTTCATGGCGATAAGGCTACCGACGGCGAAAAACGTGCGCCTGCACTCGCTGTTTGCTGGTACATGAGCGGGCGGGCATTCGTTGAGGGATTGGGTGACGGCGGGGAAACTGGCCCCGAACCGAACCAATCCACTGACCGGAGCCTGTTAAATGGCAACTAAGGCAACTAAAGCAAAGCGTTTCCGCATCGCGGTCCAGGGCGCTACTACCGATGGTCGCGAGATTTCCCGCGACTGGATTTCGCAGATGGCGAAGAACTATGACCCGACCGTGTACGGTGCCCGCATCAATATGGAGCACATCAAGGGTTACGCCGCTGACAGCACTTTCCGCCGCTTTGGTGACGTGACGAAAGTCGAAGCCGAAGAAATCACCGAAGGCCCGCTGGCGGGCAAGCTCGCGCTGTTTGGTTATATCGACCCGACGCCTGATCTCGTTGACCTGACCAAGGCGCGCCAGAAGGTTTACACCTCCATTGAAGTGAACCCGAATTTCTCAGATACCGGCGAAGCCTATCTGGTTGGCCTTGCGGTAACTGACGACCCGGCAAGCCTCGGCACTGAATACCTGAGCTTCAGCGCCTCCGCCAAAGCTAACCCGCTGGCCTCACGTAAGTTGCACAAAGACAACTTGTTTACCGCCGCCGAAGAAACTCACATCGAGTTTTACGAAGAAGCTGAACAGGGCCCGTCGCTGCTGAACCGCGTGAAAGAGCTGTTTACCCGTAAAGAGAAAACCGACGACGAGCGTTTTAACGACGTGAGCGCGGCTGTCACTGCGGTAGCGGAGCAGGTACAGCAGAACGGCGAAAGCTTTGCGCAACAGCTCGCCAGCGTTGAGCAGAAATATTCCTCACGTCTGGAAGCGTTGGAAACGGCAGCAGGCAAAGACCGCGAGGCGCTGAACGCGCTGCAGAACTCGCTCGCTAATACCGACGGCGGCTTTAACCGTCGCCCGCCAGCGACCGGCGGCGATAACAAAGGCAGCGTGCAGACCGACTGCTGATAAAGCCCGGTCTGAGTAAACCCGAACACTGATTAACAGGAGCGCCAATGCGCCAGCAAACCCGTTTTAAATTTAATGCCTACATGTCACGCGTTGCCGAGCTGAACGGCGTCGAAACCGGCGACATGAACAAGAAATTCAGCGTTGAGCCGTCCGTCGCGCAAAAGCTGATGACCCGCGTACAGGAGTCATCCGCGTTTCTGACCCGCATCAATATCGTGCCGGTGCCGGAGATGAAGGGCGAAAAAATCGGCGTCGGCGTGTCCGGTTCGATTGCGAGCACCACCGACACCGCTGGCGGTGACGAGCGCGAAACTGCTGATTTCTCTGCGTTGGACAGTCGCGGCTATGAGTGCGTGCAGGTCAACTTTGATTTCCACATCCGCTACAACACTCTCGACCTGTGGGCGCGCTACGAAGATTTCCAGACCCGCTTACGTGACGCCATCATTCAGCGACAGGCGCTTGATCGCATCATGATCGGTTTCAACGGTACGCACCGCGCCAAAACGTCAAACCGTGCAGCGAACCCGATGCTGCAGGACGTGGCGGTGGGCTGGCTGCAGAAGTACCGCAACGAAGCGCCAGACCGCGTAATGAGCAAGGTCACTGATGAAGAAGGTGCGGTGATTTCGGCAAAAATCCGCGTGGGTAAAGAGGGTGATTACGCCAACCTCGACGCGCTGGTGATGGATGCCACCAATAACCTGATCGAACCGTGGTACCAGGAAGATCCGGAGCTGGTTGTCATCGTGGGCCGTCAGCTACTGGCTGACAAGTATTTCCCGATCGTGAACCAGAGCCAGCCGAACACCGAGCAGCTTGCGGCTGACATCATCATCAGTCAGAAGCGTATCGGCAACCTGCCGGCGGTGCGCGTGCCGTACTTCCCGGCTAACGCCATGATGGTGACCCGCCTCGATAACCTGTCGATTTACTGGCAGGAAGGCACGCAGCGCCGCCATATCGAAGAGGTGCCGAAGCGTGACCGCATCGAGAACTACGAATCGGCTAACGAAGATTACGTGGTGGAAGACTACGCGGCGGGCTGCGTGATCGAAAACATCCAGCTCGGTGATTTCAGCGTACCGGCTGAAGCCCCGGCAACGGGAGAGTAACGCATGCTGAGTCCCGCCCGCCGTCACCGGATGCGCGTCCAGGCCGAAACCGATATGCAGCGGGATGCGAACCCGCTGCGCCACGCCACCGGCTATGAGCAGATGCTCGTGAAGCTCAACGAGGACAAGCGCCGCCTGAAGAAGGTCCACTCGGTAGAGCGCAAAGCTGAGCTTAAACGCCAGATGTTGCCCGACTACCTGCCGTGGATTGCTGGCGTGATGAACGGCGGGCGCGGAGCGCAGGATGCCATCGTGATGACCGTCATGATCTGGCGACTGGACACAGGCGACGTAATCGGCGCACTCGAAATCGCCCGTTATGCCCTGAAGCATGGTCTGGTGCCGCCCGACGGTTTTAAACGTGACAGCCTGCCGTACCTGCTGGCGGAAGAAGTTGCCAGCACCGCGACACGCGCCTGGACGGCAAAAGAGGCGGTGGATATCGAGCCGCTTCTTGAAACCATCCGGCTGACGGAATCCGAGGACATGCCCGATCAGGTGCGCGCCAAGTTGCACAAAATCGTCGGGTATGTGTATCGCGATATGGGCGGGACTCTTGAGGCGATGAACCACCTGAAACGAGCGCTGCAGCTCCATGAGGGCTGCGGCGTCAAAAAGGACATTGAGCGGCTGGCAACTGTGATGAAAAAGCAGGCACAGGTCAGTCGCTGACCGGACGCGACCCCGCGCAGGGCGGCAGGACGGCAACGCACTTTCAGTGTCAGCGCCGTCCTCCACCGCCCACCTATTTAAGGGCCAATTATGAGCACGGTAGTTATATCCGCACCGCGACCGGCAGACGCTGCCGAGCCGCCAGTAAAGAACACGTTTTTCTGGCCTGACATCGATTTGCAACTGCTGCGTGACTCGCTTCGCTATGAGGGCACTGTTACCGCACAGCGACTGCGGCAGGCGGTGCTGACCGCAATTTCCGAAGTCAACGCCGAGCTTTACGACTGGCGCGCCGGGCAGATGGCGGCAGGATTTAAAACACTGGAAACCGTACCGGCGGAAACGCTGGATGGCGTAAGCGAAAAAGTGACGCACTACATCGCCGCCGTTGCGTCAATGACTGCCGCCACTATTGCCGAGCGCTATCGTGGCTATGACGCCAGCGGTACCAAAAAAGCAACGGAGATCGAAGTCAGCGCCGACGAATACTGGCGCGACGCACGATTCAGTATCAGCCGCGTCGCTGAGCGCCCCGGCTGCATTGTGAGTCTGCTGTGACGCGGGTGTATGCCCTGCAGGGCGATACCGTTGACGATATCTGCTACCGCCATTACGGGCGAACGGAGCAGGTCACGGAGTTGGTCTACGAGGCAAATCATGGCCTCGCCGAAGCCGGGCCAATTCTGCCGCACGGTTATCCGGTTGATCTGCCTGAGTTGTCGGCGTCGTCAACGAGCGACACCGTAAACCTTTGGGACTGAACTATGTGGGAAAACATTCGCACAGCAATCGTCTGGTTTATCGCGCTTGGCATGGCGTGGCTGGGTGATATGTCGGTTAAAGATTTTTCTACCTTAGCAGGGGTGGTGATTGGCCTGCTGATGGCGTTCATCAGCTGGTACTACAAGCGGAAAACCTACCTGCTACTGGCACGCGGGCGCATCAGCCAGGAGGAGTATGAATCTGCAAATCGTTAAGCATTGCTCTGTGGGTGTGGTGCTGGCTATCGCCGCCACGCTGCCGGGATTCCAGACGCTGCACACCTCTGTCGAAGGTATGAAGCTTATCGCCGATTACGAAGGGTGCCGCCTGAGTCCTTACAAGTGCGACGCGGACAAATGGACCGACGGCATTGGCAACACGGTTGGCGTGGTACCGGGTAAAACCATCACCGAGCGGCAGGCGGCGGGCACGTTTATTGCGAACGTCTTGCGCACCGAAAAGGCTCTGTCCCGCTGCGTGTTCACGCAGCTACCGCAAAAGGTTTATGACGCCGTGGTGTCGTTTGCCTTCAACGTCGGAACGGGCAACGCCTGCGGCTCAACGCTGGTGAAGCTGCTGAATCAGGAGCGCTGGCAAGAGGCGTGTATGCAGTTGCCGCGCTGGGTGTATGTGAAAGGTGTATTCAATCAGGGGCTGGATAACCGCCGTGGGCGTGAACTGGTCTGGTGCTTAAAGGGAGCGTGAGAAATGAAAAGCTGGATGAGTGCAATGGGTTACTGGTTATTTGTGGCACTGGTGTTTATCGCGCCGGTTGAAGTGATGCTGCCGGGGGCGGCAACAGGCTCTGCGGCTGGCATTGCTGAGAGCATTTTACGGGAGCACGTCCGTTTCATTTCTACGCTGTTCGTTTTAGTGCGCCTCAGTGGTGAGAATTCCCGCGTCGCGCTGGCGGCATCGATGATTCAGATACCACCTTTGGGCCGAAGCCTGATTGTGTTTTTTGTTTGCTCCATCGCCATCTATGTCACCGTTTTAATCGGTGTGATCCTTCCTGTCATTGCGTGCGGCATAAAGATTGCCATCTTTTACTGGCTGATTGCCCGCTACCTGTTCAGGTGCAGTAAAGCATGACGCGCATCATTGGTGCACTGCTGGCAGCGGCACTGGTTGCGCTGGGGCTGACCGGCTGGCGCTGGTCAGTTGCTGCCGGTGAACTGGTCAGCGCACAAAAAATTATCGGCACGCTGTCAGCGGGTATTGAGAGTCGCGACAAGGCGATAGCCAGGCTGAACAGTGAAAACCTGCAAGGCCAGAAGCGTGAAGCCGAGCTGCGGCTGATGCAGGGGAGGGCCAGTGCCGGTGCGCTGACCCGTGAGGCACAAATACAGAGAGAAACCGATGCGAACCCGATATTACGTGACTGGTCTGCTGCTGCTCTGCCTGACGATGTTATCCGGCTGCACACCCGACCGGCCTTCGCCAGCGCCCGAGATTATCTGGATTGGCTGTCCGCGCGTGACAAGCTGCCCGATACCGGAAAACAGCCTTAAAACGGCGGGCGATCTGGCGGCGGACAATCGCCAGCTTGAGGCGGCGCTCGCATCCTGCGGGCTGCAGGTCGAAACCATCAAAGACTGTCAGGAGCAACACGATGTTGAAACCACAGCAACTGCGCAAGGCACTGACCGACAGCGTGCCGCTGCTGCAGCGAAACCCTGACAGCCTGAACGTATTTATCGACAGCGGGCGCATTGTCTCCACGCTGGCCAACTCGCTGTCGTTTGAATATCAGTACCGGCTGAACATGGTGATTACCGATTATATGGGTGATATCGATGTGCTGATTGTTCCCATGCTGGCGTGGCTGCGCGTGAATGAGCCTGACATGATGGCGACCAAAGAGAAGCAGCAGACCGGCTTTACCTTCAAGGCCGATGTGATCAGCGACACCGCCAGTGATATCAGTATCGACCTGCTGCTGAGTGAGCGGGTGATCGTCAAAGAGCTTGACGGCGATCTGCACGTCACGCACCTGAATGAAAACCCACTGCCGGAAAATGACTATCGACCACTGCAGGTGTATGCACACGGCGTACTTGTCAGTGAGTACCAGCCATGAACGATTTGCAACAGGTTAATGACCGGCTGAATGCACTGATTGGCAACCTATCCGCCCCCGCCCGCAAAGAGATGGCGCGCAATATCGCGAAGAAATTGCGCGCCAGCCAGCAGAAGAACATTAAAAACCAGCAGGCCCCCGACGGCACGCCGTTCAAGCCCCGCAAGGCGCAGCCCATTCGTAATAAAAAGGGCCGGGTAAAACGCGAGATGTTCGCCAAACTCCGCACTGCAAAATACATGAAAACACAGGCAACCTCTAATGAGGCGATTATTGAGTTTACCGGGCGTGTGCAGCGTATGGCCCGCGTACATCATTACGGGCTACGTGACCGACCTTCACGATATGGGAAAGATTTAAAATATGAAGAGAGGCCTCTAATGGGTCTCTCTAATAGAGATCAGTATTTAATCGAACAAATCATCTTAAAATTTATCATAAATTAACAGAGTTACTTTCCTTTTAATGCGGCAACCAATTTAACTACTTGCTCAATCCCATCAAAAGTGGATGGGATTTTATCCTCCGATGGCATAATGTTCGAAAAAATCACGTCCTCGAATTTATCAAGAAGATTTCCATCTTTTAACTTTATTCCACTGCTATATTCAGCATAGCTTTGTATGAATTGACACAAACTTTTCCTTAAGTCTATTTGCATTATCTGGGCGCGAATGGAGTTATAATTTCCTAATGCAACCCTGAAATAATAAATTAATATAAGCGCCAGAGAGATTCCGGGTATGAGTGACACTAATTCATAGGCGTTTTTAAAGTCTTGCTCTTTGAAGTAAATCACTAATGATTCGGTAATAATTAATGCTGGTATTAAACTTCCTAGAGCTATGAGTATTAATCTGGCCCAGAATAATTGATTTTGCTTTATCTCTGCTAACGATTCAAATCCACGATACAAACCGACAAAATTGAATGCATTTTTTTGATGTGTCAATGTCTCTTGAAGTTGTCTAACACGCTCTTCACTCTCATTTAAATCAGACCTCCATGCTAACTTGGCTTCATCAATTTTTTCTTTTTGCTTGTCAATCTCAAGACGCCATTTTTCATGAAGTTGTTCAGTAGATTCTTTTGCATCAGCAATACTTTTTAAAGTTGCCAGTTCCTTACTGTTCAATAGGCCTCTAAAGATGGATGTGCTCATCTCATAAATTGCATATCGAATCTGACTTGGTCCAGTGTTAGAGAATGAGCTCATATTTTCGAGAGAGAAGTCGCGAATATCTTGATAGAGGGAGCTATCATCTACAGGGTTATTTAAATACTCTTCAATAAAAAACCTTAATAGTATTGTATACATGGCATCAATAGAATCTTTTGACATTTCAGCATCTGAGATCCTCGTTTTTAAAGCTTTGGAAATATACCCTTTGTTAAAGGGTGTTTTTTCATCCCAGCTTTCACCATCAGCAATCATCTGTCTAAGTATTATTTGAATGAATTTGTTTCTTTGTTCTTCAACGGAATTCGAGGTGGATTGTCTGTCAATAACCTTAAGGTAAGTGGAAATTTCATCTTTGAATTTTTCGTTATTGAAAATAACCGTCATTTAAACCTTCCATTAAGTGCTTGTCCGCTCACATATGAACAAACGTTGGGAAATTGCTGAATGAATCCAAGGATCACATTATGCCTAAATGAACGAACAAATCACTGAAATCCTGCGCCTTCTGCGCAACCTGATCCGCATTGGCACCGTGTCCGCCGTAAAT
This sequence comes from Pantoea sp. CFCC18177, assembly GCF_059412425.1. Taxonomy (NCBI): domain Bacteria; kingdom Pseudomonadati; phylum Pseudomonadota; class Gammaproteobacteria; order Enterobacterales; family Erwiniaceae; genus Pantoea; species Pantoea sp. CFCC18177. The sequence continues at coordinate 170,441 of NZ_JBNBPL010000009.1, forward strand.
CTGGAAGACGGGTTATGCCGCGTCGATACAGGGAATCTTACGACTGGCTGGCTTCACTGGCTGACCGCGCGCGCGGGTAAAACCCGCTCATGGAATGCGCCGTCGGTGGGCGAGCAGGTAATCATTTTGTGTCTGGGTGGTGAGACGGATACCGGCTTTGTGCTGCCGGCTGTTTTCTCTGATAAAAACCCCGCCCCCTCCGCCTCGGCGGATGCACTGTACTGGTCTTTCCCTGATGGGGCGGTGATCGAATATGAACCGGCAACCAGTGCGCTGAAGGCGACCGGCATCAAGACCGCCACCATTGAGGCAGCGGTAAAAATTCTGCTGAGCACGCCAGAGGTTGAATGCACGGCGCACTTAAAAGCCAAAACATTTGAGTTTTCAGGGGGCGGCAAGATGACCGGAGACGTCAGCCATAGCGGCGGCAAGCTTGATTCAAATGGCGTTGTGGTTGATGACCACGACCACGGCGGCGTAGAGCGCGGCGGCAGCAGAACGGACGGGCCAGAATGACAACCGCAAAATACATCGGCATGAACCGGGAGACCGGTGAGGCGCTGGCGGATATCGAGCATATTCGCCAGTCAATCCGCGACATTCTGATGACGCCGGTTGGCACCCGCATCATGCGCCGCGAATACGGCTCGTTGCTTTCGGCGCTGATTGACCAGCCGCAAAACGAGTCACTGCGCCTTCAGATTATGTCGGCCTGCTATGTGGCATTGCTGCGCTGGGAGCCGCGCGTAAAGCTCACCGCTATCAGCTTTGAGTCGGATTTCAACGGCGCGATGGTGGTCGACCTGACGGGTAACCGGGCAGACACCCTGCAACCTTTTTCCTTAACCATTCCTGTGAGCTGAGAACATGGCAACCATTGACCTGAGCCAGCTTCCTGCGCCCGACGTGGTGGAAGTGCTCGATTATGAAACGCTACTGGCTGAGCGAAAATCCACGCTGATTTCGCTCTACCCGGAAGACCAGCAGGAGGCCGTCGCCCGCGTGCTGGCGCTGGAGTCTGATCCCATCGTTAAGGTTCTGCAGGAAAACGCCTACCGTGAAGTGATCCTGCGCCAGCGCATCAACGAGGCGGCACGCGCCGTCATGGTGGCTTATGCCGTTGATGACGACTTAGACCAGCTTGGTGCAAATAACGGCGTAACCCGCCTGACCATCACACCGGCAGATGATACCGCCATTCCGCCAGTGGCAGCGGTCATGGAAAGCAACGACGATTTTCGCGTGCGCATCGCGGGTGCATTTGAGGGGCTGAGCGTCGCCGGGCCGTCTGGCGCATATGAGTACCACGCCAGAAGCGCCGACGGGCGCGTGGCGGATGCATCAGCGATCAGCCCGTCACCTGCCGTGGTAACTGTTACCATTCTGGCCCGCGAGGGGAACGGCACGGCGGCGGCTGATTTGCTGACCGTGGTCGATACCGCGCTGAATGACGAGAACGTGCGCCCGGTTGCTGACCGGGTAACAGTCCAGTCTGCAGTCATCGTGAATTACGAGATTGAAGCCGAGTTGTATCTCTACCCGGGGCCGGAGGCGGAACCAATTCGTGCCGCTTCTGAGGCAAAGCTTGTTGCCTATATCAGCACGCAAAAGCGGCTCGGGCGCGACATTCGCCTGTCCGCACTCTATGCCGCCATGCACGTTGAGGGCGTGCAGCGCGTCAACCTGATTAAGCCGGTTGACGACGTCGTGCTGGATAAAACGCAGGCGGCATACTGCACCGGCTACACGCTGAGCGTCGGGGGTTCGGATGAGTGATCGCCTGCTTCCCACCGGTTCGTCTGTGCTTGAGGTGGCTGCGGCTGAAGCGCTGTCAAACCTGAGTGCGATGAATATACCGCTGCGTCAGCTCTGGAATCCCTACGCATGCCCGTTAGTCCTGCTGCCTTATCTGGCGTGGGCGTGGTCGGTAGACCGCTGGGATACCGGCTGGAATGAGTCCACCAAGCGGTCTGTTGTGGCGGCGGCGCGCGCAGTGCATCAGCGAAAAGGCACCATCGGCGCAATCCGTCGCGTAGTAGAGCCACTCGGCTATCTGATACGCGTTATCGAGTGGTGGAAGACTAACGAGACGCCTGGCACTTTCCGGCTTGACGTGGGCGTGCTCAATACCGGCATTACCGAGGAAATGTATAACGAGCTTGAGCGGATGATATCGGATGCCAAGCCGTTAAGCCGTCACCTAATTGGCCTGTCTATCAACCTTGATTCGTCCGGGCCTTTTACCGTTGGCGCAGCCTGCTATCTGGGCGACGAGCTGACGGTTTACCCCTACACCCCTGAAACCATTACCGTGGGCGGCACTGGCTATACAGCCGTGGCGTTACATATCATTGACCTGACGGAAGTGCGCGCATGACGACAAAATATTATGCCCTGCTGACGACTCTCGGCGCATCCAAACTGGCAAACGCAGCCGCGCTGGGTACCAAACTGCAGATTACACAAATGGCGGTGGGCGACGGTGGCGGCACGCTACCGACCCCCAATGTCACCCAAACCAAGCTGGTCGGTGAGAAGCGCCGCGCGGCGCTGAACTCGCTGAGCATCGATGCGGCGAACAGCAGCCAGATTATCGCCGAACAGGTGATACCTGAAACGGAGGGCGGTTTCTGGATTCGTGAGATTGGTCTGTTTGACGCCGACGGTGTGCTGATTGCGGTAGCTAACTGCGCCGAGACCTACAAGCCGCAACTACAGGAGGGCAGCGGACGCACGCAGACCGTGCGCATGATCCTGATTGTCAGCAGCACCGATGCGGTAACGCTCAAAATCGACCCGTCGATTGTGCTGGCGACTCGCCAGTCCGTTGATAACGCGGTGATTGAGGTGAAAGCCTATGCCGATAAACTGATGGCAGACCATGTTGCCGCCACTGACCCGCACACGCAGTATGCGCCAAAGGCCAGTCCGACGCTGACCGGAACGCCTAAAGCGCCGACACCTGCAGCAACAAAAAACGACACTCAGATTGCGACCACTGCATTTGTACAGACTCTTATCAAGGCGCATTTAGATGCTGCAGATCCCCATACGCAGTATCTAGAAACAAACAACTGGCTGTCCGAGTTTGCAGGACTGAATGACACCACGCGTAAAACCCTGCTGGGCAACCTTGGTGCAGCGGGCAAAGCCTTTTCAATGGATACCGGCATTACCCGGCTGGATGACACCTCGGTCACTTCGAAAACACAATTTGTGAGCATATCAGGCACGATGGAGGATGGCCCGCTGGGTGCGGTTGGGTACACCGCAACGCTGCTGAATATTCGCCGCGTATGGGATGCGGGTACTTCACTGACGCAGATTATGTTTCAGAGCGGAGCCATGTTTATCCGAACGGCGTCTGGCGGTGAAGGTAAATTTTCATTTGGTGCAACAGCCGTTAACCCTTATGGATGGCGCAGGGTGTATGACGAATCCACACCGCCGACAGCTAAGGAAGTTGGTGCGCTGGGTCTGTTGTCGGTCCTCACGACCGATCTCAACAATGTAACCGAGGCTGGAGTTTATCCGGTAGCCGGTGATGCGCCCAACAATCCATATCCGGGAGCCATTGGCATATTGACTCAGCTTAACTATAACAATGTGCGTTTTGTTCAGGAGTTCGCTACAGCACAGGCCCCGGCAGCATCAACTAACCGTCGCTGGGTGCGTTATGGCTCAGTCAGTAATGGTGTTTCATCCTGGACGGCATGGACACAAATTACATTGCGTCCTAACGAATTAACCACACAAACAGATGCTAATACGCTGACCGAAAGCGGTATTTACTACGGACAGCTGAGTAATGGGCCAGTAGGTAATGCTTACTGTATGCTGGACGTCACAGCGACTGGCGGCGGCGGGGTGGTGCGTCAGGTTGCTCATGCCACAACAGCAAATACCCGCTTTATCCGAACTTATACCGCCCAGAATGGCTGGTCAGGCTGGGTTGAGTTAGTCCGTGCGGATTCAGTCGCTAACTTTCTCGTGCCGGTGGGTATCCCTATGCCTTGGCCTGCAGAAACACCGCCGTCGGGCTGGCTTAAATGCAACGGCGCGTCATTCAGTGCGACGACTTACCCGGAGTTGGCGAAGGCTTACCCGTCCCTCAAATTGCCCGATCTTCGTGGCGAGTTTGTTCGCGGCTGGGATGACGGACGCGGCGTTGATAGCAGTCGAGAGCTTCTGAGTGCACAGGGCCATGCCCTGCAGCAACACACTCATACTGTGGCGGTTCCGCTGAGAACAACGGACAGCGATCGCGGTAGCCTTGATTCAACTTATAGCGTTGATAATACCCAGACGGTGACAACCAGCGGAGCTTCAGGCAACACTGCCACCGAAACCCGTCCCCGTAACATTGCATTTAACTATATCGTGAGGGCAGCATAATGACCGACGTAAAAGAAGAGACTTCGACGGAAGTATTGCCCACCGAGCCAGTAATTATCTATACCAGCCTGGACGAAACAGGGCTGGCGAAAGAAACCGGTTTATTGACCGTACACTGTTACGATCTCACCACAGGCGAGTTTACCGGCTCAAGCGAGGAGTATGTTTCAGTTGGTGTTGGTATCCCTGCTAATTCAACCTGCATTGCACCGCCCGATGCTGAGCAGGGCAAAGCCCTGATCTTTAATGGCGGCTGGCAACTGGTTGAAGACCATCGCGGTGAAACGGTATACAGCACTGAAAACGGCACCGCGACGGTAATCAGCCAGGCCGGTGAGTATCCGGCAGGCACTACGCTGCTCAAACCCGCCACCGCGTTTGATGCGTGGAACGGTAAAAAATGGGTGACCGATAAAGCCGCGCAGCAAGCGGCTCTGGTTAAAAATGCTGATGCTGAAAAGGCCAGCCGCGTTGCTGTTGCCAACAGCACTTCGCAGGCATGGCAAACGCAGTTGATGCTTGGCATTATCACCGATGCGGACAAGGCCGCGTTGACTGAGTGGATGACCTACATTCAGGCTCTGCAGGCGGTGGACACGTCAGCCGCTCCTGATATCACGTGGCCTGCTGGGCCAGATGCGGAGGCCGTGTAATGGATTTGTCGCCAGTGTTCCACGCCTGCGCCGCCGTCGCGGTACAGTGCATTTTTGGTCTGTTATTTGGAGACTGGCACAGCGGCGCGATGCTGGGCTGTCTGTGGTTCATTGCCCGCGAGCAGACGCAGGCCGAATATCGCTGGATCGCTGAGTTCGGAAACGGACGCCGCGAGAATATGCCGTGGTGGGGAGGGTTTGCATCGAGGGCGTGGGATATCCCGAGCCTGCTGGATATGCTTGTGCCTGTGATTGCCTGCGCACTGGTTTACGTGGCGGTAATGACCTAGCGTTATCCCATGACCATACTGAGATAAGCCCTGCGGGGCTTTTCTTTTGTCCGCTGATCCATGAGCAAACCGCAACCGCATGCACCTGCCTTACTGACCTGACACCCTGAGCACACCTTTAACCAGGAGTGCAACAGATGGCAGATTATCATCACGGTGTCCGCGTCGTCGAAATCAACGACGGCACGCGCACTATCTCCACCGTATCAACCGCGATTGTCGGCATGGTCTGCACCGCCGAAGATGCGGACGCGGCTACGTTCCCGCTGAATACGCCGGTACTTATCACCAACGTGCAGGGCGCAGTCGGTAAGGCAGGCGTGAAAGGCACGCTCGCTTCATCCCTGCAGGCAATCGCTGACCAGTCAAAACCCGTCACCGTCGTGGTGCGCGTGGCGGAAGGCGCAGACGATGCCGAAACCATTTCCAATATCATCGGCGGCACCGATGCAAACGGGCAGTACACCGGCATGAAAGCGCTGCTAGCGGCGCAGACTCAGCTCGATGTGAAACCCCGTATCCTTGGTGTGCCCGGCCTCGACTCGCTGGAAGTATCAACCGCGCTTGCCAGCATTGCGCAGCAGTTGCGCGCCTTCGCCTACGTGTCGGCGTGGGAGTGTAAAACCATTTCCGAAGCCCGCCTGTATCGTCAGAACTTCAGCCAGCGTGAGCTGATGGTGATCTGGCCTGACTTCCTCGCGTGGAATACCACCACCAATGCATCCGATACCGCTTACGCCACCGCGCGTGCACTGGGCCTGCGCGCCAAAATCGACAACGACACCGGCTGGCATAAAACCCTGTCGAACGTTGGCGTAAACGGCGTAACTGGCATTTCGGCGTCGGTGTTCTGGGATTTGCAGCAGGTTGGCACCGACGCAGACCTGCTCAACGAAGCGGACGTTACCACGCTTATCCGCAAGGACGGTTTCCGCTTCTGGGGCAACCGCACCTGCAGTGATGATCCGCTGTTCCAGTTTGAGAACTACACCCGCACCGCACAGGTGCTGGCTGACACGATGGCGGAAGCCCACATGTGGGCGAACGATAAGCCGCTGACGCCGGTACTGGTCAAAGAAATTATCGCGGGTATCAACGCGAAGTTTCGCGAGCTGTGCAGCGCGGGTTATCTAATTGGCGCATCAGCCTGGTATGACGAAAGCGCCAACGATAAAGACACCCTCAAGGCGGGCAAACTCTTTATCGATTACGACTACACGCCGGTTCCACCGCTGGAAGACCTGACGTTACGCCAGCGTATTACCGACAGCTATCTGGCGAACTTCGCCGCATCCGTAAACAGCTAAGGAGCCGGATAAATGGCAATGCCACGCAAACTAAAGGCGATGAACCTTTTCAACGACGCCAACAGCTATCAGGGCGTGGTGACAGCCGTCACCCTGCCGAAGCTGTCCCGCAAGCTTGACCCGTTCCGTGCGGGCGGCATGAGCGGCGCTGCGCATATCGACAACGGTCTGGAAGATGACGCCCTTGATATTGAGTGGAGTATCGGCGGCATGGATGAGTTGGTGCTCAAGCAGTGGGGCGCATCCGACATCCCGCTGCGCTTCACTGGCTCTTATCAGCGTGACGATACCGGCGAAGAGATTGCGGTAGAGGTGGAGGTGCGCGGTAAGCACCAGACCTTCGACTTTGGCGAATCAAAGCCGAGTGAAGACACCGAAGTCAAAATCACCAGCAAGAACACGTACTACAAGCTGACGTTTAACGGCAAAGCGCTGATTGAAATCGACACCGTGAACATGGTCGAAATCGTCGATGGTGTTGACCGTCTGGCAGAACGCCGCAAAAACATCGGCCTCGTATAAACCTGACGCCAGCGCCGACCGGCGCTGGTTATCCCCTGACTACAGTGAACAGAGATAAGCAGCTATGGAACTGAATGAAAATATTGTTGTGCTGGAATTCCCGATCAAGCGTGGCGAAACCGAGATTAAACAGGTTGAGCTGATGAAGCCAAACGCGGGTTCACTGCGTGGCGTGCGCCTGTCCGATATCGCCGGTTCTGACGTGGATTCGCTGATCGTCGTACTGCCGCGCATCACCATGCCGTCGCTGACCAAAGCCGAGTGCAACAGCCTCGATCCGGTTGACCTGATTGCGCTGGCGGGCAAGGTGATTGGTTTTTTATCCTCGAAGTCGGACGAATAGAGTGGCCCAAAGGCCTGACGGTTAACGACCTGATGGCTGATATCGCCGCCATCTTTCACTGGCCCCCTTCTGAGATGTACGACATGCCGCTGGTTGAGTTGATTAACTGGCGGCATAAAGCCTTAATCCGTAGCGGAGTAGACCCCGATGAGCAATAACCTCAAAGTGCAGGTGCTGCTGAACGCGGTAGACAAAGCGACGCGCCCGTTTAAAACCGTCGAAAAAGCCACTAAAGGGCTTACCGCTGAAATCCGCCAGACGCAGACCAGTATCAAAGAGCTGGATGCGCAGTCGGCAAAAATTGACGGTTTCCGCAAGACGAGTGCGCAGCTCGCCGTCACCAGTCAGAAACTGAAAGAGGCCAAAACCGAAGCAGAATCGCTGGCGGTGGCCTTCAAAAACACCGAGCGACCCACCACGCAGCAGGCCCGTGCACTGGAGAAGGCGCGGCAGGCCGCATCTGAACTACAGACCAAATCCAACGCACTGCGCCTGTCAGTGCAGCAGCAGCGCGAGGCGCTGACCCAGGCGGGCATTTCCACGCGCAGCCTGAGCACTGAGCAGCAGCGGCTTAAATCTGCCTCGGCAATGGCAACCGTCAGCCTGAGCCGCCAAAAGCAGGAGCTGCAGCGCCTGAACATGCAACAGGAACGGCTCAACCAGACCAGTGAGCGTTACCGTCGCGGGCAGGAGTTGTCGGCTAAGGTGCGTAACGCAGGTGCTGCCGGTATCGGTACTGCGACTGTTGGCGTGATGGCGGCGAAAACGTTACTGACGCCCGGCTTTGATTTCGCGCAGAAGAACTCAGAATTGCAGGCGGTTCTGGGGCTGGCAAAAGACTCGGCGGAAATGACCGCACTGCGTTTGCAGGCTCGTCAGTTGGGTGACACCACTGCAGCGTCTTCAGACGACGCTGCGGGCGCGCAGATCATCATCGCCAAAAGTGGTGGAGATGCTGCGGCTATTCAGGCGGCTACGCCAGTAACACTTAACATGGCGCTGGCGAATAAGCGCACCATGGAAGAAAACGCCGGGCTACTGATGGGAATGAAGTCAGCGTTTGAGTTATCAAATGACAAGGTCGCACATATAGGCGACGTCCTTTCGATGACTATGAATAAAACTGCTGCAGATTTTGACGGGATGAGTGATGCGCTTACCTACGCCGCGCCGGTTGCTAAAAATGCTGGAGTAAGCATTGAAGAAACTGCCGCCATGGTGGGTGCGCTGCATGATGCCAAAATTACCGGCTCAATGGCTGGTACGGGTAGCCGTGCTGTGCTCAGTCGATTGCAGGCACCAACTGGCCAGGCTTACAAAGCTATCACCGAGCTGGGAATAAAAACTTCTGACAGCAAAGGTAATACCCGCCCGATCTTTGCCATCCTGAAGGAAATGCAGGCGAGTTTTGACCGTAATAAGCTCGGCACCGGGCAGCGCGCTGAGTATATGAAAACTATCTTCGGTGAAGAGGCCAGTTCATCTGCGGCGGTTCTTATGTCTGCCGCTTATTCAGGTAAGCTTGACCGACTTACAGCGACGTTCAAAGCATCTGATGGAAAGACCGCTGAATTGGTTGAAGTTATGCAGGACAATCTCGGCGGTGACCTGAAAGAGCTGCAGTCGGCCTATGAGGCTATCGGCACCGATCTCTTTGACCAGCAGGATAGCGGATTACGGAAACTGACTCAGGGTACAGCGGCCTTTCTACTAACTATCGATAACTGGATAAAAGCTAACCCTGTATTGGCGAGCGGGATGGGCAAAATTGCCGCCGCCGGTCTAATTATCATTGGTGTATTAGGTGCTGTCGGTTTGGTTGCATGGCCCGTTATTGCTGGCGTTAATGCGTTGATTGCCGGGGCGGGGCTGCTTGGCTCTGCGTTCAGCATCGCAGGTGGCGCGATTGTTACGGCGCTGGGTGCTATAACACTGCCAGTCGTAGCCGTGGCGGCAGCAATTGTGGCCGGTGCTCTACTGGTGCGGAAATATTGGGAGCCAATCAGCGCCTTTATCAGTGGTTTCGCAGAAGGGTTTACCGCTGCGATGGGGCCAATTGGCAACGCTTTTAGTTCACTCACGCCAATCTTTTCCGCAGTGGGTGACAAAATCAAAGAGTTGTGGGACTGGTTCGGCAAACTACTGGAGCCTGTAAAATCAACTCAAACTGAGCTGGCTGCAGCCGGTGACATGGGCAAGAAGTTTGGCAACATGCTTGCGGAAGCGCTGAAGATACCGGGGCAGGCACTGGACCAGTTGCGAAGCGGAATAGATTGGGTATTGGAAAAGCTCGGCATCATCGATACCAAGTCAGATGGACTAAAAGACAAGGTTCCGTCCCCTGATCCTATAGCAACGGGGGGCGCAGGTGTGGATACGGGCGGGCTGCAATACAGCCTTGCAACAGGTGGCGCGCCTTATCGACCTGTTACAGCGCCATCAACGGGCGGCGGTATGGTTGACCGCAGTCAGAACACCTATCAGTACGAAATCAACATGCATGAGGGGATGACTAAAGACGATGCGCTGGCACTGATGGCACAACATCAGGCGAAAGAGCAGCGTAATCGCCAGGCGCAAAACCGCAGCAAAATGGGCTGGGAGGATTAACCGATGATGATGATTTACGGCATGATGCCGTTTATGCGACAGACGCTGCCTTATGGCGAACTGCAGCAAAATATCGATTACCGCTGGCCCTCGAATAACCGGTTTGGCATGCGACCGGCGGCGCAGTTTATCGGGCCGGGTGATGAAAAAATCACGCTGTCAGGGGAGTTGCGCCCTGAGATAACGGGCGGTGCAATTTCCCTGATGACTGTTCGTCTGTTGGCTGATCAGGGGATGGCGTGGCCCTTGATTGGTGGAAGCGGGATGATTTACGGCATGTACGTTATTGAGAACATTTCGAATACGCACAGCGAGTTTTTCCCAAACGGTGCAGCCAGCAAAATCATGTTTACTCTGAGCCTTAAGCGGGTAGATGAATCACTGACGTCAATGTTTGGTGATCTCAATAAACAGGCCAGCGGGTTAATCAGCGGCGTGAGCAATCTGCCAGGTCAAATCACCTCAGCAATCGACAGCGTGAAGTCAGCAGCGGGTAGCATTATTTCTTCAGCGGGAGGGTTATTAGGATGACCGGCATCATCGGGCTACCCGTGCAGATGGGCGCCAGACTGACGCCTGATTTTTTGTTGAAGGTGAATTCTCAGGACGTGACAACCAACATCAAGGACCGGCTTATCTCGCTCACGCTGACAGATAACCGAGGCTTTGAGGCCGATCAGCTTGATATTGAGCTGGACGATTCCGACGGCAAGCTGGCAATGCCGGTTCGCGGCGCGGAGGTTTCATTATTCCTTGGGTGGGTAGGCCAGGCACTGATCGGCAAGGGTAGTTTCACTGTTGATGAAGTAGAGCACCACGGAGCGCCTGATACGATGACCATACGTGCCCGTAGCGCTGATTTTCGCGGCACACTTAATTCCCGCCGAGAGATGTCCTATCACGATACTACCCTTGGCGATATCGTCACGCAGGTGGCGGCGCGTAACAAACTACAGCCCATGCTGGCAGAGGGATTTGCCGGGATTGCCGTGTCTCATATCGACCAGACGCAGGAAACGGATGCGAAGTTCCTTACGCGGCTCGCCACCCTTTACGGCGCAGTGGCGGCGGTAAAAGCGGGCAGGCTGTTATTCATCAATCCGGGGAACGGCGTAACTATTAGCGGCAAGCCTATCCCGCAAATGACTATCACGCGCAAAGACGGCGACCGGCACAGCTTCAGCATTGCAGACCGTGGGGCATATACCGGCGTTTCGGCAGGTTGGTTGCACACCAAAGATCCAAAACCCAAAAAGGTAAAGTTACAGCGCAAGCCAAAAGAGCGTCACCTGCGTGCGCTTGAGCATCCGGCGGTGAAAAAGACCAAAGCAAAAGTTGTAAAAACGCCAGAGGCAAGGGAGGGTGATTATCTGGCAGGCAGTGAAGACAACGTGTTTACGCTGACGACGGTTTACTCCAGTAAGGCAACCGCGATGCGCGCTGCGAAAGCTAAGTGGGAAAAGTTACAGCGCGGGGTGGCTGAGTTTTCGCTAACGCTGGCAATGGGCCGGGCTGATCTGTATCCAGAGACACCTGTAAAATTGAGCGGATTCAAATCCGTGATCGATGCACAGCCGTGGCTTATCAGCAAAGTAACGCACAGCCTGTCGAATGGGGGCTACACAACGCAGCTTGATTTTGAGGTGCTGCTTTCTGATGTTGAGTATCAGGCCGAGGTCGAGGGGGAAGATTCAGATAATGATGATTCACAATAAGTGAATTTTGTTGCTCTTTATGTGAATTTGGCGTATTAAACCTACAAGCCAACAGGGAGACGCCACCTATGATGCATTGTCCGCTTTGCCAGACCGCCGCGCACGCTAAAAGCAGCAGATACATATCGAAAGAAACTAAAGAACGCTATCACCAGTGTCAGAATATTAATTGCAGTTGCTCGTTCAAAACTCACGAGACACTGGCGATGATTATTGTTACGCCGGGGCAGGTAAACCGAGTGCCAATATTTGCCAGTAATGGTGGGCATGAAAGCCAACCATCACTACTTCATTAATTTGAATTAATCATAAAGAACCCCGCTAAGCGGGGTTTTTTATTGCTGCTATTTGCCATTGTAGCTGTGAGTATTACCTAGCATGAGAGCTGTTGCGGGCTTGTCCATGAGGTTGCCCATCTCTTTACATACCACAAGGGGGTTTTCAAACGAGTAGCCAACCGATTTAAACTTATTGATAACATTTATTTGTTTGACGCTCTTGAGGTAGTTCGCTGGAACGTCTTTTGTCCAGATAGGAGTGCACACCCCGCTATGGATGATAGATGAATAAATATCAGAGTTGATAGTTCCACCGGGTGTGACGATTGTAATCTGCTCGCCGGTCAGTGCTACTTCGATGGGTTGCCAGGGTTTTAGTTTGTCTTTAAGAACGGCTGTGTCTGATAGCTTAGCCATAACAGAGGATGCAAATAACAAGGTTGAGCAGAGCAAAATAATGGGCAAGTGTTTCATTTAGAATCCTTCTAAGGTGTGGTAGCCGGGAAATTATCGTCAGACCTGAAGAGGGTAGCGTTAAAAATCCATCGCCATTTCATCGCCACCGCAAAACACACAAACAAAAAAACCACCGTGAAAGGTGGCTTAACTTACTGTTTATAAAGATTAAATTTGGTGGCCCCTGCTGGGTTTGAACCAGCGACCAAGCGATTATGAGTCGCCTGCTCTAACCACTGAGCTAAGGGGCCAGCGGAGCGGGGATTATAAAGTATCTCGGATAGGTGATCCAGCGTTCGCCAATCGGTTGGTGAAAATTAGAACAATGCATGAGTCCTTGATCTCCAAACAAAAATCCCTTCCCACAACGAATGATCACCCAAACCACCCAACCCCGTTCTGTTTTTGAGACAAGACGCACCACGCGCCTTGCCCATAAACCCTAACTCTTACAAATAACGTGAAGCAGGCTTATCCAGCGAGATAAACGGAATCATCGCGCCACGCGCTTCATCCAGCTTCTGCCACAGGCCCATGTCTTCCACAGATGGGATGGTAATCAGCTCACCAGCATCCAGCCCACGCAGCGCAGCGGCGACCAGATCCTCAACTTCCATCATCTTCTCGGCGGGGATCTCATTAATCGATTTCCCCGCACGATCAAAGATCTCGGTGCGCGTGAAGCCTGGCAATACCGCTTGCAGCACCACGCCGCTGCCCGCCAACTCGCGATCCATATTGCGCGTCAGCGACAGCACATAAGCTTTACTGGCGTTGTAGGCGCCATTCATCATCTCATGCACCAGCGCAACCACAGACGCGATGTTCACGATGGTGCCTTGTCCGCGTGCACGGAAGCCCTGCGCCGCACTGTGGGCCAGTTCGGTCAGCGTGATGATGTTGAGAGACAGCATGGTTTGAATCGGTTGGATGTCGGCGTCGGTAAATTCACCTTCCACCACCATTCCCGCATTGTTCACCAGCATCGTGATGTCGCGGTTCTCGCGCAGCTCACGCGCCACTTTCGCCAGATCATCTGTTTGAGTGAGATCCGCCGCCAGCACGTTCACCTCCACGCCATGCGCTTCACGAAGTGATGCGGCCAGTGCGTCAAGACGTGCTGCATCGCGCGCCACCAGAATCAGATTGCTACCGCGTGTGGCCAGCTGTTTTGCGTAAGTTGCGCCAATGCCGCTGGACGCGCCGGTAATCAAAGCCAGTTGTTGTGTCATGGTCGGTTCCTGTAAATGATGGTTGTCATATTTGATAAACTTAATATGACGTTCATCATATTTATCGTCAAGCTGGAATATGATGATCGTAATAATTACACTGATTGGCATCAACGATGAGCAGGACGGAGAACGATGGAAAAGCTGAGCCACAAAGCGCGTACGCGGCAGCGCATACTGGATGAAGCCGCAGTGGTGATGCGTGAATGCGGCACCGAAGGCATTGGCGTGGCGGCACTGATGAAGCGCGCCGGTCTGACCCACGGCGGGTTTTATGCGCACTTTGCCTCGCGTGAAGCGCTGGTTGAAGCGGTGATAGCTGAGATGTTTGCCGATTCGGCGCAGCGTTTCGCGGCCATCGTCAGTCTGGAAGATCCGGCGGAGCGTTTGACGCAGTTGATCGACAACTATCTCTCTGAGCATCATCGCAATACGCCGGGTGAGGGCTGTCCGATGCCGGCGTTGGTCAGTGAGATCGCCCATCTGCCCATCGAGACGCGCACGCTGTTTTCGCAGCGTCGTGATGCCGTGAAGCAACGGCTGGCTCAGGCACTGCGTGAATTAAAGCATCCACAGGCTGATGAAGTGGCAAGTAGCATACTGGCTGAGATGGTCGGTGCCGTGGCACTGGCACGAGCCTGTCCGGATAACGAGGAAGCCCGCACGATGCTGGCGATCAGTCGTCGTGCGGTGAAACAACGGGCAGGACTGGAGAGCATATGAGTGAACACGATATTCAGGACATCATTGCACCTGATTTAGAGGTACTGTTCTGCGGCATTAATCCGGGGAAATCCTCGGCGCATACCGGCTTTCACTTTGCCCATCCGGGCAATCGTTTCTGGAAAGTGATCCATCTGGCGGGATTTACCCGTGAGTTGTTGAAGCCAGAGCAGGAGCAGCGGCTACTGGAAACCGGCTGTGGCATCACCATGCTGGTTGAACGCCCGACGATTCAGGCCAACGAACTGGCAGGTGATGAGCTGCGTGATGGTGGGGCGCGTCTGCAGGAGAAGATCTTACGCTATCAACCGCACGCACTGGCCGTATTGGGTAAGGATGCGTTCCAGAAAGCATTTCGTCAGCGCAAGGTGGAGTGGGGCGAGCAACCACAGACGTTGGGCGAAACCAGCCTGTGGGTGCTGCCTAATCCCAGCGGTTTGAACCGCGCCTCGCTGGATGAAATGGCGGCGGCCTATCGCCAACTTCATGATTGGTTACAGATTAACGCGTGAGCTGGCTCCACTTAGCGTGGCTCTGTTGTTGTTCAATCTGCTGTTTCTGACTAAACCCAACTCTTTATGGCAAAAAGGAGAGGGATGATGAAACGCATATTCGCGCTGGCGGCGCTCGTGGTGCTGGCGCAACAGGGCGCGCAGGCAGAGACGTTAAAAGTGTTTAGCTCCGGTGGCATGTACCCGGTGATTGAGAGCTTAAAACAGGAATATCAGCAGCAAACCGGCAATACCCTGCAGCTGGAAGCGGCACCGTCGATGGGTGATACGCCGCAGGCAATCCCCAATCGATTAAAACGTAAAGACAATGCCGATGTGCTGGTGATGGTCGATTACGCCATCAAACCGCTGGAGCAGGCGAAATGGGTCGAGGGTAAAAGCCATCAGGTGCTGGCGCACTCCTATATCGCGATGGCGGTGAAGCAGGGCATGACGCCGCCGGATATCAGCACGGTGGCCAAGTTTAAACAGGTGTTAACTGAAGCCTCCAGCATTGCGGTGTCGGACAGCGCCAGCGGCAAATACATTCAAAGTAAGATGCTGGACAAACTGGCCTTAGGGCCGAAGACGGCGAGTAAAGTGTCGGTGATTCCAGCCACACCGGTAGGCGAGGCGGTGGCGCAGGGCAAAGCGGAGCTGGGCTTCCAGCAGAACAGTGAATTGCAGGCGGTAAAAGGCATCACCATCGTAGGATTGATCCCGCCTGCGGTGCAGCAGGACACCCTGTACGGCGCAGTGATTACCCGCAGTACGCAGCAACCCAAGGCGGCAGCGCAGTTCGTGAAGTATCTGCAGAGCGACAAGGCGCGCAAAATGATGCAGGAGAAAGGGCTGACGCCGTTTTGAAGGCAATAAAAAACCCCGGCAAGCCGGGGTTTTTCGTCTCAACGAGGATTAATCGTCAAGGAAGCTACGCAGCACTTCAGAGCGGCTTGGGTGACGCAGCTTACGCAGCGCCTTGGCTTCGATCTGACGAATACGCTCACGGGTAACGTCAAACTGTTTGCCTACCTCTTCCAGCGTGTGGTCGGTGTTCATATCGATACCGAAACGCATACGCAGAACTTTCGCTTCACGCGCGGTCAGGCCTGCCAACACGTCGTGGGTGGCTGAACGCAGGCTCTCTGAGGTCGCAGAATCCAGCGGCAGCTCCAGCGTGGTGTCTTCGATAAAATCGCCCAGATGTGAATCTTCATCATCACCAATCGGCGTCTCCATAGAGATCGGCTCTTTAGCGATTTTCAGCACCTTACGGATTTTATCTTCTGGCATCAGCATACGCTCGGCCAGCTCTTCCGGCGTCGGCTCACGGCCCATCTCTTGCAGCATCTGGCGCGAAATACGGTTGAGCTTGTTGATGGTCTCAATCATATGCACCGGAATACGGATGGTACGCGCCTGGTCAGCGATAGAACGGGTGATAGCCTGACGGATCCACCAGGTCGCATAAGTTGAGAACTTATAACCACGACGGTATTCAAACTTATCAACCGCTTTCATCAGGCCGATGTTACCTTCCTGAATCAGATCGAGGAACTGCAGACCACGGTTGGTGTATTTCTTCGCGATCGAAATAACCAGACGTAAGTTTGCTTCAACCATCTCTTTCTTCGCACGACGCGCTTTCGCTTCGCCGATCGACATACGACGGTTGATGTCTTTAACCTGCTCGATAGTCAGGCCAGTTTCTTCTTCAATCTGCTGCAATTTCTGCAGTGAACGCGTAACGTCGTCTTCAACTTCCAGCAGTTTTTCAGACCACGGCTTATTCATCGCCAGCGCGGCTTTGAACCAGCTTGGGTTGGTTTCATTACCGGTAAACAGAGTGATGAAGTTCTTCTTCGGCATTTTGCACAGTTCAATACACAGCTTCATGATCAGGCGCTCTTGCGTACGCACGCGCTCCATCATCACTCGCATACTGTTCACCAGGTAGTCGAACTGCTTCGGCACCAGGCGGAACTGTTTGAACACTTCAGACAGATTATTGATTTCTGCAATGGCATCAGCGTGGCTGCGGCCTTTGGCTTTGATTACAGTACGGGCGGTTTCGTACTGTACGCGCAGGTCGTTGAATTTCTCGCGCGCCAGCTCTGGATCGATAGAGTTATCGTCGTCAGAGCTGTCGTCATCGCCATCTTCGTCTTCGTCTTCGTCGTCATCACGATCTTCTTCAGACAACTCAGAACCCACGTGGGTGGCAGTTGGCGCGATATCTTCTTCGGCATTAGGATCAACAAAGCCGGTAATGATATCAGACAGGCGCGCTTCGCCTGCTTCTACGCGATCGTACTGATCGAGCAGATAGTTGATGGCTTCCGGATATTCAGCAACGGAGCACTGTACCTGGTTGATACCGTCTTCGATGCGCTTAGCGATGTCGATTTCGCCTTCGCGCGTCAGCAGTTCAACGGTACCCATTTCACGCATGTACATGCGCACCGGGTCGGTGGTACGGCCAATTTCAGACTCAACGCTGGACAGCACCTGAGCGGCAGCTTCTGCGGCATCTTCGTCAGTATCGGAACTGTTTTCATTCAGCATCAGATCATCGGCATCAGGCGCTTCTTCAACAACCTGAATACCCATGTCGTTAATCATCTGGATGATGTCTTCGATCTGGTCGGAGTCGACGATATCTTCCGGCAGATGGTCATTGACCTCAGCATAGGTCAGATAGCCCTGCTCCTTACCACGGGTGACAAGCAGCTTAAGCTGTGACTGCGGGTTTTGCTCCATAAGACGGTATCCACACTTCTGTTAATTAGATTGGTGTCGGTCGGCAGCGAGCCAACTATAACAGTGAAGGCGTTGTGTTTTTGCCGCTGCCTTCAACGCGGCCAGGGCTTCAGCCCTTCATAAATCGGCACTTAAGCCGCTTGAATTCTTTCTTTCGAGGCTAACTTACTTGCCATTTTTAACTCTGGCAGTGCTCGCAATCCTCACGTACTTCAGTACGCTCCGGTTGCTGTGCGCTGGCAGCGTTAAAACTGGCTGCGACGTTAACGCCTCTCGCTCCGGTGCGCTAACTGCGTAGACCGAACGAACAAACCAAAACGGGGCTTTAACAGCCTTCGGCGTTCTGGTCTGGTATAAATCTTATTTTTTCGCTAATGCCTGGCTTAATGCCCAGAACTCGCGGCGTTCGGCGGCGCTCAGGCCTTCGGTTCGGTCACGCGCGATAAGCGCTTCGAGGCGCTGTTCAAGGGCAGAGTCATAAATGCTCGCCAGTGAATCATGGAAGACGGCTTCCGCCTCTTCATCCACTATCATGTGGTTCCAGGTTGCCAGCGTTTCAAGGGGCTGGCTAAATTCTGTCCCGCGATATAACTCTAGTAGCTGTCCGGTCGTCAGGCCAGGATTCTCCGTACAACGACTGACTAACTCCACAAACAGCGGTAAACCCGCCATCTTTGACTGCTCAAGCCCGTCCAGCGTAGGGACGATGGCGGCAAATTGCGGATTCTGCACCAGTAACGCGATCAATACGCGCATGGTGGTGCGCTTCAACGGTGGTGCCGTTGGTGCCGCGCCGCTTTCTGCCAGCTTCGGCATCAGCTTGTCTAACTGGTTATCGTCAAGAATGCCGAGTTTATTACCCAACGTTTGACGCATATAAATGCGCAACGTTTCACCTGGGATCTGGCTAATCAATGGCAGCGCCAGCGTGGCCAGCTTGGTTTTACCATCGCGCGTGCTCAGATCGACCTGCGGCATCAGGCTGTCGAATAAAAACGTGGAGAGCGGCAGTGCCTGCTCCATCCGCGCTTCGAAGGCGTCTTTACCCTCTTTTCGCACCAGCGTGTCCGGATCCTCGCCATCAGGCAAAAACATAAAGCGTAGCTGACGACCGTCATTCATGTAAGGCAATGCGGTTTCCAGTGCCCGCCATGCGGCTTCGCGCCCGGCACGGTCGCCGTCATAACAACAAATCACTGTGTCGGTCGAACGGAACAGCAACTGAATGTGTTCCGCCGTGGTCGAGGTGCCGAGTGAAGCAACGGCATAATCGATGCCGAATTGCGCCAACGCCACCACGTCCATATAGCCTTCCACCACCAGTAAACGCGCCGGTTGCGGGTGATTTTTTAATGCTTCATACAGGCCATACAACTGACGGCCTTTATGGAAAATCGGGGTTTCAGGGGAGTTGAGATACTTAGGCGTGTCGTTGCCCAGTACGCGTCCACCAAAGCCAATGACGCGCCCACGCTTATCGCGAATCGGGAACATCACGCGATCGCGAAAACGATCGTAAGTCCGGCCTGAATCGTTACTGACCAGCATGCCCGCTTCCATCAAGGATTCGCGGTCTTCTTTTTGCTGACCAAACCGTTTCAGTGCGTTATCCCATCCTGCGGGTGCATAACCAATAGCGAAGTGGTCGATCACTTGCTGGCTGAGACCGCGCGTGGCGAGATAATTTTGTGCAGATGTCGCTTGCGGGTTACGCAGGCTTTGCTGATAGAAACCGTCAAGGCCTTCTAACAGCTGATAAAGGCTTTGACGCTGATGGCGTTCCATTGGGCTAGGGCCATTACCCGCTTCATACGGCACTTCTAAGCCGTGTTGCGTAGCCAGCTCCTCAACGCTCTCAACGAAATCCAGACGATCGTGATTCATCAGGAAATCGATGGCGTTCCCTTTGGCGCCACAGCCGAAGCAGTAATAGAACTGCTTCTCACCACTTACGGTGAAAGAGGGGGTTTTCTCGTTATGAAAAGGACAGCACGCGTGATAGTTCTTACCCTGCTTCTTGAGCTTAACGCGGGCATCGATAAGATCCACGATGTCCGTGCGTGCCAGTAAGTCATTGATAAATACGCGTGGAATTCGTCCAGCCATAAGCCCCGGTTTTTCAGCTCATAAACGGCAACAAGCCGCGCTTCCTTTCGGAAAGCACGGCCTCTTACTTGACTCTGTCTGCGTTTAACACGCGGCGGAAGCGAACTTCCGAAAGAAATTAGTACAGACGAGTGCGGCGTGCGTTTTCGCGAGCCAGTTTCTTGGCGTGACGCTTAACAGCTGACGCTTTAGCGCGCTTACGTTCAGTCGTTGGTTTTTCATAAAACTCACGACGACGAACTTCAGCCAGAACGCCTGCTTTCTCGCAAGAACGCTTGAAGCGACGCAGTGCTACGTCGAAAGGCTCGTTTTCACGTACTTTAATTACCGGCATGTAACTCTTACCTCGATAAAATTCGGTTTTGCTGCTGACTGCGGCGCCAGCACTTTTAAAATGGTGCAGCATTTTACTTCAGCCGCGGCTGACTTGTAAAGCACCATGAACAATTTAGAACCAACAGAGACATGTGTCATCGCGGCTGCCGGTTTTTTCAGGCCGTGGAGTATAGCGCACTCTTTGTGCGACAGAAAAACACTTTTTCCTGGCAAACTGCTCCGGCGTGTGATTTGCCTGTGCTACACTGCGCGCCGCAAGAAGAGGGTGATAAAAGCTATGCGAGTTCTGGGTATTGAAACGTCCTGCGATGAAACCGGCATCGCGATCTATGACGATGCGTCCGGTCTTTTGGCGAATCAACTATATAGCCAGGTGAAACTGCACGCCGATTACGGCGGTGTGGTGCCCGAACTGGCATCGCGTGACCATGTGCGTAAAACCGTGCCGCTGATTCAGGCCGCGCTTAAAGAGGCCGGACTGGCAGCGAAAGACATTGATGCAGTAGCCTATACCGCAGGCCCAGGTCTGGTGGGCGCATTGCTGGTGGGCGCCACCATTGGCCGTGCGCTGGCGTTTGCCTGGAACGTGCCGGCGGTGCCTGTCCATCACATGGAAGGCCATTTGTTAGCGCCGATGCTGGAAGAGAATCCGCCAGAATTCCCGTTTGTCGCGCTGCTGGTTTCCGGCGGTCACACGCAGTTGATTAGCGTTACCGGTGTGGGTGAATACACCTTACTGGGCGAATCGATTGACGACGCCGCCGGTGAAGCCTTCGATAAAACCGCCAAACTGCTCGGTCTGGATTATCCCGGCGGTCCCATGCTCTCACGCATGGCGCAGCAAGGAACACCGGGCCGTTTTAAGTTCCCACGCCCGATGACCGATCGCCCAGGGCTGGATTTCAGCTTCTCGGGTCTGAAAACCTTTGCCGCGAACACCATTCGTGAGCATAACAGCGACGAACAGGCTCGCGCAGATATCGCCCGGGCGTTTGAAGATGCGGTGGTGGATACGCTGATGATCAAGTGCAAACGCGCGCTGGAGCAGACCGGGTTTAAACGCCTGGTGATTGCCGGTGGTGTGAGTGCCAACCGTACGCTGCGTGAACGCATGGCCGAGATGATGCAAAAGCGTGGTGGCGAGGTGTTCTATGCCCGTCCGGAGTTTTGCACCGATAACGGCGCGATGATTGCCTATGCCGGCATGGTGCGGCTGAAAGGCGGCACACGTGGTGAACTCGGCGTTACCGTGCGGCCGCGCTGGCCGCTGGCAGAATTACCCGCCATCTAAAACGAAAAAACCGGCATCGCGCCGGTTTTTTTATTTCTTCTTCTTCCGCTTCCAAATCTTATTTTCCTGGCCGCGCCACAGGCGCTGGATGTTGTCGTGGTGACGTAACAATATCAAACAGGACAGCATCGAAACCGGGAAGGTGAACTGCGGTTTGAACCACCAGACGTAGAAAGGGGCAATCAGTGCGCTGACAATCGCGCCAAGTGATGAATAGCCGCTTAACAACACGGTTAAAAGCCAGGTGCCGGTCATCAACCCCGTTAAATCCCAGCCAATCGGCGCAATCGCGCCAAACGCTGTTGCGACGCCTTTTCCACCGCGAAAACGGAAAAATACCGGATAGATATGGCCGAGGCAGGCGGCTATGGCTGTCAGGCCCAGATACATCGGTGTGACGTGCAGCAGGTAGGCAATCCATACCGGCAGCATACCCTTAGCTACATCAAATATCAGTACTGCGGCTGCAGGGACTTTGCCGCCAATGCGCAATACGTTGGTGGCACCAGGGTTGCCGGAACCGGCAGTACGCGGATCGGGTAAACGCGCGAGTTTACAAACCAGTATCGCACTGGAAATCGAACCGCAAAGATACGCGAAAATAATCATACCAAGCGCGATAGCACTCATAGCCTCGTACCGTTCCTTTTGGGTCGTTTTGTTCTCGATAAGCGTGGATAATACGCATAATCCGCCGGAAGTGGTATCCGGCATAGCCAAAAACAGAGACTGACATCATGGATATCGTATTTATAGAACAACTCACCGTGTTCACCACCATTGGCGTTTACGATTGGGAACAGGGCATGCAGCAGAAGCTGGTGCTCGATGTCGAAATGGCGTGGGACAACCGCCGTGCGGCGGTTAGCGACGATGTGAATGACTGTTTGAGCTACGCCGATGTCACGGAAGTGATCCTCAATCATTTGCAGGGCCAGCGCTTTGCCTTAGTGGAACGCGTGGCGGAAGAAATTGCCGATCTGTTGATGAACCGTTTCAAAACTCCCGGAGTGCGTATCAAGGTCGGTAAACCGGGTGCCGTTGCCCAAGCCGCGACCGTTGGCGTGCGTATCGAGCGCGGGACTATTCCTAAATAAACTCTCCGTGATTGCCATCACAATGAAACCAAACCAAATTATGGTGTGTCTCACTTGAGGCCGTTGCGCTAACGGGCGCGAAGTGACCGATTTTCTTAAGGTTTCCTTCAGCGTGGCGCGGGCATAATTTCAGGCGGTAGCACCTTGCGACCGCCTTTTTACTGTTTAAAACGGATAGAGGAAAAATTTTGATGGCAGATATTCATCAGCTATGGGTCGCTGCAATCCTGGGGGTTGTGGAAGGCCTCACGGAATTCCTGCCGGTCTCTTCTACTGGCCATATGATCATTGTTGGCCATCTGCTTGGCTTCGAGGGCGACAAAGCCGAAACCTTTGAAGTGGTGATTCAGCTGGGTTCAATTCTGGCGGTGGTGGTGATGTTCTGGCGTCGCCTGTTCGGATTGATTGGTATTCACTTCGGTAAAGAGCCACATGAAGGTACCGGAACCGGCAAACTGACGCTGATCCATATCCTGTTAGGCATGGTTCCGGCGGTGGTGATTGGGCTGGTATTGCACGATCAAATCAAAAGTCTGTTTAACCCAATCAACGTGATGTATGCCTTGGTGGTGGGTGGCGTGCTGCTGCTGGTGGCGGAATACTTCAAGCCGAAACAGCCAAAAGCGGTAGGTATCGATGACATCACCTATCGTCAGGCGTTTATGATTGGCTGCTTCCAGTGTCTGGCGCTGTGGCCGGGCTTCTCGCGCTCGGGCGCGACCATTTCAGGCGGTATGCTGATGGGCGTGAGCCGCTATGCTGCCTCAGAGTTCTCGTTCATCCTTGCCGTACCGATGATGATTGGTGCCACCGGATTGGATCTCTACAAGAGCATGGGCTTCCTGACGATGCAGGACTTCCCCATGTTCGCTGTCGGCTTCGTGACCGCCTTTATCGTTGCATTGCTGGCGATCAAAGTGTTCCTGGAACTGATTAAGCGTATCTCGTTTGTGTCGTTCGCTATCTATCGCTTTATTGTTGCGGCGGCGGTTTACGCCATCTTCATGTAAGCGCGGCGAGCGGCCAGTTATGCTGGCCGCTCGTTAATCAACCCTTCCTGCACGGCTATCACACGACGACGCGTCAACTCTTCACGCACGGCTGGCCCTTTAAAACCTGCAGCCACTACTTCTTTAGTTGGCACCGATTGAGCCAAGGCAAAGGCCTGGCGCAAATAATCACCTTGCGGATACGCCATGCTCTCCAACCCGGCACGACCGCGCGCATCGGCTTCACTGGTCAGCGCCATTTTCTCAACGCGGTCGGGTTTACGCCACGCATCGATACGATCAAACAATGCAATCAACGATCCCGCCGACTGACGCTCAATGGTGTGAACCACATCGTGGAATTCGGTCACGATCAGCGCCAGATCGCGTACCTGATTCGGCACGCGCAAACGCTGACACAGTGCTTCAACCAGCGGTACACCGGCTAAACCATGGCCATGATGGCTCGGCCATTTTTCCGGCGGAGTCAGCGCCTTACCAACATCGTGGAACAGGGTGGCAAAGCGTACGTCCAACTCGTCTGAAAGTGCGGCGGACATCGTCAGCGTCATCAACGCATGCACACCGGTATCAATTTCCGGATGCCATTTAATCGGCGCGGGAATGCCATACAGATTATCCAGTTCCGGGAACAGCACCTGAAGTGCGCCACAGTCTCGCAGCACCTGGAAATAGACTTGCGGATTGCGGGTCAACAGCGCTTTTTCGGTCTCTTTCCAGACGCGCTCTGCGGTGAGATGCGCCAGTTCGCCGCTCTCGGCCATTTCACGCATCAATAATTGGGTTTCATCTGCCACGCGGAAATTGAGATGGGCAAAGCGAGCGGCAAAACGCGCCACGCGCAGTACACGCAACGGATCTTCATTAAAGGCAGCAGAGACATGGCGCAGAGTGCGATGGGCTAAATCCTGTTGACCGTTATAGGGGTCAATCAAGGCGCCATCGTCAGCTTGAGCAATAGCATTGATGGTGAGGTCGCGGCGCTGCAAATCCTGCTCCAGCGTGACGTCCGGGGCGAATTGCGTGACAAAGCCAGTGTAGCCATTACCGCTTTTGCGCTCGGTGCGCGCTAGCGCATACTCTTCACGGCTACGCGGATGCAAAAAAACCGGAAAATCCCGGCCAACCTGCTGATAACCCTGTTCGAGCATATTCTCGGGCGTGGCTCCCACCACCACCCAGTCTCGATCTTTTACCGGCAAGCGCAGTAAGGCATCACGCACCGCGCCACCGACCAGAAACGTCTTCACTCAACCACTCCAGAGGCAATGATAATCTGCGCGCCAGGCACGCATGTTGCGTTATTGTTGCATACTTTGGCCAAAAATCGGGCATGCCAAAAGGGGCATCTTACGATCCCCTGAAATAAAAGAACAAATCGGCGTGGTGGTTTAGTTCATCCAGCGATCGTTTTTCTTACGGCGCGGCAGCATGTGCGGCAGCAAAAGACCCAGCAGCAGACCGACACCCAGCACGCCGCCGCCATACATAAACCACTGCATGATGATGGTGCGCTGTTTGTCATCTAACTGGACGTTCGCGGCACTGACTTTCTTCTGCGCTACGATCAGCTCATTTTTCAGTTTCTGATTTTCGGCTTTCAGGCCATCAATGGTGCCATCGCTGTTCGCCACCTTGTTCTGCATTTCAGAGGTGCGCTGGTTCCAGCTATTGTCGATATTCGCCAGTTTATCCGTCAGATCTTTGACCTGCTGCTCAAGCTGCGGCACGCGGGTGCGCAGGCTAGGTTGAGCGCTGAGCTGTGACAGCGGAATCCAGTTAGTTTTGCCTTCGGCATCGCGAATCTGGCCATATTGGGAATCGTTGTTGACCTGCAACAGGGTGACTTCCTCTCCGGCATTCAGCTTGCCAATCAGGCGATATTGATCGCCCGGACCGCTGCGTACCCAAGTGGATAATTCATCGGAGATATAACGCTTTTCATCAGCAGCATGAACGGGGGCGATGGCGCTAAAAGCCAGCAAAGAAAGGGCAGCAAGTGTGATTTTTTTCATTCGATATCGTTTTTTCTTAATGGCGTAAAATTACTGGCACAGTCTGGGGACGCTTCTCAAAAATCTGAATGAGAACTATCCTGGTCTCAATCCGGTGCGAAAAGGGTCTAAAAAGCACAAGAAAGCAGAGACAGCGTGCTTCCGGTGCATTACTCTTCGCCAGATTAAACTCGTAAGTGCCAGCAGCGTATTGAATAAAAAATTATGACCATTGAAATCGAACTAAAGTTCATTGCCACACCGCAAGCCGCCGAAAAACTCGGGGAAATCCTTGCCGCATGGCCGCATCAGCACTTCGCCGCACGCGAATTGACCAACATCTATTATGAAACCGATGACAATCAATTGCGTCGTTGGGATATGGGCCTGCGCATTCGTGGTGTTGACCAGCGCTACGAAATGACGCTGAAAGCCGCCGGTAAAACGGTTGGCGGTCTGCATCAGCGCCCGGAATATAACGTTGATCTCAGCGAGCCGCAGTTGGATATCGCCCAATTGCCAAGCGAAATCTGGCCGCAAGGCACGGATATCGCGGCATTACAGCAGCGTTTACAGCCGCTCTTCAGCACCCATTTCCAGCGTGAAGTCTGGCTGGTTCAGTATGGTGACAGCGAAATCGAAGTCGCTTTTGATCGCGGTGAAGTCGCTGCAGGTGAGTTAAGCGAACCGCTGTATGAAGTTGAGCTGGAGTTAAAGAGTGGCCAGCGCGCGGACATGCTGAAATTTGCTGAAAGCTTGATCTCCACCGGTGGCCTGCGCCTTGGCAGTTTAAGCAAAGCCGCACGCGGCTATCAGCTGGCGCAAGGCAATCCGGAGCGACCACTGCGTGCGCTGGCGCTGCAAAAAATCGCCGCCAAAGCGACAGTGGAGCAGGGCATGGTGAACGCCATGACAGCGGCACTGAATCAGTGGCAGTACCACGAAGAAGTGTGGCTGAGCGGAAATCACGATGCCAAAGATTCTGTGGTTGAAGCACTGGAGACACTGCGTCAGGCGTTCTCTTTATTTGGTGCTTTGGTGCCGCGTAAGGCCAACAGCGATCTGCGTCAAAAACTGACTCACCTTGATGAGTTGCTGGCAGAGGCTGATATTGATGCGGAAAGCGCCTGTTTTTCTCCCGTTTCCGTTGCCGCCCAGTTAGCACTTACTCACTGGCTGGTAGAGTCACAATGGCATAACTGGCTGGATGATAAGAGCAAAAGCAAACTGCAGGGGTCGTTCAAACGTTTCAGCGACATTATGCTCAGCCGCATCGCCGCCGATCTGCGTGAAACCTTTGTTGATGTGCAGCTGTTTAATGAATTTCAGGACAAGTCTACGCGCTTGAATCGCCAGCTGTTGGCCGTGCATCTGCTGGCTGGTGCTTATCCAGCGGAAGAGGTGAGTGTCTGGTTGGCGGGTTGGCAAGAGTTACAGCATGCCATTAACACTCATCAGGAGCGCGGCTTGATGCAACTGGTTAACCTGGCCATTCGGCCTGCGCCGTTCTGGCTGAATAGCGGAGTGAAACGCTAAGCCCGACGCACTATCTCATCAGGGAGGGAAGATGTTGTTACCGTTACCGGCGCTGATGCAGGCGCAGTTAGCTATCGTGGCCGAGCGCCTTAATGTGCCGCCTTCGGCCTTTACGCCAGAACAGGCGGGTGCGCTGACCTTTAGTGACTTTATTGTTGATAACCTGCAGCAGCACCCGGAATGGTGGCAACAACTTCAGCAGCAACCACCGGTGGCGGATGAGTGGCAGAATTATTCGACCTGGCTGAAGGGTGCGCTGCAATCGGTGGAGAATGAAGCCTCGCTGATGCGCGAACTGCGTCTGTTCCGTCGTCATATGCTGGTGCGTATTGCATGGATGCAGGCGCTGCAACACGCCAATACTGAACAGAGCCTGACGCAACTCAGCACCCTGGCGGAGATTCTTATCGCTACCGCACGTGACTGGGTATGGCAGGACTGCAGCCGCGATTTTGGCACCCCGACCAATGACGCCGGCGAAGCGCAGCCGATGCTGATACTGGGCATGGGCAAGCTGGGTGGCGGCGAACTCAACTTCTCCTCTGATATCGATCTGATCTTTGCCTGGCCGGAAAACGGCGTAACGCAGGGTGGACGGCGTGAACTCGACAACGCGCAGTTCTTTACTCGCATGGGCCAACGCCTGATTAAAGTGCTGGATCAGCCCACCGTGGATGGCTTTGTTTATCGCGTGGATATGCGCCTGCGCCCCTTTGGTGACAGCGGCCCACTGGTGCTGAGCTTTGCTGCACTTGAAGATTATTACCAGGAACAAGGCCGCGACTGGGAACGCTACGCGATGGTGAAAGCGCGGCTGATGGGCGACGATCACGGCCACTGGAGCCAGGAGCTGCAGCAAATGCTGCGTCCCTTCGTTTATCGCCGCTACATCGATTTCAGCGTGATTCAGTCGCTGCGTAACATGAAAGGCATGATCGCGCGTGAAGTGCGTCGTCGTGGCCTGAAAGACAACATCAAACTCGGGGCAGGCGGTATTCGCGAAACCGAGTTTATCGTGCAGGTGTTCCAGTTGATTCGTGGTGGACGTGAGCGCTCACTACAACTCCGGTCCCTGTTACCTACGCTGAAGGCGATTGGTGAACTGGCATTATTGACCTCACAGCAGGTCGAGCATTTGCATAACGCTTATCTATTCCTACGTCGCCTGGAAAACCTGCTGCAAAGCATCAACGACGAGCAGACGCAAACGCTGCCGGAAAACCCACTCGACCGTCAACGCCTGGCGTGGGCGATGGGGGCAGCGGACTGGGATGCACTGATGCAGCAACTTGAGCAGCAAATGGCGGGTGTGCGCCGTATCTTTGATGAACTGATTGGCGATGATGCGCCAGACGTCGACGACCAACCGCAGCTGGCGGAATTTGCCGGCTTGTGGCAGGACACGCTGGAAGAGAGTGATTTAATTCCTGTGGTGCCGCAGTTGGATGAAGCGCAACGCCACGCGCTGTTTAACGCGCTGAACAGCTTCCGTCAGGACGTGGGTCGTCGCACCATTGGCCCGCGTGGCCGCCTCGCACTTGATCAACTGATGCCGCGTTTGCTCAGTGAAGTGTGTCCGCGCGAAGATGCAGATGTGGTGTTAGGACGTCTGACACCGCTGCTGCTGGGCGTTTTAACCCGCAGTACCTATCTGGAACTGCTGACGGAGTATCATGGCGCGTTGCGTCATCTTATCCGCTTGTGCGCCGCCTCGCCGATGATCGCCAGCCAGCTGGCGCGCTATCCGCTGCTGCTGGATGAATTACTCGATCCCGCCACGCTGTATCAACCCACCGCGACCGATGCCTATCGTGATGAACTGCGTCAGTATCTGCTGCGTATTCCCACCGATGATGAAGAGCAACAGCTGGAAGCACTGCGTCAGTTTAAGCAGGCGCAACATCTGCGCATCGCCGCGGCTGATATCGCAGAAACGCTGCCGGTGATGAAAGTGAGCGATCACTTAACCTGGCTCGCTGAAGCCATCATTGAGTCAGTGGTACAGCAAGCCTGGCAAATGATGGTGCAGCGTTATGGCCGCCCTTCGCATCTCACCAGTGACAACGAGCGTGGTTTTGCCGTGGTCGGCTACGGTAAACTGGGCGGCTGGGAATTAGGTTACAGTTCCGATCTGGATTTGGTGTTCCTGCACGACTGCCCGGATGATGCGGAAACCGATGGCGAACGCGTCATCGATGGCCGCCAGTTCTACCTGCGTCTGGCTCAGCGCGTGATGCATCTGTTTAGCACGCGCACCTCGTCCGGTATTTTGTATGAAGTCGATGCACGTCTGCGTCCCTCTGGCGCAGCGGGAATGCTGGTCAGTACCTTTTCCGCCTTCGATGAATATCAGCGCAATGAAGCCTGGACCTGGGAACATCAGGCGCTGGTGCGCGCCCGGATTGTGTTTGGTGAGACCACACTGTGCGACCGCTTCAATGAGATCCGCCGTGGCATTCTCTGCCTGCCGCGTGAGCGCAGTACGTTGCAAAAAGAAGTGCGCGAGATGCGCGAGAAGATGCGTGCGCATCTCAGCAACAAGCACAAAGGGCGCTGGGAAATTAAGACCGATGAAGGCGGGATAACCGATATTGAATTCATCGCGCAATATCTTGTCTTAGGCTACGCGGCCGAACAGCCTGCGTTGACGCGCTGGTCGGACAATGTGCGCATTTTTGAATTGATGGCGCGTCAGGACATCATGCAGGCAGAAGAAGCGCAGGCGCTTACCCATGCCTACATGGCACTGCGAGATGCCCTGCACCATTTGGCATTGCAGGAGCTTCCGGGGCATGTTGCGCCAGAGTCCTTTGCCGCCGAACGCGCTGCTGTTCATCACAGCTGGCAGCGTTGGCTGGCCGCCACCGAATCTGATGGCGCGGAGTAGTCGTTCACAAGCTAACCCGAGATAATTTGAGCTGTAGTCAGGCGGCAAGTGTGTGAATCCCCAGGAGCTTACAAGGCTGGGGTAAACAGGCGTTGCCATCGCACCAGTGGCTCGAAGTATGCTGGCTTTATGCTACTATCCGCGCAATATTTTGACTGAAGTACGAAGTCTGGAGTCTTTGGAATGAAAGTAACGCTGCCTGCTTTTGGCAAAGCCGCTGTGCTGGTTGTCGGCGATGTGATGTTAGATCGCTACTGGTATGGTCCTACAAGCCGTATTTCACCTGAGGCTCCGGTGCCGGTGGTGAAAGTGGACACCATTGAAGAACGTCCGGGCGGCGCGGCAAACGTGGCCATGAACATCGCTGCACTGGGTGCGGTATCGCGTTTGATTGGCCTGACCGGTGAAGACGACGCAGCACGCGTACTGAGTGAAACGCTGCAGAAGGTGAAGGTTGACTGCGATTTCGTTGCGGTGAAAAGCCACCCGACGATTACTAAGCTGCGTGTGTTATCACGTAACCAGCAGTTAATCCGCCTCGATTTCGAAGAAGGTTTCGAACAGGTTGATCCACAGCCGATCCACGATCGTATGCGTCAGTCGCTGGCGCAGGCCGGTGCGCTGGTGCTATCAGACTACGCCAAAGGCGCGTTAAGCAGCGTCGAAACCATGATTCAGCTGGCACGTGAAGCCAAGGTTCCGGTGCTGATCGACCCGAAAGGCACCGACTTTGAACGCTATCGTGGCGCAACCTTACTGACTCCAAATCTGTCTGAGTTCGAGGCGGTGGTCGGTAAGTGTAAAACGGTCGAAGAGATTGTCAGCCGTGGCATGCAGTTAATCGCTGACTACGACCTCTCTGCTCTGTTGGTTACTCGTTCAGAGAACGGCATGACATTGCTGCAACCGGGTAAAGCGCCATTACACCTGCCAACACAAGCGCAGGAAGTGTATGACGTCACCGGTGCGGGCGATACGGTGATTGGCGTGTTGGCCGCGGTGCTGGCGGCGGGCGATAGCCTTGAAGAAGCCTGCTTCCTCGCCAATGCGGCAGCCGGTGTGGTTGTCGGTAAGCTGGGCACCTCGACTGTCAGCACCGTTGAGCTGGAAAATGCCATTCACGCGCGTCCGGACAGCGGATTTGGCGTGATGACGGAATCTGAGCTTAAAGCGGCCGTTGCCCAGGCGCGTCAGCGTGGTGAAAAAGTCGTGATGACTAATGGCGTGTTCGACATCCTGCACGCAGGCCACGTTTCCTATCTGGCGAATGCGCGCAAGCTGGGCGATCGTTTGATCGTTGCAGTGAACAGTGATGCCTCCACCAAACGTTTGAAAGGAGAAACACGTCCGGTTAACCCACAGGAAAACCGCATGATCGTGCTGGGCGCGCTGGAAGCAGTGGACTGGGTGGTGTTGTTTGAAGAGGACACGCCGCAGCGTTTGATCGCTGAAGTGCTCCCCGATCTGCTGGTGAAAGGGGGGGATTACAAACCGGAAGATATCGCGGGCAGCAAAGAAGTGTGGGCCAACGGCGGCGATGTGCGTGTGCTTAACTTTGAAGACGGTATCTCTACCACCAATATCATCAAAACCATCCGCAGCCATTGATGCTGTCGGGGCGACCTTAAGGCCTGATTTTTGTCATTCAGGCGCATATTGGTCGCCATAAATGGCAACCCTGCGATGATCGTGCGCGGTTACGTAGGGTGTGCATTTATGCGCACCGGTGTGAAAATGCCCTAAGCGGCATTAGGGCATTCAGGCCGGCCGATGCTATTGCGCGCGTGCTAAGGCACGCCGCAACATCACTGTGGTGTATCGATTTTACCCGCTGGATCCGGTGTCACCACCGCAGGAGCCGGAGCGGCAGGGCTCTCACTCTCCAGTTTTGCCAGGCGCTGTTCCAGTGCGGCCAGCTTCTCACGCGTGCGCAGTAACACCTGCGTCTGCACATCAAATTCTTCCCGATTAACCAGATCCATGCGGGTTAATTGCGCCTGCAATACCTGACGAATTTTCTTTTCGACATCGTCGCCAAAGTCGCGAATGCCTTTCGGCATAGCTTCATGTACCTGGCGAGCCAGTTGTTCAATTTTTTTCGTGTCGATCATGGTGATTTCCTGGTTGCGGTGGCTGATAACAGCGCGTGTTCCTACTCAACAAAGGGTAAGTGTAATGCCTGAACCGAAAAGGTTAAACCTGAATTGCGCAACGCAGGAAATGCAAAAGCATTTGCACTTTTGGCGATTGCCCGTCCAGATGATTGGCGTTATAGTGACCTCGCTTATTCTCAGGGCGGGGCGAAATTCCCCACCGGCGGTAAATCAGCTTCGGCTGAAAGCCCGCGAGCGCTTTTGCTTTACAGTGAAAGGTCAGCAGATCCGGTGTAATTCCGGGGCCGACGGTTAGAGTCCGGATGGGAGAGGGTAACGACATCAGCCGGGCTTATGCCCGCGTCACGTTTTTGCCATGTGTTTTTTTGCGCACTCCTAAGCACGCCCTGGTTCTGGTAACTCATATATTTTTTATAAGGTTTTTTACCATGAATCAGACGCTTCTTTCTGAATTTGGCACGCCTGAACAGCGTGTAGAACGCGCCATCGATGCGCTGCGTAACGCTCGCGGTGTAATGGTGCTTGACGATGAAAATCGTGAAAACGAAGGCGATATGATCTTTGCCGCCGAAACCATGACCGTAGAGCAGATGGCGCTAACCATTCGCCACGGCAGCGGCATTGTCTGCCTGTGCATTACTGAAGAACGCCGCCAGCAGTTGGATCTGCCCATGATGGTCGAAACCAACACCAGCTCTTATGGCACCGGCTTCACCGTGACCATCGAAGCGGCTACCGGTGTGACAACCGGCGTATCTGCAGCAGACCGTATCACCACCATTCGCGCTGCGATTGCCGATGGTGCTAAACCAAGCGATCTCAATCGTCCAGGCCACGTCTTCCCACTGCGCGCCCGCGAAGGCGGTGTGCTTTCTCGTGGTGGTCACACGGAAGCCACGATCGATCTGGTCACACTGGCGGGATTCAAATCCGCTGGCGTGCTGTGTGAACTCACCAACGACGACGGCAGCATGGCGCATGCGCCGGAAGCCATTGTGTTTGCTAAGCAACACAATATGCCGGTCGTGACCATCGAAGACCTGGTGGCTTACCGCCGCGAGCGCGAGACACGCCAGGCAAGCTAAACCTTGTCGAGGCCGCCGCCGCCGGGCGCGCCCCAACGAAGAGCGGGTGCGCCCGTCCTTGACTCGGACTGTAGGGCGCGGCCTTCAAGGCCGCCCTGACGGGCAAATAACCGTAGCGGCGTGATTTATCGTGCGTGTCTAAAGCGGCAATGCTGCTGACAGATACGCAATGAATTGCGCCGTCCATCATCATCCCACCCTAAATTCTTATTCAAATTCCCTGACAGACATCATCACCGTTATCAACGTTATTACCGGCACGAAAGCGCGTATCGTAGCGATTAATAAAGCGACACTTCGTCAGAGGAACCCTCATGAGCCACAACCGTATGCCCGCACTGTTTTTAGGTCACGGCAGCCCGATGAACGTACTGGAAGACAACCCTTATACCCGCGCATGGCAGCATTTGGGTGAAACTTTGCCGCGTCCGCGTGCCATCCTGGCGGTGTCGGCGCACTGGTACACTCGCGGTACCTCGGTAACGGCGATGAATAATCCACGCACCATTCACGATTTCGGGGGGTTCCCACAGGCTCTGTTTGATGTGCGTTATCCAGCGCCAGGTTCACCCGAACTGGCACAAGAAGTGATCGATATGCTGGCACCAATTGACGTGCATGCCG
This sequence comes from Pantoea sp. CFCC18177, assembly GCF_059412425.1. Classification (NCBI taxonomy): domain Bacteria; kingdom Pseudomonadati; phylum Pseudomonadota; class Gammaproteobacteria; order Enterobacterales; family Erwiniaceae; genus Pantoea; species Pantoea sp. CFCC18177. The sequence goes on from NZ_JBNBPL010000009.1 coordinate 204,296, forward strand.
ATCACGATTGGGGATTTGATCACGGCTCATGGGGCGTCTTAACTAAAATGTACCCGGACGCGGATATCCCAGTGGTGCAGTTGAGTATTGATGGTACCCAACCAGCTGAGTGGCACTTCGAGTTGGGTCGCAAACTGGCAACGCTGCGTGATGAAGGTGTGATGATCGTTGCCAGCGGCAACGTGGTGCACAATTTGCGTATGCTGCGTTGGCAGGGCGCTGCGACAGCCTATCCGTGGGCCGAGAGCTTCAATGAATTTGTGCGTGAGAACCTGAATTTTGAAGGCGCTGTAGCAGATCACCCATTGGTGAATTACCTGCAGCACGAAGGCGCAGAGCTGTCGAACCCCACACCCGAGCACTATCTGCCGTTGCTGTATATCCTCGGCGCGCGTGCCGATGATGAGTCTATTACGATTCCGATCGAAGGAATGGAGATGGGCGCGATCAGTATGATGTCTGTGCAGATCGGTTAACGCGCTGGCCGCCCGAATGTTTCGGGCGGCTCAGCGATCATTCGATAAAGGTGTGCGGGTAGAAGCGAGACAGATCCTGAGTGATCAGGGCGCGATCTTCACGAATACCGATACCGGCAGGTTGATCATCAATCAGCCAGCTACCAATCAGCGTGTAGCTATCGCCAAATTTAGGCAGCGGATGGAACTGCTGAATAATCATCCCTTCTTCGCCATACGGGCCGTCAGCACGCGCGATTTCCTGACCATTCTCGATGATGCGGATGTTGGCACCCTCACGAGAAAACAGCGGTTTCACCACGTACTTGTCCATCTGCGGGGCATTCTTGTCATCAGCAAAATAGGCGGGCAGCAAGTTAGGATGATTCGGGAACATCTCCCACAGCAGGGGCAGCAGCGCTTTATTTGAGATGATGCTCTTCCACGCAGGCTCTAACCAGCGCACACCCGCATCGGCGAGCTTAGTGGAGAACACTTCGCGCAGCATGAACTCCCACGGATAGAGTTTGAACAGGTTGCTGATCACTTGATCCTGCGGATCGGTGAACTGACCTCTCTCACCCAACCCAATCTCATCGATGTAGAGGAACTCGTTTGGCAGGCCCGCTTCGGTGGCACAATCCTGCATATATTGCACCGTAGCACGATCTTCTTCGGTGTCCTGGCAGCAGGCGAAGTGCAGCAGGTTAAAACCATGCTCTTGATGCAGCACAGCGAAGCGCTCAATCAGCTTTTCCTGCAGGCTGTTGAACTGGTCACTGCCTTGCGGCAGGTTGCCTGCACGCACCTGATCTTCCAGCCAGATCCACTGGAAAAACGCCGCCTCATACAGCGAGGTGGGCGTATCGGCGTTATTCTCCAGCAGCTTGGCATCGCCTTTGCCATCCCAGGCTAAATCCAGGCGCGAGTAGAGCGAAGGCTGGCGCAATTTCCAGGAATCACGTACGAAATCCCAGGTATGTTTCGGGATGCAGAAGCGGGCGAGCAGTTCATCACTGTTCACCACTTTCTCGACGGCCTGCAGGCACATTTGATGCAGTTCGGCGGTGGTCTCTTCTAACTGCTCAACTTGCGCCAGCGTGAACTGGTAGTAAGCCTCTTCACACCAGTAAGGCTCGCCGTACATGGTGTGAAACTGGAAACCGTATTCGTTGGCCTTTTCACGCCAGTCCGGGCGTTCGCTGATGGCAATGCGTTGCATACTGCGGCTTAGCCTCCCATCGAACGGCTACTGCCGGTGCTGCTGCGGTTGGTGCTGGTAGCATTACTGCGCTGCATGGTGTTTTGCTTCGCGACCGTTTCACCAAAGCCACCACGGGTAATCGTGGAGGTGGTAGCGGGTTTCGGTGCCATGGCGGTTTTCGGCACGTTCATGGTACGGCCTGAAGTGGCAGCACCGTAGTTTTTGCCTGAGGCATCAACAAACTGACCGTTGGCTGGGCTGTTCGGTGTTTTCGGTGAGAACAGCGGCTGCTGCGCGAAGCCTGCGCCACCGCCCATCATACGGCCCATCATGTAACCGGCCATCAGTGGCATCCAGAAGCTACCGCTCTGCTGTGCTTCAGCATTGTTGGCGGTGGTGCCAACGCCAGCCTGAGCTGGCGTCTGCTGGCATTGGTTCTCACCAAATTCCGCCACGCAATCTTCACGAGTAGCGTATTTCGGTGCGGTACGTTCAGCTTCTTTCACCGCGTTGTTATACGCCGTGGTGCATTGTGCGCTCTGGCTTGGATTGGCTTTCGCACAATCATCCGCATTTTGATACAGCGAGACTGTTTCATCGCTCTGTTCGCAGCCAGCCAGCATAAACACTGCGGTCACCGCGAGTGCAACCGGCGTTAGGTGGCGTGCCTGCCAGCTTTTACGAAAAGCGGCATGACGAATATTTTTAGTCCGTTTCATTTTGTTTCATCCTGTGCCCAAAGGTGTGGCTTAGGATAGGTGATGAGTGGTGGAAAATGAAGCGAGAAGCCGGATGGCTGGGGGATCTTTACGTTGTTATACACTAAATTATTTACGGTGCAGCAAGGCGGCAAACGAGGGAGTCCCGATGAGCTTACAAAAGTAAGTGATTCGGGTGAGCGAGAGCAGCCAACGCCGCTGTAGCTTGAATGATGACGTGTATATACGTTTGAATGCGAAAGGGGCCGTAAGCGACCCCTTAACAGATTAATTACCGAATGGATTTCCACTGCTGTGAGCGGCTGCCGGACGGGTTTTCGCTGCGGCTGAAGCGGTGGTGGCTTTTGGACCATTATCCACGCGTGAAGCCTGCTGGCTGTTTTCCGGAGCAACCACTTCAGGTGCGGTGGTCACTTCTTTGCCCAGCGAGCTGTTCAGCACCTGCAAATCCTGCTCGTTCAGCGTACCCAGCGCATATTTAATATTCAGCTGGTTAATCAGATAGCTGTAACGTGCATCAGAGAGCTGCTGTTTGGCGTTGAACAGTGTGGTGGTTGCATCCAACACATCCACGATAGTACGCGTACCGACCTGGTATCCGGCTTCCATCGCATCCAGTGAGCTCTGGGCAGACACAACGGCCTGTTTGTAAGCATCGATGCTACTGATAGAGGCGTTAACGTTATTGAAGGATGAACGCACGGTCTGGATGGCGCTGCGGTGCGCACCTTCCAGCTGTTCGCTGGCGGCGACAAAGTTATATTGCGCCTGCTTCACCTGAGAGGTCACCGAACCACCGCTGTACAGCGGCAGTGAGAAGCTCAGACCAACCTGGTTGGATCCTGTGATGGAATCGGTGGTACCTGAACTCTGATTCGCACGGCTGCCGCCATATTTGCTGTTAGACATGCCCGTTGAAGCGGTCAGATCCAGCGTTGGCATATGGCCAGATTCAGCAGAACGAATCTGTTCACGCGCCAGATCCTGGCTCAAACGAGCAGATAACAGATTGAGGTTACGGCTTTCAGCCTGCTTCAGCAGTGTTGCTACTGCATCTGGACGGGCAGTTTTGAAGCGATCGATGTTCAGTGATGCCAGTGCCAGATAATCCATGCCGGTGATCTGGCGCAGAGATTCCACCGCGTTATCGAGGTTGTTACGCGCCGTCACTTCGTTGGCCAGCACGCTGTCATATTGCGCTCGGGCGTTCTGAACATCGGTGATGGCAACCAGTCCAACGTTAAAACGCTGAGTGGTTTGATCCAGTTCACGGTAGATAGACTGTTTCTGCGCTTCTGTGTAAGAAAGGGTATCAATCGCCTTCAACACGTTGAAATACGCGGTTGCAGTGTTCAGGATCAAATCCTGTTGGGCAACCTGATAGGTGACGTCCTGAATCCCGGCTGTTTTTTCCTGCAACGACAGAGCGCGCCATTTCGACATGTCGAAAATAGTTTGAGTTAATTGCAGAGAAGCGCTGGTCGTGTTGGAATGGAGACCGCTGCTGTCACGGTAACCGTTGTTATAGGTGTAATCTGCGCCTAAACCCAGCTGTGGTAATAAAGGACTACGCGCTTCGTTAATTTTCTCAAAGGCTGCATCGCGGTCAGCGGCTGAAGCACGCAGATCCGGGTTGCTAAGGCGCGCCTGCTGGTAAACCTGCAACAGGTTTTCTGCCTGGCTGGCAAGGCTAAATCCGCCCAGGCTCAACCCAATAAAAAGTGGGAGCAGTTTTTTCATTTGCATTCCTTTTGTTGCAGCAAATTGCACTGGTAGTGCTGCAGGTAAGCCAAAAAATAATCGCCGATTCTACAGAGGCGGCGTCAGAGATAAGTTGGCTGAACGTGCCTTCTTCCCCTAATTTACGTAAATAATTCAGAAAGAACCACTCGGACGGAGCACAAGGGTTGGCTTTTCTTCGCTCCATCCCAATCTGCATAAGGAGCCAGATGATGGCGGGTGAAAAAAAATCCCCTGTGACTTTCACAAAAAACGATGTAGAAATTATTGCACGTGAAACACGTTACGATGGTTTTTTTTCCATCGTCAGCTACCGTTTCCGTCACCGCCGCTTTAACGGCGATATGAGTGGTGAAGTGGTGCGCGAAGTTTTTGAGCGCGGACATGCCGCCGTGCTGTTACCCTATGATCCCAAACGCGATGAAGTGGTATTGATCGAACAGATCCGTATCCCGGCTTTTGATTCCAGCCGAACGCCCTGGCTGCTGGAGATGGTGGCCGGTATCATTGAACCGGGCGAAACCCCAGAAGATGTCGCGCGTCGTGAGGCGGTAGAAGAAGCTGGCCTCAAGGTGGGGCGCATTAAACCGATAGTGAATTACTTAGCCAGCCCAGGCGGAACGTCTGAACGTTTGTCGGTGCTGGTGGGCGAAGTGGATGCCAGCCTGGCAGAAGGAAATCACGGGCTGGAGGAAGAGAATGAGGATATTCTTGTCCATGTGGTGAGCCGTGAACAGGCTTACCGTTGGGTGGAAGAGGGGATTATTGATAACGCGGCATCTGTCATCGCCCTGCAATGGCTGGCGTTGCACCATGAGAAACTACGACAAGAGTGGAAGCTAAAATGAAACAGCGCTATACCCCTGACTTTCCCGAAATGATGCGTCTGTGCGAAACCAATTTCGCCCAGTTGCGTCGCCTGCTGCCGCGAAATGACGAGGCAGGCGCGTCGGTGATCTATCAGGTGAACGGCGCCAGTTATCAGCTCACCATCCAAGAGTCGACGCGTTATACCACGCTGGTGGAGGTTCGCCAGGTGGCCCCTACGGTCAGTTACTGGAGCCTGCCATCGATGTCGGTGCGGCTCTACCATGACGCGATGGTCGCTGAAGTGTGTTCCACTCAGCAGATCTATCGTTTCAAAGCGCGCTATGATTATCCTAATAAAAAACTGCATCAGCGCGATGAAAAACATCAGATTAACCAGTTTCTTGCCGATTGGTTGCGATATTGTCTGGCGCACGGTGCTGTGGCCGTGCCGGTTTGCTGATAACAATGGCGTGGAGATAAAGGAAACGCTTTGGATAGCCTGCTCACTCTTCCTGCGGCAAATGGGGCCGATATCAGGATTTTACAAATCACGGATACCCATCTTTTTGCAGGAAAACATCAATCGCTGCTTGGGGTAAATACCTGGTCGAGTTTTGATGCGGTGCTGGACGCCATCACGGCGCAACAGCACGATTACGATCTGATTATCGCCACTGGCGATCTCGCCCAGGATCACACCGTCGAAGCTTATCAACACTTCGTAGCGGGTATTACACGCCTGCCGAAGCCGTGCGTCTGGCTGCCGGGAAATCACGATTTTCAACCTGCCATGGTCGATACGCTGGCCGAAGCGGGTATCGCCTCTGACAAACATGTTTTGCTGGGGGAGCACTGGCAGTTGGTGTTGCTGGATAGCCAGGTGTTTGGCGTACCGCATGGCATGCTAAGTGAATACCAGCTGGAATGGCTGGACATCGCGCTGCGCAAACATCCGGAGCGTCACACGCTGGTGCTGTTGCACCATCATCCGCTGGCATCAGGATGCACCTGGCTGGATCAGCATAGCCTGCGTAATCCGCATCAGTTAGAAGCGGTGTTGCAACACTTCCCGCGTGCACGAAACCTGGTTTGTGGTCACATTCATCAGGAGCTGGATCTCGACTGGCATGGTCGCCGCGTGCTGGCTTCACCGTCGACCTGCGTGCAGTTCAAACCGCACTGCACCAGCTTCACCATTGATAATGTCGCGCCGGGCTGGCGCTGGTTAACGCTGAAAGCGGATGGCTTGCTGGAAACCGAAGTGAACCGTCTGCAAAGTGATATGTTCCGCCCTGACCTTGATTCCGAGGGCTACTAAACGATGGCGGCGCTGATCTATCTGCATGGATTCAACAGTTCACCGCAATCGGCTAAAGCCACGCAACTGCAACAGTGGGTACATGAGCACCATCCCCACCTCAATGTGCTGGTGCCGCAACTGCCCACGTTTCCGGCAGAAGCGGCCAGCATGCTGGAAGAGTTGGTGATGCAGTATGCAGGTGAACCGCTGGGGTTAGTGGGATCCTCTCTCGGCGGTTACTTCGCCACCTGGCTATCGCAATGTTTTATGTTGCCTGCGGTCGTGGTCAATCCTGCCGTGCGGCCGTTTGAACTGCTGGTGGATTATCTCGGCGAAAACCGGAATCCCTACACTGGCCAGCAATATGTGTTAGAGTCTCGCCACATTTACGATCTGAAAGTGATGCAGATTGACCCGCTTGAAGCGCCCGATTTACTCTGGTTGCTGCAACAAACTGGCGATGAGGTGCTCGACTACCGCCAGGCGCTGGAATATTACAGCGCGTGCCGCCAGACGGTCGAAGAAGGCGGTAATCATGCCTATATCGGATTCGAACGCCATTTTGCGCAGATGATTGATTTCCTGGGATTAAATGCTCCCTGATTGCTGCGGGATGGGCCCATTTTCATATTGCTAATCAGACAGTTACGATGAGCCAATCAAGCTATAATGCCGATGCGATTGAGGTCTTAACCGGCCTTGAACCGGTGCGTCGTCGTCCGGGGATGTATACCGATACCACGCGTCCTAACCATTTAGGACAAGAAGTGATCGATAACAGCGTCGATGAGGCGCTGGCCGGTCACGCTAAACGCGTGGAAGTGATTCTTCATGCTGACCAGTCGCTGGAAGTGATCGACGACGGCCGTGGCATGCCGGTGGATATCCACCCAGAAGAAGGCGTACCCGCCGTTGAGCTGATCCTCTGCCGTTTACATGCGGGCGGTAAATTCTCCAACAAAAACTACCAGTTCTCAGGCGGCCTGCACGGCGTAGGGATCTCGGTGGTGAACGCCCTGTCAAAACGCGTAGAAGTCACGGTGCGTCGTAATGGCGAAGTGTATGACATCGCCTTTGAAAATGGCGATAAAGTGCAGGATCTCACCGTTACCGGTACGGTAGGCAAGCGCAACACCGGCACGCGTGTCCATTTCTGGCCAGATGAAAGTTTCTTCGACAGCCCACGCTTTTCCGTTTCTCGTCTGACACATGTGCTGAAAGCCAAAGCCGTGCTCTGTCCGGGCGTGGAAATTGTCTTCAAAGATAAAGTCAACGATACCGAGCAGACCTGGCTCTACCAAGATGGCCTCACCGATTATTTGGGCGAAGCGGTCAACGGTCTGCCCACGCTGCCAGAGAAGCCTTTTGTCGGTAGCTTTGCCGGTGATGTGGAAGCGGTGGATTGGGCGCTGCTGTGGCTGCCGGAAGGTGGTGAACTGCTGACGGAAAGCTACGTCAACCTGATCCCCACCATGCAAGGCGGTACCCACGTTAATGGTTTACGCCAGGGCCTGCTGGATGCGATGCGCGAGTTCTGCGAATTCCGCAACATTCTGCCACGCGGTGTGAAACTGTCGGCGGAAGATATCTGGGATCGATGCGCCTACGTCTTGTCGGTGAAAATGCAGGACCCGCAGTTTGCCGGTCAGACCAAAGAGCGCCTGTCTTCACGCCAGTGCGCGGCCTTTGTTTCTGCGGTGGTTAAAGATGCCTTCAGCCTGTGGCTGAACCAGAACGTGCAGGCTGCAGAAATGCTGGCCGAGCTGGCGATCTCCAGCGCACAGCGCCGCATGCGCGCCGCCAAGAAAGTGGTGCGTAAAAAGCTGACCAGCGGCCCAGCGCTGCCGGGCAAACTGGCGGACTGTACCGCGCAGGATCTGAACCGAACCGAACTGTTCCTGGTGGAAGGGGATTCCGCGGGTGGGTCGGCCAAACAGGCGCGCGATCGTGAATATCAGGCGATCATGCCGCTCAAAGGTAAGATCCTGAATACCTGGGAAGTGTCGTCCGATGAAGTGCTGGCATCGCAGGAAGTGCACGATATTTCTGTGGCGATCGGTATCGATCCAGACAGTGAAGATCTGAGCCAACTGCGATACGGCAAGATCTGTATTCTTGCGGATGCGGACTCCGATGGCCTGCATATTGCCACCTTGTTATGCGCGCTGTTTGTGAAGCACTTCCGTACGCTGGTACAACATGGTCACGTTTACGTCGCTATGCCGCCGCTTTATCGCATCGATCTCGGTAAAGAAGTCTTTTACGCACTGGACGAAGATGAGAAAGAGGGTGTGCTGGAGCAGCTGAAGCGTAAAAAGGGCAAGCCTAACGTTCAGCGCTTCAAAGGTCTGGGTGAAATGAACCCGTTGCAGCTGCGTGAAACCACACTCGATCCCAACACGCGCCGGTTAGTCCAACTGACGGTCAGCGATGACGATGTAGAGCAAACGCTGCGTGTCATGGACATGCTGCTGGCGAAGAAACGTTCGGAAGATCGTCGTAACTGGCTGCAGGAAAAAGGCGACCTCGCCGACCTGGAAGCTTAATTGCTGTGCGCTTGCCATCACCATGATGGCAAGCGCCTGTTAAGCGTTTTGTGCATTAATCCGCTTCGCCAGCATCTCATGAAAAATCTTTGTCGCCATTGATAGCGTGCGCTGTCTTGGCAAGCCCAGATCCACTTTTACCGTTCCCATTACGCTATCACTCAGCGCGACCGCGATGAGCTTTTCCTGATCGCTGATATCGCCCACATTGAGCTGCGGTAATATCAGCAGGGCCATACCCAACATCGCCAGTCGTTTCTGTACTTCAATCGAATTGGTCACGAAGCGCATATCCAAAACCAGATTTTCTCGCTTGGCTGCCGACTCCAGCAACTGCCTGACGGAAAAATTCGAGGGCGGAATGGCGAGAGGATGTTGTGCGATGTCCCGCAGTGTCAGCACGTTCTTACTGGAAAGACGATGGCTGGGTGCCATCAATATCTTGTGTTTGAGCGAACAGGAGTGCGTCACCTGCAATTCGGCACTGACGGGCATGTAAAAAGTCAGGGCAACGTCCGCTTTATCGGTAATTAACGCCTCGGCAATATGCGGTGCACTGCCGACGTCAATATCGAAACAGACGCCGGGATGTAGCCGCTGGAAGTCATTAATCGTAGGAGCAATAAAAGGCGCAATCAGGCTTTCAGCTGAACAGATGCGAATACAGCCAGACACGATGCTTTGTGATGAAGCGATTTTCTCTTTCACCCCTTCTAATTCTCGCAGCGTTGCCTGCACGGCTTGCGCCAGGTATTCCCCTTCACGCGTCAGTTTTATTCCGCGTGGGCTGCGCTCAATCAGTGAGGCACCATAATGATGTTCCAGTAATTCAATCTGTCGTGTCACCGCTGTGGGGGTGACAAACAGCTTATCGGCAGCTTCGCGGAGTGAGGCTGACTTCGCCACTTGACTAAAATATTTCAGTGCTCTGAGCTGCATATTCCCTCTTATTCACTTTGCGGTGCTCCATAATCAGGCGCACTGGCGTTGTTATTGTGCAAATGTCATTTCATTAGCTCTCAAATAAGAAAAATGGTTTTTTATCAACGCTATAGATTTTGTTTTTTCTGCACCAATAATGTCGAATATTGATCTGGTGCACACATTTAGTGCCGAAATGGTTTTTTTTCTGATGCCAGATAAAGCGGTGTTGCAGAAGGGGTTGATTGGAAAATACTATAAATCATAGGGATGGCGTTTATGATACTTTTTGCTTATGCATGAGAGAGCCGCAACAGTGCTCACATTAAGTAGACACTAAAAGCGCAGATTGGTGATAGTGGCGCCCTCTGCGCTTTGTTATATCTCTGTAACCAAGATGAGTCCTAAAGCATTAACCGTGATGGCACAGGGCGACGTTAATACCTCATCACATCCTACTGACCGTAATTAATATTCTTTCATTTGGGAGCGAGATAATTTGTTCTCAAAGGAATTCTGGTGGCTGGCTTGAGTACAACATTGAGGATGGCCTGAAATGTCGAATCATATTCAAACCCACACGGGTGAAAAAAGAGCAACGCCAAAAGAAGTGTTGGCCGTCGTGCTGGGTGCGGCGGTCGAGTTTTTTGATTTCAGTGCCTACGCGACATTTGCTGTGTTAATTGGCAATGCGTTTTTCCCTTCACACGATCCCTTTTTGAGTTTGCTATTATCCGTTTCCATCTTCGGCATCGGTTTTGTGGTGCGGCCACTGGGGGCGATCTTTATTGGCAGCTACGCAGACCGCGTGGGGCGTAAACCCGCGATGTTGCTGACCATGGTATTTATGACGATCGGCACCGGGGGATTGGTTATTTTGCCGGGCTATGAAACCCTCGGGATTGCCGCCCCGATTTTACTGGTTCTGGTGCGCCTGTTGCAGGGGCTGGCATGGGGGGGAGAAGCGGGCCCAGCGACCACCTTTATTATGGAAGCGGCACCGCACGGCAAGCGCGCCTTTTTCGCCAGCTGGCAGATTGTGGCGCAGGGCCTCGCGGGCATTACCGCTGGGTTGATTGGCTATCTGCTGACACAACTGCTGACGCCGGAACAACTGGCCAGTTGGGGCTGGCGCATTCCCTTCGCCTTTGGTTTGATTATTCTGCCTATCGCGCTCTATCTGCGCCGCAATCTGCGCGAAACCTTTAACAGCGACAACACCGCAGTGACCAAGACCACGGGTAGCCTGCTGTCTGAAGTCGTTAAAAATTATCGTGGCTTGATCCTGCTCGGTATCTTCATGCTGTCAGGCAGCACCATCACCCAATATTTTCTCAATTACATGACCACATACGCGCTGAATGAGTTGCACTTTGCCTCCAGCACGGCAATGGCCTCGACCATGTTGATAGGCGTGTGCGTGGTGATTTTCTCGCTGGTTGGCGGTTGGATGGCCGATCGCTTTGGCCGCAAGATCACCATCATCGCGCCGCGCGTGTTACTGCTCATCTTGCTGCTCCCGGGTCTGGAACTCATCAACACCTGGCGAAGCGATACGGTATTTTTCAGTGTGATTGCGGTGTTCGCCGCCTTGCAGTGCATCAGTGGTTCTGGCGTGTTGGTGGTGCTGTGTGAAAACTTCCCACGCTATGTGCGTTCTACCGGTTTCTCCATCGCTTATGCCTTTGGCATTACGCTGTTTGGCGGTACGGCACAAATCATCTTCTCCTGGCTGATTAAGGCCACGGGCAATCCGGTGTCACCGGGTTACTACCTGATTGCCGCCAATCTCTTGTGTATTGCTTCGGTGCTGTTGATTCGTGAACGCCAGCGTCATGCCACCCCCGTGACGGTGAAAACCTGATTAAGAGACGCGAAAGGAGCTAACAACATGAATACCATCATGAGTTGGGAAGAGTGGGTCGATTGTGATGCCACTGACTTGGCCATCCTGGTCAAACGCGGCGAGGTATCTGCACAGGAGCTGGCTTCACAGGCCAAAGCGGCCGTCGAAAAAGTGAATCCGCACATCAGTTCCGTGGTTGAGATGTTTGATGATGCCATCGCCCATCCTGCCGACAATACGAACCTTGATGGCCCGTTTTGCGGCGTGCCAATGTTGATCAAAGATCTTGGCCCCACGCTGAAAGGGCGGCTGCAAGAGCAGGGCTCGAAATTTATGCAGGGCAACCGCGCAACTGAGGATGCGTTTCTCACCGAAAAAATTCGTGCCGCAGGGTTGAACCTGATTGGCCGTTCAGCAACGCCTGAGTTTGGTGTGGCGGGTTCGGCAGAAAATCCCGATATCTATGTTGTTCGTAACCCGTGGAATACCGATTACACCACCTTTGGTTCCTCGGCGGGAGCGGCGTCATCCGTGGCGGCAGGTGTGTTGCCGTTAGCGCATGCGACTGACGGCGGGGGATCGATTCGCATTCCGGCAGGTTCACATGGCTTGATTGGTTTGAAAAGCACGCGCGGGGTGTTTTCCATCGCGCCGGGTCTGTCAGATATAACTGGCTATGTGTCGACACAGGGCTGCGTAAGCCGCTCGGTGCGTGACTCCGCGCTGTTTATTGACCGCTGCCGTGGCGGCGCGCCCGGTGAGTTTATGCCTTACTGGCAGCCCGATATCCCTTATGGTGACCTGATTCAGCGCGATCCCGCCCCGCTGAAAATTGCCGTCTCACATCAGTGGGGCGATTATCATGCTGCTCCACACTTTGTGCAGCAGTTAGAACAAACGGTGCGGCTATTGCAGGAGCTAGGGCATCAGGTGGAGTGGGTGACGCCTGACATCGATTTTGCCGCTGCATTTGAGGCGCAAACGACCTGCTATATCAGCAACTTCGCAGAATCTATTCAGCGTTTGCTGGAGAAAAGAGGTCTGCAAGCCCCGCCAGAGGATCAGTTTGAGCCCATCAACATCAAAATCTGGCAGAAAGGGCGCGAGATGTCCTACCACCAGCGCTGGCTGATGCAGGATGTGTTCAACACCACATCACGCAAACTTGGCCAGTTTTATCAGGAGTGGGACATGATTTTGACCCCTACTTTCTCCGGCCCCACACCTTTGCTGGGAGACAAACGTTATCTGACTCTGAGTGACAACCCAGATGTTCTGGACTGGTTTTATGGCTTATGGGAATTGTTCTCCTACACACCGTTGGCCAGCTTGACGGGCACGCCGGGTATCTCGATTCCTTTGGCCTGGCAGGAATCCGGTATTCCTCTTGGCATGCATTTCCAGACGCGTCAGGAAAATGATGGCGCACTGTTGCAGTTGGCGGCACAGCTTGAACGTGCTGTGGGCGGACGCTTCAATCGCCAGTCCATTCCCGCTGTTTCTGTTTTACGTTGAGCCTGTCCTCCGTGTTTAACCCGTCGCTGGCCGTGGCAGTCGAAGCATTGTGCTATGCTGCCGCAGACAAATGTTGCGCATGCCAAGCTGGGTATAGCTCTGAGGACAGGAATTTTGAAAATCACGCTGGAAGAGTTACGCGCCTGGGTGGCGGTGGTGGATACGGGATCGATCACCGCAGCCGCCGATCATCTCGAACAAACCAGTTCTGGCATCAGTCGGGCGCTCAGCCGCCTGGAATCCAAGCTGCAAACCACCTTACTGCATCGCACCACCCGGCGGCTGGCGCTGACTGAGGAGGGGCTGATCTTCCTCGATCATGCGCGGCAGATCCTCTCATCGGTGGAGCTGGCAGAAGAGCAGATTGCCCAACGCCGCGATATCCCTTCTGGCCGCTTGCGGGTGAATGCTAACGCTCCCTTTATGCTGCATGTGATTGTGCCGCTGGTGGCGGAGTTTCGGCAGCGTTTTCCGCAAATCCAGTTGGAGTTAAACACTGACGACATCATGATCGATCTGCTGGAACAGCAGACCGATATTGCGATTCGCGTTGGGGAACTGCGTGATTCGACGCTGCGCGCCCGCGTGCTGGGCAGCAGTGCGACGCGCTTAGTCGCCAGTCCAGGCTATCTGCAACAGCATGGCACGCCGGTCAATGTGGAGGCACTGTCTGCCCACCAGCGGCTCGGTTTTAGTCAGTTAGATGCGCACAATGTCTGGCCGGTGTGGCAGCGGGAGGGGGAGTTTTTACAGGTCAAACCCACGCTGTTAGCTTCCAGCGGAGAGACGCTGAGACAACTGGCGTTAGCGGGGCAGGGCATTGCGCGCTTATCCGATTTTGTCACCCGTGAGGATCGTGCGCGCGGTGATTTGGTGCAGGTACTGGAGAGTGACACGCGTGAGTTGCGTCTGCCGATCCATGCGGTGTATTACCGTAATCAGTCTCTCACTTCACGCATTACCTGTTTTCTTGATTTTCTGCGCGAGAAGATTGAGCAAAACCAACTACTGTAATAAAAAAGCCTCTGCCAGGGCAGAGGCGCGAGCGGATCAGCGAACCGGCTCCAGCACCAGGATCTTCACATCCACCACATCATCTTTAATCAGGGCGCGATGCGCATCCATATGCGGCATCTGTTGATGTTGCTCCAGATGGCGCAACGATTCCCACTGTTCCAGCATAAAGATCGAGTCCGGTGAATTGTGCTTCCACGGCACCTGCGCCTGGTGATCGACCAGCGCATCGTACTGATGGCAACCTTCCTCTTCCAGCACGGTAGGGATCAGTTTGTTGATGGCTTCCAGCACCACATGACGACGGCCTGGCTTGATACAAATCTCTGCAACGACAGTTAACATAGCGCTTCCTCTTTTCCCGGTGTGCTTAAAGTTAAGCAAAGATTTGGCTGAGATGAGTCCGATAACGCTCAATATCGCGTGGCACGTCTGGCATTTTGATCACATCGTTACAGATAAAGGTGGGCAGGCCTTCCATACCGAGGAACTGATTGGCTTTGTGGAAGTGCAGGTACAGGCCGTCAACGCCGACACCTTCAAAGAACTGCTCGGGATCGGTAAAGGCTTCCAACGGGGCGTTCCAGGTCAGCGACAGCATATATTTTTTGCCCTGAATCAGGCCGCCTGAGCCGTATTTTTTACTGGCATCGCTGCGGCTGCGGCCATCGCTGGCATACAGTGCGCCGTGGCCTTCGGTAAACACATCATCGATGTACTTTTTCACGGTCCAGGGTTCGCCCATCCACCAGCCTGGCATCTGGTAGATCACCACGTCACTGTCGAGATATTTCTGCACTTCTTCTGCCACGTTGTAATCGCTGTCAGCCACCGTCACCACAACGTTATGGCCGAGGTCACGCAACTGGCTGGCGGCGACGTCCGTCAGCGTGTGGTTCAGCTCGCCTTTTGAGTGGGCGAAAGTTTTACCGCCATCGATAATTAAAATGTTGCTCATGGATGATTCGCTCCGTTATCCGTTAATGGCGCACACTCTACGCGCGCAGGCGAAGCAGAAAAATGCGTGATTGATCACAAGACTTTTGCTAATAAAGCAATAATGCGGCGCTTCATGAAACAATCCGCAGGCAAACCAACATCAACACAATAAAGAAGAATCCATGAAAACCGCGATACTGAGTGCATTACTTCTGGTGACAGGCACGGCTTCGGCGCAGTCTCACCTCGATGAAATTCGTAGCAGTAAAACCCTGAAAGTCTGTACCACCGGTGACTACAAACCCTATAGCTATCTGCGCAGCGACGGTCAGTATGAGGGGCTGGATATCAGCATGGCGCAGTCACTGGCGGCAAGCTTAGGGGCCAAAGTGCAGTGGGTGCCCACCACGTGGAAAACCATGAGCGACGATTTTGTCGCGAAGCAGTGCGATATCGCCCTCGGTGGGGTGTCCGTCACGCTGAAGCGCCAGCAGATTGCCTGGTTCGCCGAACCGTTGGGTGTGGATGGAAAAATCCCGCTGGTACGCTGCGATGACAAAGACAAATACCAGACCGTTGAGCAGATTAACCAACCCAGCGTCCGCGTGATTGAACCGGCTGGCGGCACCAATGAAGCCTTTGTGCACAGCCA
This sequence comes from Pantoea sp. CFCC18177, assembly GCF_059412425.1. Classification (NCBI taxonomy): domain Bacteria; kingdom Pseudomonadati; phylum Pseudomonadota; class Gammaproteobacteria; order Enterobacterales; family Erwiniaceae; genus Pantoea; species Pantoea sp. CFCC18177. The sequence goes on from NZ_JBNBPL010000009.1 coordinate 219,957, forward strand.
TTTGCCACACTCGACGCTGCAACTGGCCGACAACGTGGGCATTTTCCAGCAGCTGGTGGATAAAAAAGCCGATGTGATGATCACCGATGCGTCAGAAGCCCTGTTCCAGATGAAGCACTATCCGACGCTGTGCGCCATCAATCCGGACAAGCCCATGCAGTATGGTGAGAAGGCTTATATGATCCCGCGTGATGATATGAGCTGGAAGCTGTATGTCGATCAGTGGCTGCATCTCAGCACCGCGACCGGTGAATATGCGCAGATTGCGCAGCAGTGGTTGGGTGTGATCAAGTAAACAACGAGGTCGCCATAAATGGCGACCCTTATATCTCGATCATTCTCCTCCGGGTGCTATGATCCCCGACTGATCATCGGGAAGTTGCTGGTGAGATGGGGGCGACCC
>NZ_JBNBPL010000010.1:0-171813 GCF_059412425.1 Pantoea sp. CFCC18177
CCTGAGGTGAACTATCCGGAGGGGGCAAAGCTATATAAAGTCGGAGAAAAAGGTGACCTGAGCCTGAACGGGCGCACGTTCCTGAGTTCGGCATTACGGGGGGAGTATGTGAGGTTCCTGGAAGTGGATGACGGAGTTGACGTCATCCTCTTCGACAGGGTGATACTGGCGTATTATGACCGGGCAGAAAAAAGTATTATTCGAATCGACTGAGCACAAAAGTGTTACCTATGTGCCCGGTCTGATCTGTTACCCATGTGCCCGGTTGTACCTNAGGGTGATACTGGCGTATTATGACCGGGCAGAAAAAAGTATTATTCGAATCGACTGAGCACAAAAGTGTTACCTATGTGCCCGGTCTGATCTGTTACCCATGTGCCCGGTTGTACCTTGATGCGCACCTTGATAGCGGGTCGCCATAAATGGCGACCCTACGTTAAATACCTCAATCCAACGCGTGAATCACCACCCACATCGGGCCCTGGCCTACGGCGTAACGCGCCAGCGGTTGCAGCAGACCGCGCTCTGCAATCTTATACACTTCGATATGATGTGATTTCTGCCCCGCCGCCACCAGATACTGACCACTGTTATCGATATTGAAACCGCGTGGCTGTGTTTCTGTTGGCTGGTAGCCTTCGATCGCCAACACCGAACCATCTTCACTTATGCTAAACGCAGTAATGGTGCTGCTGGTGCGGTCGCAGGCGTACAGGAAACGGCCATCTGGCGTGATGTGGATATCTGCCGCCCAGCGCGTATCGCTGAAATCTTTCGGCATCATGTCGAGGCTTTGCACGCGCTCTACCTGGCCGTGCACGTTGCTCAGAGCCCAGACATCCACGGTGCTGTCGAGTTCATTCACCACATAGCCGTAAGCGCCATTAGGATGGAATGCCATGTGACGTGGACCTGCACCTTCAACCGTGGTGACTTGTGTTTGCTCGCGCGGTGCCAGGGTGCCGTCCGCGTTCAGTTGGAACAGGCAGATGCGATCCTGCTTCAGTGCCGGCACAAACAGCGTTTGGTTGCTGAGATCGATATTCGCCGAGTGGCAACCATCCAAACCGCTAATCACCTGGCTCGGTGCCTGCGGCACACCATCGCTGCCAATCGGGCTGATGCTGACACAGGCATCGTTGTAAGAACCGCAGAACAGGTAGTTGCCCTGACGATCGGTGGAGATATGCGTCGGGCTGCCCGGCAACGGCGCTTCACCGGCCAGGCTCAGCGAACCGTCGGCCGCAATGCGATACGCCAGCACGCGAAAATTCGGACGAACCCCGACATAGAGAAAATCTTTCTTCGGGCTCACCACCATCGGCTGCACCTGACCGGCCACATCCGTGACCTGCAATAACGTCAGTGCGCCATCTTCCTGTAACTGCCAGGCATGGATCTGCTGGCTCTCGGGACTGGCGGTATACACGACTTGTTTCATGCGTTTTTCCTTATTCGCTGCCTGATGAAAGGGATAACTGTAGCGCGTTTCATTTTGCCGCGCTGGATTCATTTGTGCCCTGTTTTTTGTCTCAGGGCCGCTGCCGGGTGTAGACTAAACGCTTTGCTAACTCCCGGACGGAAAGAGTAATGAGCTACCGCGTAATCGCCCTTGACCTTGATGGCACCCTGCTGACCCCGAACAAAACCATTCTGCCAGAATCGATTGAAGCGCTGGCCCGCGCACAACAGGCGGGTGTCAAAGTGCTGATCGTCACCGGTCGCCACCACTGCGCTATCCACCCTTTTTATCAGGCACTGCAGCTGGATACACCCGCAATCTGCTGTAATGGCACCTACTTGTATGATTATCAAGCGAAGAAGGTGCTGGCTTCCGATCCTCTGGAGAAAAGCCAGGCGACACGCGTTATCGAGATGCTCGATGAGGAGAACATTCACGGCCTGCTGTATGTGGATGACGCCATGCTGTATCAGGAGCCGACCGGCCACGTCATGCGTACCTTAAACTGGGCACAATCGCTGCCGGAAGCGCAACGTCCGCTGTTCCTGCAAGTGCCAAGCCTGGCGCAAGCGGCTCAGGATGCACACGCCATCTGGAAGTTTGCCCTTTCCCACCCTGATACCCGAGCATTACAGCAATTTGCAGAGCGTACCGAAGCTGAGCTGAGTCTGGCCTGCGAATGGTCATGGCACGATCAGGTGGATATTGCTCAGGCAGGCAACAGTAAAGGCAAGCGTCTGGCGCAGTGGGTTGAGAGCCAGGGCTTGAGCATGCAAGACGTGCTGGCGTTTGGCGACAACTACAACGATCTCAGCATGCTGGAACAGGTTGGTTTGGGCGTGGCGATGGGCAATGCCGACGATGCGATCAAAGCGCGCGCCAAAAAGGTGATTGGCACCAACCTGGAAGCGGGTATTGCCGAAGTGATTTACCAGGAAGTTCTGTAACCGTCTGAAATCAAAGGTGCGCATAAATGCGCACCCTACAAATATGTCGCTATGTTGTAATCGACACACTCTTAATCTGCGCATACAGCCATTGATCCGGCCGAATACCCAGCTCGTCCCTTGCCCATGGCGAAATTCGCGCCCACAGCTCACTGATGCCAATGCGCAATTTCACTTCGACCTGATCATCAATTTCTAACAACTCGACCACTTGGGCGGGCAAGATGTTGCGCACCGAGGTGTTTTGCGGTGGCTGCAGCGCCAGGGACACGTCTGCCGAGGCGATACGAATACGCAGTGCCGTTTTCACTGGATGATTCACCCGGCTGACCCAAATGTGTTGGTCGCCCAGTGATAAGGCGGTCATCGGGTAATCGGGATGCTGCTCCAGCACCTGCACGCGCAGTACGCTGGTGCGATCGGCAATCGGGAGCCACGGGCGCATTGCCGCGCTGCTCCACACCTTCTCCAGTGCGCCAAAGGCTTTCACTTTGCCACTATCCAACACCAGTACGTTGTCGGCCAGTTGCAGGATCTCATCCAGGCTGTGCGAAACGTACAGGATCGGAATATCCACCTGCTTCGCCAGCTTTTGCAGGTACGGCATCAGTTCACGCTTACGGATCAAGTCTAGTGAGGCCAGCGGTTCGTCCATCAGCAAGATGTCCGGCGCGGTGAGCAATGCGCGGCCAATCGCTACACGCTGTTTTTCACCGCCTGACAGGGATGCCGGAAAGCGATTGAGCAGCGGTTCCAGCCCGAGTAACGTCACCAGGCTGTTAAACTGCGCCTTCATGTTCGCCGCCATGCCATATTGCAAGTTGCCCTTCACTCGATAGTGCGGGAACAAACGCGCATCCTGGAAGACATAGCCGATGCGGCGTTTTTCGGGCGGCAGATTTACACGCGTCGCCGCATCAAACAGCAGGCGATCGTTAAGCTGAATCTGCCCGTTCTGCGGTTGCGTCAAGCCACCAATCGCATTGATCAGTGAGGTTTTACCTGCCCCTGACACGCCAAAAATGGCGGTGATGCCACTGCCGGGGATCTGCACATTGACGTCAAGCAGGTGATCGCCCAGCTGTTGGGAAATATTCAGATTCAGCATCAGGCCGCTCCTAACCGCTTACGGCCCCAGCGCGCCAGCAGCTCTGAAGCCACCAGCGACAACAAGGCCAGCGCAATCGCCACTGCGCACAGGCGAGCAGCAGTGCCTTCCGCGCCGGGCGTTTCAATCAGCGTAAACATCGCGGACGGAATAGTGCGCGTCTCACCAGGAATGTTGGAGACGAAAGTAATGGTTGCGCCGAACTCACCCAGTGAACGGGCAAAGGCCAACACCGTACCGACAATGATGCCCGGCAAGGTGAGCGGAAGGGTAATGGTGAAAAATACACGCCAGCGTCCCGCACCCAGCGTGCGTGCGGCTTGCTCCAGTTTGGTATCGACCGCTTCCAGCGCCAGACGTATCGCGCGTACCATCAACGGAAAAGCCATCACCGCAGAAGCCAGCACCGCACCGCGCCAGCTAAAGGCAAAGGTGAAGCCAAACCAGTCATACAGCCATTCGCCAATGAATCCACGGCGGCCAAGGGCTATCAACAGCAGATAACCCACCACCACGGGCGGTAACACCAGCGGTAAATGGATCACGCTATCCAACAGGGTTTTGCCCGGAAACCGGCAGCGCGCCAGAATCCAGGCCATCATGATGCCAAACGGCAGGCTGACCAGTACTGCAACACAAGAGACTTTTAGGCTGAGAAACACCGCCTGCCATTCGGGATCGCTAAGTATCATTTCTTCGGCGTAAATCCATACTGTTTAAACACGGCAGCGGCATCCGGCCCCTGCAAGTACTTGTAGAAGGCTTCAACCGTTGCGTTCTGATGTTCTTTCACTATCGCCATTGGGTATTCCACTGGCTTGTGGCTGTCTTCAGGGAAGCGCCCGACCACCTGCACTTTGTCACTGGCCACGGCATCGGAACCGTACACAATGCCATAAGGCGATTCGTTACGTTCCACCAGGGCCAGCGCGGCACGGACGTTGTTGGCCGGAGCCAGCTGCGGCGATAACGTTTCCCACGCGCCCAGTTTTTGCAGCGCTTCTTTCGCGTAAATCCCTGCTGGCACATGATCCGGATCGCCCACCGCCAGACGTTCACCTTTTAACAGGCTTTTCCAGTCAGTTTGCGCATTGATGGTCACGGCTTTCGCGCTGTCACTCTTCGGCGCCACCAGCACTAAATCGTTGCCCAGCAAGGTGTAGCGCGTGCTATCGACTACACTCTTTTTCGCCACCACATCATCCATCCACTGCTGGTCAGCAGAGATGAACAGATCGGCGGGGGCGCCCTGATCAATCTGACGCGCTAAGGTAGATGAAGAAGCAAAAGAAGACACCACCTCGACACCGGTTTTCTTCTGATACTGCGTGGCGATTTCCTGCAACGCATTGGTCAGTGATGCCGCGGCAAACACAGTGATCTTCTCTGCCGCCACGGCGTGGCTCGCCATGGAAACACTTAAAACAGTTGCAGCAGTCCAGCGGTAATTAATTTTCAGCATTGTTTACTCCTTGTTACGTTATATATTTGATAATACAACGCGAGGACAAATGCTGTCATGAGATATATATCGGCGGTTTTTGACAGAAGTTAAGGACAAAACGCCCGCGAAAAGCGGGCGTTTAGAAATCAATGATGTGAGCTGTTGGCAGGACGATCGTCGCGGCGGCCAAATTTTGAGATGACGTTGAAAACTTCACCCAAGCCGTAAATCAGACCGAGCATAATGGCCATCACAATTGGCACCATGATGACAGCCACAGCCAGGCTTTTAAGCAGTTCCAGCATGGAAACCTCACGCAGAAAATAAAAAAGTGATTGTAACGGTTAGGGAAAAAAATGCACTGCCCTTTTCGTGCTTTTACTTTTGGCCTTAAACTTGTCGGACTAACCCAAGGAGCTGACATGCAGGCAGAACTTTCTCTCAATATTCGTCTTCAGCAAAAGCTGTTTGCCGATCCGCGCCGCATCGAACTGCTGAAACGCGTGCAGGAAACGGGCTCCATCAGCCAGGGGGCAAAACTGGCTGGCATCAGCTACAAAAGCGCCTGGGACGCCATCAACGATATGAACCGGATGGCTGATCAAACTTTAGTCGACCGGGCCACGGGAGGCAAAGGCGGCGGTGGCGCGCAGTTAACCCGTTACGGCGAACGCCTGATTCAGCTGTTTCAGTTGATGGAGCAAATCCAGCAGAAAGCCTTTGATGCACTGCAAAATGACAGCTTACCGCTCGATAGTCTGTTGGCGGCCATTGCCCGTTTCTCGCTGCAGACCAGTGCCCGTAACCAACTTTTTGGCACCGTGTTGGCGCGCGACCATCAGCAGGTCCAGCAGCATATCGACGTCCAGTTGGCCGACGGCGTGACCCGACTGCAGGTCGCCATTACCGAACGCAGCGCTGAACGTTTGCAACTCGATAGCGGTAAAGAGGTATTAGTGCTGATTAAAGCACCGTGGATTCAGGTGAGCCGCGATGCCGTGAAGAGTGATAATCAGCTGCAGGTGACCATCAGCGCTATCGAACCCGGCGATCAGGTGAGCGAGGTATTAATGGCTCTGCCAAGCGGTGAGACCTTGTGTGCCACCCTTAATAATGCACAAGTGCAGCAGCAGAATCTCCAGCCGGGCGAGCCGGTGACCGCCAGTTTTAACGCTGAACATGCCATCATCGCCACACTGCTCTGAAATCCAGGCCATGATTTGACTTCGTCCGCCTTGCTCGCTACAACTGAGTAACACGATGCATAAAACGGAATGAATCATGGCTTCATTGCAAATTTCGCAAGGCATATTTCACCTTAGCGACACGCGAGCACTGTCACTTAACGATCTCACCCTGAACAGCGGCGAAAGCTGGGCCTTTGTTGGCGCCAACGGCAGCGGAAAATCGTCACTGGCACGGGCGCTCTCTGGCGAACTGACGCCGGGTAAAGGGCAAGTTACCCAGGATTTCCAGCGCCGTACCCGACTGTCACTGGAACAACTGCAAAAGCTGGTCAGCGATGAATGGGAACGTAACAACACCGATCTGCTGAGTGAAGGTGAAGACGATACCGGTCGCACCGCGGCGCAAATTATTCAGGATGAAGTGAAGGACGAGGCGCGTTGTCAGGCACTGGCGCAGCAGTTTGGCATCACTTATCTGCTCGAACGCCGTTTCAAATATCTCTCTACCGGGGAGACGCGCAAAACATTGCTGTGTCAGGCGCTGATGGCGCAGCCGGATTTATTAATTCTTGATGAACCCTTTGATGGACTGGATGTGGCCTCACGCGCCAGCCTCGCAGAAACGCTGAGCGACTTGCACCAGCATGGCTATTCTGTGGTGCTGGTGCTCAACCGCTTTGATGATATTCCCGACTTCGTCCAGCAGGTTGGCGTGCTGGCAGAGTGCACCCTGACCCACGTTGGCGAACGCAAGGCGATTCTGGCTGAAGCCCTGGTGGCACAGTTGGCGCACAGTGAGAAGCTGGCAGGGATGGCGCTGCCAGAACCCGATGAGCCAGATCAGTTGCCGCATCTGGCCGACGATGCGCCGCGCGTGATCCTGCGTAATGGCGTGGTCTCCTATAACGACGTAGCGGTGATTGATGGACTGAGCTGGCAGGTGAATCCAGGCGAGCACTGGCAGATTGTTGGCCCAAACGGTGCCGGTAAATCCACCCTGCTCAGCCTGGTGACCGGCGATCATCCTCAAGGCTACAGCAATGATTTAACGCTGTTCGGCATTCGTCGCGGCAGTGGTGAAACCATCTGGGATATTAAGCAGCACATCGGTTACGTCAGCAGCAGTCTGCATCTCGACTATCGTGTGAGCTGCAATGTGCGCACAGTGGTGCTTTCCGGGTTCTTTGATTCGATCGGTTTGTACCAGGCGGTTTCCGATCGCCAGAAAGCCCTCGCGCGGCAATGGTTGGCGCTGCTGGGCATGGACAATCATCTAGCCGATGCGCCGTTCCACAGTCTCTCCTGGGGCCAGCAGCGTTTGGTGTTGATTGCGCGTGCGCTGGTGAAACATCCAACGTTACTGATTCTGGATGAACCGCTGCAGGGCCTTGATCCGATTAACCGCCAGCTGGTGCGTCGTTTTGTAGACGTGCTGATTGGCGAAGGCCGTACCCAGTTTCTGTTTGTCTCGCATCACGCGGAAGATGCGCCGCAGTGCATTACCCATCGTCTGAGCTTTGTGAAGCAGGATAAAGGGTACGGCTATCAGCAGGATGATTTGCGATAACCTGGTCGCCATAAATGGCAACCCTACGTCAATCGTGCGCGGTTTTCGTAGGGTGCGCATTAATGCGCACCTTTGATGTCACCTTATGTAACCGCTACCATTTACCCGCCTGGTATTTCAGCAAACACGCGCTATAACCCCACAAAATGAGAATCGTCACCTTGTGTAAACGATACCATTTATCCAGACTGGATCACGCTTTCATGCGGGCCTTTGTGCTACTTTGATCGCAGTGATTTTGATCCGTTTGCCGTTTACCAGGACTCGTTATGGAAAAATTTAACCCGGTTGATCATCCGCATCGCCGTTATAACCCATTGATCGATCAATGGGTGCTGGTCTCACCGCATCGTGCCAAGCGCCCATGGCAAGGCGCGCAGGAAACCCCTGCACTGGAGCAACTGCCCGCGCACGATCCCGACTGTTTCCTGTGCGCAGGCAACACGCGTATCACCGGTGACAAAAATCCCGACTACAAAACCACCTATGTCTTCACCAATGACTTTGCCGCGCTAATGACCGATACGCCTGACGCGCCGGAAAGCGAAGACATTCTGATGCGTTGTGAAAGCGCGCGTGGCACCAGCCGTGTGATCTGCTTTTCACCCGATCACAGCAAAACGCTGCCCGAACTGCCGTTGAGTGGCCTGGAAGATATCGTGCGCACCTGGCAGGAACAGACCGCCGATCTCGGTCAACACTACCCTTGGGTGCAAGTGTTTGAGAACAAAGGCGCGGCGATGGGCTGCTCAAATCCCCATCCGCACGGTCAGATTTGGGCCAACAGTTTCCTGCCCAACGAAGCGCAAAAAGAAGATGATAATCAGCGCCGCTACTTTGATGAAAAAGGTTCTCCGCTATTAGTGGATTACGTCGCGCGCGAGCTGAAAGACGGCAGCCGCACGGTGGTGGAGACCGAACACTGGCTGGCCGTGGTGCCTTGGTGGGCGGCCTGGCCGTTTGAAACCCTGCTGTTGCCAAAAGCACACGTGAAACGCATCACCGATTTAACGCCGGCCCAGCGCAGCGATCTGGCGCTGGCGCTGAAGCAGCTCACCAGCCGTTACGACAACCTGTTCCAGTGCTCTTTCCCCTACTCCATGGGCTGGCACGGCGCACCGTTTAACGGTGAAGCCAACGACCACTGGCAGTTGCACGCTCACTTCTATCCGCCGCTGTTACGTTCAGCCACGGTACGCAAATTTATGGTTGGCTACGAAATGCTGGCCGAAACCCAACGTGATTTAACGGCGGAACAGGCAGCAGAACGTCTGCGTTCTGTCAGCGATATCCATTTCCGCGAGGCGCAATAAATGTCATTAAAATCCATCACTCAACAGGTTTTCGCTGACACTTTTGGCTATCAGCCGACGCACAGTATCCAGGCGCCAGGTCGTGTGAACCTGATTGGTGAACACACCGACTACAACGATGGCTTTGTGTTGCCGTGTGCCATCGACTATCAAACCGTGATTGCCTGCGCCAAACGCGACGATCGTCAGGTGCGCGTCGTCGCGGTTGATTACGATAATCAGCAAGACAGTTTCTCGCTGGACGCGCCGATTGAGCCGCTGAAAGAACCGATGTGGGCCAATTATGTGCGTGGTGTGGTGAAACATTTGCAGAAGCGAGATGCCAGCTTCGGCGGTGCCGATCTGGTGATCAGTGGTAACGTCCCTCAGGGTGCAGGTCTCAGTTCATCGGCATCGCTGGAAGTGGCAGTGGGCACAGTGTTCCAGCAGCTGTATCAGCTGAAACTCGACGGCGCGGCGATTGCGGTCAACGGCCAGGAAGCGGAGAACCAGTTCGTGGGCTGCAACTGCGGCATTATGGATCAGCTGATCTCCGCGCTCGGCCAGCCCGATCACGCCATGTTGCTGGATTGCCGTACCCTCGGTACGCGCGCGGTCTCCATGCCTGAAGATGTCGCTGTGGTGATTATCAATTCTAACTTCCGTCGTAGCCTGGTGGGCAGTGAATACAACACCCGCCGTGAGCAGTGTGAAACCGGTGCGCGCTTCTTCAACAAACCCGCGCTGCGTGACGTGACGCTGGCCGAGTTCCAGGCCTCTGAATCACAACTCGATGCTTTAGTGGCGAAACGTGTACGCCACGTCATTACCGAGAATGCCCGTACGCTGGAAGCGGCCGATGCCCTGAGCAGCGGCGATCTGAAACGGATGGGCGAGCTGATGGCGGAATCCCATGCTTCGATGCGTGATGATTTCGAAATCACCGTACCGCCGATCGATCAGTTGGTTGAGATTGTAAAAGCCGAAGTTGGCCCGCGTGGTGGCGTGCGTATGACCGGTGGTGGTTTTGGCGGCTGCATCGTGGCGCTGATGCCAACCGATCTGGTTGATCAGGTGAAAGCCGCAGTGGCCGAGAAATACGAAGCGCAGACCGGCATTAAAGAGACCTTCTACGTCTGCAAAGCGTCAGCAGGAGCGGGCCAATGGTAACTGACGTTAATTCCCATGCGCCAGACGGGCAACCGTGGCGCATCACCGTGTTGCGTAACCGCAATGGCATGGTTGCCACCTTTATGGATTGGGGCGCGACATGGTTGTCTGCACGCGTACCCATGCAGGATCACAGCGTGCGCGAAACACTGTTAGGCTGCGCGACACCATCGGACTATCTGCATCAGGATGCCTATCTCGGCGCGACTATCGGCCGCTACGCGAACCGTATCGCGTCGGCTGAACTCAAGCCGCTCAATCTGCTGCTGGCCGCCAATCAGGGCCCGCATCAACTGCACGGTGGGCCAGAAGGCTTCGACAAACGCCGCTGGCAGATCGTTAGCCAGAGCGAAACCGAAGTGCATTATCGCCTCGACTCACCCGATGGCGATCAGGGCTTTCCCGGTAATCTGATTGCCGACGTGGTTTATCGTCTTGATGAGGATAACAGCCTGTCGATTCGCTATCAGGCGGAAACGGACAAGGCTTGCCCGGTCAATCTCACTAATCATGCTTACTTTAACCTTGATGCGCATCATGGCGATGCGCGCCAGCATCGCTTACAACTGCACGCGGATCGTTACTTACCGGTCGACAGTGAAGGCATTCCCAATGCGCCACTGAAAGCGGTGGCGGGCACCAGCTTCGATTTTAATCAACCGAAGCGCGTGATGCATGACTTCCTCGCCGATGACGATCAAAAAGCGGTAAAAGGTTATGACCATGCCTGGTTGCTCAATACCGCAGGCGACAGCAGCCAACCCGCCGCCCAGCTGTGGTCGGAAGATGGCAAGCTGTCATTGACTGTGTTTACCGCCGCACCGGCGCTGCAGTTCTACTCCGGCAACTATCTGGAAGGAACGCGCGCACGTGAACAGGGCAGCTATACTGCTTTCCAGGGCATCGCGTTGGAGAGTGAATTTTTACCGGATTCGCCCAACCATACCGAGTGGCCGCAGCCGGATTGCTGGCTGCAACCCGGCGACCGCTGGCAGTCTGAGACGTGTTATCGCTTCACGGCACACTGAGCCAGCGGATGAAAAACGCGCACTGCGTTACCGACAGACTTACGCAGTGCGATGTTTTCCGCTATGGTATGGCGCTATTAGTGAGCCACAGCGTCAGGTGGCCGCAGCCGGTTTCGATAACTATCTACATCAAGCATTAAGGAGTTAAGCTATGGCCGTAACTAAGCTGGTTCTGGTGCGACACGGCGAAAGCCAGTGGAACCAGGAAAACCGCTTCACCGGATGGTATGACGTCGATTTGTCTGACAAAGGTCGCACTGAAGCCAAAGCAGCCGGTCAGCTGCTGAAGAAAGAAGGTTTCGTGTTTGATTTCGCTTACACCTCCGTGCTGAAACGTGCCATCCACACCCTGTGGAACGTGCTGGATGAGCTGGATCAGGCTTGGCTGCCGGTTGAGAAAACCTGGCGTCTGAACGAGCGTCACTACGGTGCGCTGCAAGGTCTGGATAAAGCCGAAACCGCCGCTAAATACGGCGACGACCAGGTTAAGCAGTGGCGTCGTGGCTTTGCCATCACCCCACCAGAACTGGACCGTGCGGATGAGCGTTTCCCTGGCCACGATCCACGTTACGCATCACTGACTGATGCGCAGCTGCCAACTACCGAAAGCCTGGCACTGACCATTGAGCGCGTGATCCCTTACTGGAATGAAAACATTCTGCCGCGCATCAAAAGCGGTGAGAAAGTCATCATTGCAGCACACGGCAACTCACTGCGCGCACTGGTTAAATACCTCGATAACCTGAGCGAAGACGAGATTCTTGAACTGAACATCCCAACTGGCGTGCCATTGGTGTATGAGTTTGATGAGAACTTCAAACCGCTGAAGCGTTACTACCTGGGTGATGCAGACGAGATCGCAGCGAAAGCGGCGGCCGTTGCTAACCAGGGTAAAGCCAAGTAATTACCGGCTTAAAATAAAAAGGCCAGACGCGAGTCTGGCCTTTTTTTTGCGCGCGAGGCGTTTAACCGCGGCGCTGTTTGATCGCCTGCGCCAGTTGACGTAACGCTTTCTCGGTGTCTTCCCAGCCAATACAGGCATCAGTGACACTCTGGCCGTAGACCAACGGTTTACCGCTTTCGAGACTCTGGTTACCTTCCACCAGATGGCTCTCAATCATCACGCCGGTAATCGCCTGCTCACCGCCAGCAATCTGCTGCGCCACGTCTTCAGCGACCACCATCTGACGCTGGAACTGTTTGCTGCTGTTAGCGTGGCTGAAATCGATCATCACCTGCGGACGCAAGCCCGCTTTTTCCAGACCGGTTTTCACCGCTGCCACATGTTCTGCACTGTAGTTCGGCTCTTTGCCGCCACGCAGGATGATATGGCAATCTTCGTTACCGCTGGTTTCAACAATCGCCGAGTGGCCAAATTTGGTGACGGAGAGGAAGCAGTGCGGCGCACTGGCTGCACCAATCGCATCGATCGCCACTTTAATGGTGCCATCGGTGCCATTTTTGAACCCAACCGGGCAAGAGAGACCGGAAGAGAGTTCACGGTGCACCTGTGATTCGGTGGTGCGTGCACCAATAGCGCCCCAGCTCATCAAATCAGCCATGTACTGTGGGGTGATCATATCAAGGAACTCACCAGCGGCAGGCAAGCCCATATCATTGATGTCCACCAGCAGTTTACGCGCCAGGCGTAGACCGTCGTTGATTTGGAAGCTGCCATCCATGAAAGGATCGTTAATCAGCCCTTTCCAACCCACGGTAGTACGCGGTTTTTCAAAATAAACGCGCATCACTACTTCAAGCTCGCCCTTGAGTTCTTCACGCAGTGTCAGAAGGCGTTGAGCATACTCTTTGGCCGCTTCGGTATCGTGGATCGAACAAGGACCGATCACCACCAGCAGACGATCATCTTGACCGTGCAGAATGCGGTGAATCGACTGACGTGCCTGGGCAACGGTCTCAGCGGCTTTATCGGTAGCGGGGAATTTTTCGAGCAAAGCAACAGGAGGCAGTAACTCTTTGATCTCTCTGATGCGTAAATCGTCGTTCTGGTAATCCATGCTTAATTCCATTCAAATTTCTGGCCCCGCGTTCGCCGGGCGCAACCTGTTAAATGTATCCCTTCGGGCATCAGGTGTAAATTCCACACGCACGGAAATGCATTTGTTAAATTTGCATTTATCTGGTCGTCGACTAAGCTTTTTAAACGTAAGCACTAAGGAATGACGTTCTTACAAGATTAAATTTTTAAGCGAAGCGTTAATGGTGGAATTATATTCCGTCACGGTACGTTATTTTCGTCAACCAGCACCAGCGGGTGCCTGATGGCAACTCTCCATCGATTAAAGGAGCATAATGATGAACAAGTTTGCATTGATCTTTTTGACGGCAGCGATGACTTTGGGCAGTGGCGCAGCAATGGCCGCTGACAGCAACAACGGTAGCGCTAATGCCTCCGCTGAAGCCGGGGCCGCTGCAGGTGGGGCTAAAGAGAACCTGCCACCGAATAACGTTGATAACAGTAAAATCAACAATGGCAGCATGAATACTAACAGTGCCGCAACTTCAGGCACCAGCAGCGGCAATATGACCGCTGAACAGATTCATAAAAACACCATGTGTAAAGACGGCAAATGTCCGGATATGAATAAGAAAGTCGACACCAAAAAAGGTGGCGGCCATGTGAAACACAAAACGGATGGGACTACGCAGTAAGTCTTTACCGATCACACAAAGGGAGCGCTATGGCGCTCCCTTTATTTTTCCCTCTGCTCTTTTCCGCTATGCTGAAGCCCTCAAATAAACAGGAACTGTTTTATGGCTTCGCTACTGCTCATTGATGACCATCCGCTGGTTGAAGTCGCACTGGAAGCGGCCTGCGTTAATTCCCCTATTCCTTTAAAGGTGCACGCGGCGGCAGATGAAACCCAGGCCCGCCAATTTTTGCAGCAACATACCTACGATCTGATCGTGCTCGACATCGGCTTACCGAACAGTGATGGGCTGGAGCTACTGCGCCGCTTGCGCGCGCGTGATGAATGTTGCCCGGTATTAATCTATTCGGCGCAGCAGAGCCGCCATACGCTACTCAGTGCCGTATCATTGGGTGCGGCGGGTTATGTGGTAAAGAGCCAGAGCATGGCACAGTTGTTAAGTGCCATTCTCGCCGTGCTGGGCGGCCAGCAAGCCTTCCCGCCACTGCCCGACCGCATTGAATTACCGCTCACCGATAAAGAGCAGCAGATTGTCGCACTGTTAGTACGTGGCTTGTCGAATTTACAGATTGGTGAACAGCTGCATATCAGCAATAAAACTGTCAGTACTCACAAGAAAAACATTCTGGAGAAAACCGGCGTTCAGTCCGTGGTGGAATTAGCCGAACTGTGGAAAGCGCAGCAGTGAGAGGGGTTATGCTGCTGTGCGTGCTGCTATTCAGCCTGGCCGCTCGCGCAGATTTACAGCCCGCCAGCAGTGTGATGCTGCCCGCCATGATGCCCGCGCCGCATGCCGAGCCCTGGACAGCACCTAACCTGCGCGTTGCCGTGCCTGAACAAAACAGCGCACCCTGGGCGATGCGTATCGGCG
Organism: Pantoea sp. CFCC18177; assembly: GCF_059412425.1. Lineage (NCBI taxonomy): Bacteria > Pseudomonadati > Pseudomonadota > Gammaproteobacteria > Enterobacterales > Erwiniaceae > Pantoea > Pantoea sp. CFCC18177. Next base: position 14,749 of record NZ_JBNBPL010000010.1, read on the forward strand.
ACCGCATCTGGGGGATTGATGCGGATTATCTCAGCGCCCTAAGCCAGCTCACCGGAACGCACTTTAGCCTGCAAAGTTACCCGGACCGCAACCAGCAACTTGGCGCACTGGCGCGTGGCGACGTCGATTTTGTCTTGAGTAACGCGCACTTCCCGCTCACCGATGGCCTGCAAACCAGCGACAGCTGGTACAACAGCCCGATTCGTATTTATCGTAATCGTGATAACCAGCGGGCCGTGATGTTCAACAGCGATAGCGCCCAGCTCACCATTGCTGAGGCCACGCTGGCGCAATTGCCTGAAGCCTTTGTGCGCAGCCACCGCTGGCACAGCCTGCCGGGCGATTTACAGGCGTTGTATGCCCTGCTCAACCAACAGAGTGATTATCTGGTAGCAGACGAAGCCAGCGCCGGATTTCTGCTCAGCCAACTGCAACAGGGACAGATTTACCAAATCACTGCCGATCCCGGTGCGGGTGAGCTCTCTTTACGGGCATTCGCGCGCGATCCGGCGCTGATTCAGTGGCTCAATACGCAACTGCGTTTACTCCCCGCCGAGTTCAGTAACCGGGTTCAGCAGCGCTGGAGCCCACCCTTGCTGCGATATCAGGATACGCAGACGTTAATGCTGACTGCCGCCGAGAAACAGTGGCTGGCACAGCAGCAGGAGATCTCTTACGCCGCCGAAGCCGACAATGCGCCCTGGAGTTACCGTGATAGTAACGGCAATGCACGCGGCTTTGGCATCGACTTGCTCAACGCCTTGAGTCAAAGCACCGGGCTGCACTTCACGCCACGCTGGGTGAGCAACCCGCAGCAGGCCAATGCGCTGCTACAGCAACATCAGGTCATGCTGAATCTCATGCAACCGCTATATGAAGACGATGCCAGCAGCAACACCTTGCCGGTATGGCGCGCCATCTGGGGGATTTATACCCTCAATACTCAGCAGCCGATGGGTTGGCAGTCACTGCAGCATCGACGCGTTGGGGTTTTACGGGCTGACTTAGCCCAGCGCCTACTGCCAGCGGATATCACCCCACAGCTGTTTGACGATCGTGCGCAACTGTGGCAAGCCCTCAATAGCGGTCAGATCGATGCGCTGGTGGATAACGTGCTGTCGGCGCGCTGGCGCATGGCCAGCCACAGCGATAATCGCGTGCATCTGGCCTTTGCTGCCAGCGATATCGCCTGGCCACTGGCGCCGCAGGTCAGCAGCGAACAGCCGCAATTGCGAGCACTGTTGGATCATGCACTGCAGCAGATCCCGCCGGATACGCTAAATCAGATGCGCATCAGTTGGTCACAGCCGCCGCAACCGGGCACCAGTGTGGCAATGCGTAATGTTCCGCTGATGATCTTGATCGTGGCAGGGCTCACCATCCTGCTGCTGTTAATCCTGCTATTACGCCGTTACCTGCAACAGCGCCGTGAACGTATCCAGCGCGAACAGGCTGAACGCGCCAATGCCGCCAAAAGCCAGTTCCTTGCCACCGCCAGCCACGAATTGCGCACCCCGATGCAGGCGATTCTCGGTCTGCTGGAACTTGAACAGCAGCAGCATCCCAGCGAACGATTGACGCTGATGCACAGCAGTGCCCGCTCACTGATGACGCTGCTGAATGATTTGCAGGATCATGCCCGCATTGAGAATCAGAGTTTCCGTCTGGCCCCGCGCCCGCTCAATCTGGCACTCTGGCTGCAACAACAGCAGCAGTTTTACCATCCATTAATGCGTGAATCGGGCCCAGAGATGATCATCGAAGCCCTGACGCCGTTGCCCACCTGGGTGATGTTGGATAGCGATCGCCTGCAACAGGTGGTGAATAATCTGGTGGCAAATGCGCTGAAGTTCACCCGCCATGGCGAAGTACGGCTGTCGCTGGCAGTGGATGAACAAATTCATCTCACCGTGGCGGACAGTGGCAGCGGCATTCCGCTCAATGAACAGACGCAGCTATTTGAACCCTGGTATCAAGCCCCTTCCGGCAAAAGCCATGCGGTACAGGGCAGCGGTTTAGGCTTGTTTATTTGCCGGGAGATTGTGCAGCGCATGGGAGGAAGTCTGACGCTGACCTCCGAACCCGATCAAGGCACCACGGTGAACGTCCTGCTGCCGCTGGAACGAAGTGATACTGGCCCCGTCGATGATCACACCATCTGGCCGCGCTATCCGCATCTGCGTGTAGCCGTTGTTGATGACCATCCGACCAATTTGTTGGTTCTACAGCAGCAGCTGGCAAGTTTTGGCGTGACAGCTGAACTGTTTGAGGACGGCCGTAGCCTGCTGCGAGCCGATTCACAACAACCGTTCGATGTTCTGCTCATCGACCAGATGATGCCGCGCCCGGATGGCTTAACCCTGCTGCGCATTCTGCGCCGCCGCCATCAGCGACTTGGCAGTCCCGCGCTGCGAGTACTCTGCTCCGCCGATGTGCAGTTGCTGAAAATCACGCTGCAGGAGAACGAAGCCCTGCTGCTGAAGCCGATTGAGCGCGAGCATCTGGTCCCGCTGCTGGCGCGCGCCATGCAGGATCCCCTGAGCCCGCTACACGAGAGCCTGCTGATTCTGGCGCAGCACAATGAGGCCTTTATCCCACGCATCTGCCAGACGCTACAACGCACGCTACAGCAGGATCGTGATGCGCTGCTGGCCGCCAGCGCCAGCGACGACTGGCCAGCACTGGAGCGTGCCGCACACCGCATGAAGGGAAGTTGGCTGATGCTGGGCATGGATGAGATTGCCGGGCACTGCCAGCAACTGACCGACCAGGCAAAACAGCAACAGCTGGACGCAGATGCACTCAATTTACTGATATCATTAACGAACAGGTTACTTAACCAACTGGAAAGTTATGGCACACACTCATTCTCACAGCGAGCATAACGGCAACCGCACCCGTCTGGCGGCCGCGTTTGGCGTCACCGCCCTGTTTATGGTGGCCGAAGTGATTGGCGGCGTCATTTCAGGCTCGCTGGCGCTGCTGGCCGACGCCGGGCATATGCTGACCGATACCGCTGCGCTGCTGATGGCGCTGCTCGCCGTCCAATTTGCCCAGCGTAAACCCAATGCGCGCCACACCTTCGGTTTGCTGCGTCTCACCACTTTAGCGGCATTCGTTAACGCCATCGCACTGCTTGTCATCACCGTAATGATCGTCTGGGAAGCGCTGCGCCGCTTCTACCAACCGCAGCCGATTGAAGGGGGGCTGATGCTTGGCATTGCGATTGCCGGTCTGCTGGCTAATCTGCTCTCGTTCTGGCTGCTGCATCGTGGCAGTGAAGAGAAGAACCTCAACGTGCGCGCGGCGGCTTTGCATGTGCTGGGCGATCTGCTGGGTTCAGTGGGTGCTATTGTCGCCGCGATCATCATTATGCTGACCGGCTGGACACCGATTGACCCAATTCTGTCGCTGCTGGTGTCACTGTTGGTGGTACGCAGCGCGTGGTCATTGCTGCGGGAAAGTTTGCATGAATTGCTGGAAGGTGCGCCGAGCAACATCAATGCCGATAAACTGGCACGTGAACTGACGCGCAACATCGCGGAAGTGCGCAATGTGCATCATGTTCACGTTTGGCAGGTCGGTGAAAAGCCGGTGCTGACGCTGCATGTGCAGGTGATCCCACCTTACGATCATGACGGCTTATTGCGCAGCATCCATAAATATCTGCATCAGCATTACCAGATTGCCCACGCCACCGTGCAGATGGAGTATCAGCCTTGTGTCGGGCCGGACTGCGAACTCTGCGCGGTCAACAGCTCAGCGCACCACGATCACCATGAACATGCTGCGCTGAATGGCCACGCCCATCACCATCATTGATTAGAGAGTGCGCGCGACCCTTGTTCGCGCGCGCTTTGCATCCACAGGCGCGTGCCATTGAGCGCAATCAGCGTCAGAATCGCGTACTCCAGCGACATCGCATAGACCCCCTGACGGGCAAAGATCATCACGCTGATCACATTGATCACCACCCATAACAGCCAGTTCTCAACGTATTTTCGCGTCATCAAAATCATCGCCACAATCGACAGCACCATCATGCAGGAGTCCCAGAACGGGAACGCATCTGGCTGCAGCTGCGGCATCTGTACCTGCATGCCCAGGGTTTGCATGATCCCGACCGCTGTTTTCGTCAGGAACGCAAACACCGGATCGATATACAGCGTCATCAACGCGATGGCTACCACGCAGGCCACGCCCCACGCCAACACTTTTGGCAACGACAGCCAGCGGATTTTCAGCGCGGTTTCATGGTTCGCGGTTTGTCGGCTCCACGCATACCAGCCGTAGACATTGGCGACAAAGAAGAACAGTTGCAGCAGCAGGCTGGCATACAGTTGGATCTGGAAGAAAATCACCGCAAACAGGGTGACGTTGATCAGTCCAAACAGGTAGTTAATGATTTTTTCCTGGCTGGCGAACCAGATGCACAACAGGCCCGCGAGGGTGCCGACGGCTTCAATCCACGACAGATCGTAGCCCCCGACGCCAATGGGAATGTGAACCAAAATATTTTGTGTGCTGAAGAAGTCCATGAAGTGCACCTGTATGAAAGCCGTCTCAGGCAAAGTGCCGATCATCCTGGTTGGGCGGCGTGAAGCCCGCCCCTGCAACAGTCAGTCAGCAACATTCACCTAGGCGTTCCCTTTCACCTTGAGTTTAAGTTGTGCTGCAAAGTCTAGCATGCGGTTAAGCGGGATCAACGCGGCTTCACGCAGCGCCGCATCCACATGGATTTCATGTTCGTGGCCGCCATGCTCCAGCCCTTCGGCAATGGCTTTCAGGCCGTTCATCGCCATCCACGGGCAGTGCGCGCAGGTCCGGCAGGTGGCGCCCTCACCCGCTGTCGGTGCTTCCAGTAACTCTTTGTCTGGCACCGCCTGCTGCATTTTGTAGAAGATGCCGCGATCGGTCGCGACAATCATTTTTTGGTGCGGCAAGGTTTTCGCTGACTGGATCAGCTGGCTGGTCGATCCCACCGCATCGGCCAAATCCACAATCGCCTGCGGCGATTCCGGATGCACCAGCACCGCCGCCTCAGGATAGAGTGCCTTCATGCGCTGCAAGGCCTGGGTTTTGAATTCATCATGCACAATGCAGGCGCCCTGCCAGCACAGCACGTCAGCGCGAGTCTGTTTGGTGACATAACGCCCAAGATGACGATCCGGTGCCCAGATGATCTTTTCACCGAGGCTATCAAGATGTTCGATCAGCTCAACCGCGATGCTGGATGTCACCACCCAATCTGCCCGCGCTTTCACCGCTGCCGAGGTATTGGCGTATACCACCACGGTGCGATCCGGGTGCGCATCACAGAAGCGATTGAACTCTTCAATCGGACAGCCAAGATCCAGTGAGCATTCCGCCTGCAAGGTCGGCATTAGCACGGTCTTTTCCGGACTCAGGATCTTGGCGGTTTCGCCCATAAAACGCACCCCGGCCACCAGCAAGGTTTTCGCCGGATGTGTACTGCCAAAGCGCGCCATTTCCAGTGAGTCCGAGACACAGCCGCCAGTCTCTTCCGCCAGCGCCTGAATTTCAGGATCGGTGTAATAGTGTGCCACCAGCACTGCATCACGCTCTTTTAGCAAGCGTTTGATTTCAGAGAGGTAATGGGATTTTTCATCCTGGCTGAGGCGCGCCGGTTTCGGCGGGAAGGGATAAATGGCGCTTTCAGGATCGAACATCAGGCTCATGACACGGCTCTCGTTTTCTCAATTTAACAAAATTGCCCTTTGAGGCAATGATGCGGCATCAAAACCGCCATCGTGTTTTATATGCTAAACACGATAGCGGAATTGCGCGAGAGTGTCGTCTCTTTTTTATGCGGGTTACAGCAGCAGTGATCCGCCTAACGCTTTTTTCGGGCTCTCCAGTTCGAGCAGAAATGCTTTCACATCTAACCCGCCGGCAAACCCGGTCAGTTTACCGTTGCTGCCAATCACACGATGACAGGGTGCCATAATCGACAACGGGTTTTTCCCGTTCGCCGCCCCTACCGCTCGCACGGCTTTCGGATTGCCAATCTGCTCTGCAATTTGCAGATAACTCCGGGTTTCACCAAACGGAATCGTGAGCAGCGCCTGCCACACCTTTTTCTGAAACTCCGTCCCGACCGTGTCGTAAGGCATATCAAACTGCTGGCGCTCACCGGCGAAGTATTCGCGCAGTTGGCGCTCGGCCTCGCACAGTATCGGATGCTGGTCGTTGCGGCTGACAGGCTTGAGCGGTACGCGCTGTGACCCTTCGTTCTCCCAAAGAATCGCTGACAATCCTTTGTCTGTCGCAATCAGCGTCAGTTCTCCCACCGGTGTGGGGATGATTTTGGCATGATACATGTTGCACCTCCGGCGTAAATCAGTGCGCCATTATCGCACTTTTATCGCAATAGACTGGCTGTTTTCGGTCATGAGCTTAAACTGGTTTGCTGTCCGAAAGCAGCGAGTTTTGTTTAGCCACTTGCGCGACGATACCCAAAATCATTCAAGGCGCAGCACGGCGGCAAACCAGAGCAGCCAAGGTATCTGCGCTTTGAAGTACGAAGGGTATATGCGGTTTATTTGCTGGAGAAGATGATGTTCGATCCCGATATTGCTTACCAGGCGCTGACCTCGCGCGATAGCCGCTTTGACGGGCTTTTCTACGTCGGTGTGACGTCAACCGGCATCTATTGCCGCCCCATCTGTCCGGTGAAAGCGCCGATGCAGAAGAACTGCCTGTTTTTCACCAGCGCCGAAGCCGCCGAGAAGGCCCATTTCCGTCCCTGCCTGCGCTGCCGCCCGGAACTGGCCCCCGGTTTTGCGCCGGTCGATAGTCATCACCGCATCGCCGATCGCCTGATCCGCCGTATTGAAGAGGGCTTGCTGGAAGAGCAAGAGACGCTCGCCGATATCGCCAATGAGTTTGCCCTGAGCGAACGCCAACTTCGACGCGTGGTGCAACAGGAGCTGGGCGTATCGCCTATTGAACTACGCCAAACGCGACGCATGCTGCTGGCGAAGCAACTCCTTACCGAGACCTCACTGCCCGTAACAGAAATCGCCTATGCCAGCGGTTTCCGTAGCCTGCGCCGCTTTAATGATGTATTCCAGGCACGCTATCGCATGACGCCCTCTCGCCTGCGCAAGCAAAGCCAACCTGACAGCATGACGACGGTGCAAGAGAGCGCTGAGCTACGTCTCAGCTATCGCCCGCCCTATGACTGGGCCGCGATTATCGATTTCCTGCAACAGCGCGTGATGAAGGAGGTGGAGTGGGTCAGTGAAGGCGTCTATCACCGCACCGTGGCGCTGGGGCATTGCCGAGGCTGGGTGCGGATCAGCCATCTTCCTGAAAAGCAGGCGCTCAAAGTCCAGTTCACCACCACCTTAACCCCGGTTTTGCCCGCATTGCTGCGGCGACTGCGTGACCTGTTTGATCTGGATGCCCAACCACAGCGCATCAGCGAGCAGCTAAGCCAGGATCCGCTGTTAGCCGAGAGTGTGTCTCGCTATCCCGGGTTACGCGTTCCTGGTGCGTTTGACGGCTTTGAATTGGGTGTGCGCGCTATCCTCGGCCAGCAGGTCACGGTGAAAGCTGCCACCACCTTAAGCAGTCGCGTAGCCGAACGTTTCGGTGAACCGCTGACCACGCCATGGCCTGAACTTTCTCGCTTACCGCCTACTGCAGAATCACTAGCAACCGCCACCATCGATGATATCGCCAGTCTTGGCATCGTCAGCGCGCGCTCACAGGCGATTCAGGCGCTGGCGCAGGCTTGTGCCTCCGGGGAGCTACGCTTTAACGGTGCAGTGAATCCTGACGTGGTACAGCAGCAACTGCTGGCGTTAAAAGGTGTTGGGCCGTGGACAGCGAGTTACATCGCGATGCGTGCCCTACGCTGGCCGGATGCGTTCCCGAAAGAGGACATTGCGATTCGTAACAATCTGGGCGGGGTTAGCGCTAAGGTCGCTGAAGCGTTATCGCAAGTTTGGCGCCCATGGCGCAGCTATGCGGTACTGCATATCTGGAAGAGTTTGACGCCGGGTAAATCTGCTGCAAGCGATAACAAAGTATGACGGTGCGTTCCATCTGACTATTAAACCGGGATGGTGCGTTCCAGTCGGCAATAAGGGGCGGTTACGTAAAGACGCCGTAAATACATCCCTGTAGGCTCTGCCGGCGGTTTACTCGCCTCATTCCTGAGGCTCGCCCACGTTGTGGGCCAACGCTGCGCAGGGACAAAAACGCTCCCGGCGTTTTTGTCCCTGCGCAGTACGCTTTACTCCACCGCCCCTTATCACCGCCTTCATGAAACATCTGTGCGGTTTTCATAAAGCAATGAATCGTTTCATGGGTCAGTAAAGGCGGGATCGGAAGAGCGAAGCGTCCGAGCCATGGATGGCGAGGCCGATCCACAGGGAAGTGAGACTCCTTCGCGATCCGTCCCGCCTTTACTGGCCGGGGCACCCAACGCAAAGCCACTCCACCAAACATTGTTTTAGAAACGCAGATTTAATAAACGCAGAAAAGCAAAAAGGCGCCTTTAGGGCGCCTTTCTACATAGTGGTGGGTCGTGCAGGATTCGAACCTGCGACCAATTGATTAAAAGTCAACTGCTCTACCAACTGAGCTAACGACCCCTCGATGAGGGCTTACAACTTTACACTTGATGGTGGGTCGTGCAGGATTCGAACCTGCGACCAATTGATTAAAAGTCAACTGCTCTACCAACTGAGCTAACGACCCATCAAGGTTGTGAAGCGACTGAAGAAAACATCTAACATACAGCAGGTTAAGATGGTGGGTCGTGCAGGATTCGAACCTGCGACCAATTGATTAAAAGTCAACTGCTCTACCAACTGAGCTAACGACCCATCTTCAGGCTGCCGGACGCTTTGTTAAACTGCCCGGGCAACGGCGGCATATATTACTGATTTAGCGGGAGGGCGCAACCCTTATTTCTCACCAAATCACTCAATTGCTTACCTTTCATGCTGCAAGACCAGAAATCATACGAAATCCGGTCATTGCTGCACAAATTACATCCCAGCGAGACGCTTTTGCGCCAGCTTGGCAGATTCGCTGCTTGGGAATTGTTTGATCACTTGTTGATAGACCGCTTTAGCTTTCGCCGTATCGTTCTTCTCTTGCATGATCACGCCAACCTTAAACAACGCTTCTGGGGCCTTCGGCGACTTCGCATAGTTCTTCACCACAGTGGCAAAATAATACGCGGCATCGTCCTTCTTACCCTTGTTGTAATACAACTGACCCAGCCAATAATTGGCGTTCGGTTGATATGTGGAGTCAGGATACTTCTTCACCCACGCCTGCAGGGCAGTAATGGCCTGATCGAACTGCTTCTTCTCCAGAATCAGCGCGACGGCAGCATTGTAATCGGTATTGGCATCGCCGGTTTGTGCAGGGGCAGCGGAACTTCCACTTGCATTGCTACCGCCTGCATCAGCGTTTCCCGCAGCACCTGCTGCTCCCGCCGCTGCGGCATCACCGCCACCGCTCGCCTGTGCACCGTTACTCCCACTGCTCAGACTATCAATCTGCTGATAAAGCTGCTTCTGGCGCTCAATCACCTGATTAAGTTGATAGCTGTTCTGTTGGATTTGGCCGCGCAGCGAATCGATATCGCTTTGGTTGTCACTCATCTGCTGCTGCAATTGCTGCAGAAGCTGAGCCTGGGCATTGGAGATACGTTCAAGATTGGTGACACGGTCTTCGACCGAGCCAGAGCCAACGCTACTGATTGACGCTTGGGCAATAGCGGCCCAAGGAGCCGCTACGCCAACCAGTAACGACAGACTCAACAAATGAAGTCTGAAGTTACTCATCATATGATGCTCTTAGTAAACCAGTACGGCACGACGGTTTTTAGCGTAAGCCGCTTCGTCATGACCCAGTACAGCTGGTTTCTCTTTACCGTAAGAAACGATAGACATCTGGTCAGCAGACACGCCTTTACCCTGCAGATACATCTTAACGGCGTTAGCACGACGCTCGCCCAGGGCGATGTTGTACTCTGGGGTACCGCGCTCATCCGCGTGACCTTCGATGGTCACTTTGTAAGACGGGTTACCACGCAGGAATGCTGCGTGCTGATCCAGCATCTGAGCGTAGTCAGAAGCGACGTCATACTTATCCAGACCGAAGTAAACGATGTTGTTCTGCTGCAGCTGCTGCATCTGCAGACGCGCTTGCTCGTCAGAAGACATGTTACCGTTCTGGCCAGCACCGTAAGCGCCGTTGTCTGCGCCCATACCGGTCTGGTCGTTGTTGTTGTTTTTGTGTGAGCTACATGCAGCTACCGCGATTACCGGCAGAGCCAGCATCAAACCCTTCAGCACTTTGTTCAGTTGCATTTCTTTATCCTATTATTTTGTTTGCTATACATGGTTATCCCCCACTATGCAGGGGACCTATGCATTACAGATACGGCGACCAGGCAGGGAATTTGACCTGTCCATCGGTTGCCGGAAGACGCGCTTTGAAACGCCCATCTGTTGAAACCAACTGCAACACGGAACCCATCCCCTGAGTAGAGCTATAGATTACCATCGTGCCGTTAGGGGCCAGACTTGGCGTCTCATCCAGGAACGTGTCCGTTATTGTTTGAACGGCTCCCGTTACCAGATCCTGTTTGGCGACATGCTGAGCACCACCGGCGCTGCTGATCATCACCATCGTTTTGCCGTCGGAAGACACATCCGCATCCTGGTTCTGAGCACCTTCCCAGGTAATACGTTGTGGCGCACCGCCGTTAATACCAATCTTATAAATCTGAGGCGCACCCGCCTGATCCGAGGTATAAGCCAGTGTCTGGCTATCCGGGAACCAGGTCGGTTCGGTGCTGTTATAACGACCATCAGTCACCTGACGCGTCTGACCTGAAGCCAGATCCATCACATACAAATTCAGGCTACCGGTTTTAGACAGCGCAAAGGCCAGCTTAGAACCATCCGGCGAGAAGGCCGGAGCACCGTTGTGGCGTGGGTAAGAAGCAACCTGACGAATCGCACCGTTGGCCAGCGTCTGCACCACCAGAGCCGATTTACCGCTCTCGAAGGTTACGTAGGCCACTTTACTGCCGTCTGGTGACCAGGCCGGTGACATCAATGGTTCTGGTGAGCGATGCACCACAAACTGGTTATAACCGTCGTAGTCGGATACGCGCAGTTCATACGGGAACTGACCGCCGTTGGTCTGCACCACGTAAGCGATACGCGTACGGAATGCACCTTTAATACCGGTCAGCTTCTCGAACACTTCGTCACTGGCGGTGTGGGCAGCATAACGCAACCACTGCTTAGTCACTTTATAAGAGTTCTGCGCCAGTACTGTACCTGGCGCACCGCCTGTATCCACCAGCTGGTAAGCAACCTGATAACTGCCATCTGGGTTAGGCGTCACCTGCCCCACAACCACGGCATCAATACCCAGCGCGCTCCAGGCAGCAGGTTGAACTTCCTGCGCACTGGTCGGCTGTTGCGGCAGACGTGAACGATCAAGCGGGTTAAATTTACCGCTGTTACGTAAGTCAGCGGAAACAATCCCGCCCACATCTTCTGGTGCCGCGCCTGGGCCCGCCCATTTGAACGGAACCACACCGATTGGGCGTGCGGTATTCACACCCTGCGTAATTTCAATACGCACTTCTGCGTGCAGCATCGCTGCCCACAGCAGTACAAAAAAGCCTAACGTTACACGAAGTGCCTGCTTCATCTTATCTCCCTTACCTGAACCTGAGTTCACGATAATTCGCACAGTTCCTGAAAAAACACGAGTACTCGTAAAATACGGCAAGCTAACCTTAGTTCAACCTGCCGTGGGTTACTGCATTATTCCGGTTTGAAACGCATTGGCGCGTTTTTAAACACTTCATACACCGCTTGCGATGGCGGCTTAGGAATATGAGCTTGCTTCGCAGCAGTAATTGCAGCCTGGCACAACGCAGGGTCGCCGCCCTCAGCTTTAACATCGATCAGCAAACCATCCGGGGCCAGTTTGATACGCAGGTTACACTCTTTACCCTTATAAGTATCAGCATCATAGAAACGACTCTGAATCGCTCCCACAACCTGCCCCATATAGGAGTTAATCTCTGCGCCTGACGCACCAGCCTTTTTCTGATTCCCCTGCCCTGCTGCACCGCCAGAAGCTGTGCCACTTTTCGGTGCATTCTTACCAGAAGAAAGGCCACCTAACAGGTCATCAACGTCACTTTCATTCTTGGCCGCTTCCGCAGCGGCTTTTTTCTTAGCGTCGGCCGCCGCTTTGGCTTTCGCCGCAGCATCCGCTTTCGCCTTGGCAGCTGCATCGGCTTTGGCTTTTGCCTCTGCTGCAGCTTTCTCTTTCGCTGCTTCAGCGGCTTTTTCCTTCGCCTCTTCCGCTGCTTGCTCTTTGGCTTCTTTCGCTTCCTGAGCCGCTTTCGCCTTTGCGTCTGCTGCAGCCTGCGCTTTGGCCTCAGCAGCCGCTTGCGCTTTCGCTTCCGCCGCTGCCTTCGCCTGCTCTACGGCTTTCTCTTTCGCCGCTTCTGCCGCTGCCGCTTTCGCTTGCTCTTCCGCTTTCTTCTTCGCGTCGGCTGCTGCCTGCTTCGCTTCTTCTACGGCTTTGGCTTTCGCATCAGCTGCTGCTTTCGCATGGGCATCTGCTTCCGCTTTCGCATCGGCTTTCGCTTTGGCTGCCGCCGCTTCAGCCGCTTTCTGCTGATCCTGAGCCTGCTTTGCCGCCGCCTCAGCGGCTTTCTGCTGTTCAGCTTGCTGCTTCGCCTGCTCTTTGGCTTCCTGCTGGGCCTGCAAGCGCTCTTTTTCCATCTCTTTCAGACGCTGCTGCTCGGCAGCCTGCTTCTGCTGTAACTCTTCGGCCTGCTGCTGTGACTGCTTCTGACGTTGTTGCTCAGCGCGTTGGCTGTCACGTTGCTGATTCTGCTGACGGTTATATTGTTCAACCACGGCACCAGAATCGACCATCACTGCGTCAATATCACTGCCGCCACCGCCGCCGCTGGATTCGATCTTTTCGTTAAACGAGCTCCAAATCAGCAGGGCGATCAGCACGATGTGCAGAATCACCGAAATGATTATCGCGCGTTTTAATTTGTCGTTCTGCTCGGTTACCTTCGACACTCTCGGATCCCAAAAACGGTTCGCTTTAAATCGGCTGTGTCATCAAACCGACAGATTTCACGCCAGCCTGATGTAACAGGTTCAGCGCCTTGATGATTTCGTCGTAAGGCACATCCTTCGCACCACCAATCAGGAATACAGTCTTCGGATTGGCTTCGATGCGACGCTGCGCTTCACTCACCACCTGTTCCGGCGGTAGCTGTGTCATACGATCATGATCCACCACCAGGCTGTACTGCCCTACGCCAGCCACTTCGACAATGACCGGTGGATTATCATCCGTTGAGACCGTTTTTGAGTCGGTCGCGTCAGGCAAATCCACTTCCACGCTCTGAGTAATAATCGGCGCAGTTGCCATAAAGATGAGCAGCAGTACCAACAGCACGTCCAGCAGTGGAACAATGTTGATTTCCGACTTAAGGTCGCGGCGCCCGCGACCACGGGTTCTGGCCATCGTTAACCTCGACTTACTTCGCGTTATCGGTGGAGAAAGCCTGACGATGCAGGATAGCCGTGAACTCTTCCATAAAGTTGTCGTAGCCCTGCTCCAGCTTATTCACACGCTGGTTCAGACGGTTGTACGCCATAACAGCAGGAATCGCGGCGAACAGACCGATGGCCGTCGCGATCAACGCTTCGGCAATACCCGGCGCAACCATCTGCAAGGTAGCTTGCTTCACTGCACCCAGTGCGATAAAGGCGTGCATGATCCCCCACACCGTACCAAACAGACCAATATACGGGCTGATGGAACCGACGGTGCCAAGGAAAGGAATATGATTTTCCAGCGTTTCCAGTTCGCGATTCAGGGAAATACGCATCGCGCGGCTAGCGCCCTCCACCACCGCTTCCGGTGCATGGTTGTTCGCACGGTGTAAACGGGCGAACTCTTTAAAACCCGAATAGAAAATTTGCTCGGAACCGGCCAGTTCATCACGGCGTCCCTGGCTCTCCTGATACAGGCGAGATAACTCGATACCTGACCAGAACTTATCTTCAAAGGCTTCGGCTTCACGACCCGCCGCATTCAGGATGCGCGTGCGCTGAATAATGATCGCCCAGGAGGCAATAGAAAAGCCGATCAAAATCAACATGATAAGTTTGACCAGAAGGCTCGCCTTCAGGAACAAATCAAGAACATTCATGTCAGTCACTGCTTGAACTCCGCGACAATAGACTTGGGAAGCGCAATCGGCTTCATTAGATGTGGGTTGATGCAGGCAATCAGGACTTCTGCTTCATTCAGCACTTTGCCTTCTGCATTCACGATACGCTGCGAGAACGTCATGGTGGCGCGGGTCATGGCGGTCACTTCACTCTGGATGTCCAGAAGATCGTCAAGACGTGCTGCGGCAACAAAGTCTATCGTCATGCGTCGTACCACAAACGCCACCTGTTCTTCCAACAGGGCTTGTTGATTGAAATGGTGCTGGCGCAACATCTCGGTACGTGCTCGTTCATAGAAAGCAAGATAACTGGCGTGGTAAACCACACCACCGGCATCGGTGTCTTCGTAATAGACACGAACCGGCCAGCGAAACAGCGTTGTACTCACTCTACATCCCGGTCTCATTTTAAACGTTGCTACTATACGCAAGTGAGATCGGCTTGGGAATGGTCCGCCAGAGCCAGGAGAAAATAATTATCACACGTTAACAACTGGAAGGATTTTTGGGAGATTTCTTGACCAGGTACTGACAAAAACTCACGTCAGCACCTGAATTTAGACAAAAAACGCAGGGATTGGGGATACGCAGTGCTCAATGATAAAACCAGTAAATCCCCAGAACTAACACCAGCATCGCTGGCAGGGGTGAGAACACCGCTCGCCAGCGCGTTTGCAGTGGGCGAAAACCGGTGCCATGAATCACGCCGGCGCACACCGCCCAAATCAACAGTAATCCATGCCAGATAGCTAACTCGCTGGTGCGGGCAGCAAAGCGTGAGGGTTGCCAAATGACACAACCCGCCAGCCATAACGCCAGTATCAACGAAAGGGCCCGTAACGGGCCCTTGTCCATCAGACGATAGAGTGTCTGAATCAGCGTGCGCATCAGTGCTGTTTATCCTTCGCGCCGCTCTCTTCTGCTTGCTCGATCGCCAGCGCCGTGATCACGCCAAACGCACAGGCCAGCAGGGTGCCAAGAATCCAGGCAAAATACCACATGCTCAATCTCCTTAATCAGTACAGGGAGTGCGTATTGCTCTCAATGTGTTCTTTGGTGATACGGCCAAACATCTTGTAGTAGCACCAAGTGGTGTACGCCAGAATGATGGGAACAAAGATGATGGCAGCGAAGGTCATCACTTTCAGTGTTAACAGGCTAGAGGTGGCATCCCACATGGTCAGACTGGTGCCCGGCACGGTGCTGGAAGGCATGATGAATGGGAACATCGCAATGCCCGCCGTCATGATCACGCAAGCCAGTGTCAGTGAAGAGAAGATAAACGCCCATGCGCCCTTCTCCATCCGCGAACAAAGAACGGTTAACAGTGGCAGCACCACACCTAACACAGGGAACAACCACAGTATTGGCGTCTGCTCAAAGTTCACCAGCCAGGCACCGGCTTCACGCACCACTTCTTTACCCAACGGGTTGGATGCAGCATGGTGATCAATAACGCTTTTCACCACATAGCCATCAATGCCGTATTTCACCCACACGCCCGCTAACACGAAGCACACCATCATCACCAACGCGCTGATTTGCGCGGTGCCGCGTGAGCGCAGGTGGAGATCACCGGTGGTACGCATCTGTAGATAGGTTGCACCTTGCGTCAAAATCATCGCGACGCTGATCACGCCCGCCAGGAGACCGAACGGATTCAGTAACTGGAAGAAGTTACCGGTGTAGAACAGACGCAAGTACTCATCCGCATGGAAAGGAACCCCTTGCAGCAAGTTGCCAAACGCCACGCCAATCACCAGCGGCGGCACAAAGCTGCCGATGAAGATGCCCCAGTCCCAGGTGTTGCGCCAGCGCAAATCTTCAATCTTCGAGCGATAGTCAAAACCCACCGGACGGAAGAACAGGGATGCCAGCACCAGAATCATCGCCACATAGAAGCCGGAAAACGCGGCGGCATATACCATCGGCCATGCAGCAAACAGCGCACCGCCGGCGGTGATTAGCCATACCTGGTTGCCGTCCCAGTGCGGGGCGATACTGTTAATCATGATGCGACGTTCTGTGTCGGTGCGACCCAGAATGCGCGTTAGCATGCCCACGCCCATATCAAAGCCATCCGTCACGGCGAAGCCAATCAGCAGCACGCCAATCAGCAGCCACCAGACAAAGCGCAATACTTCGTAATCAAACATGGTCGCTCTCCTTATCCACGTGCTGGCTGAGTGGCCGCTTTCACGGTCTCATGATGGTAGCGGCCGGTCTTCAGGCTGCTTGGACCCAGGCGGGCAAATTTGAACATCAGGTACATTTCCGCCACCAGGAAAATCGTGTAGAGACCGCAGATCAGGATCATCGAGAACAGCAGATCGCCCACGGTCAGTGAAGAGTTCGCCACCGCAGTCGGCAGCACTTCACCAATCGCCCACGGCTGACGGCCGTATTCAGCAACGAACCAACCTGATTCGATGGCAATCCACGGCAGCGGAATACCATACAGTGCTGCTTTAAGTAGCCAGCGGCTCTTACCAATACGGTTACGAATCACACTCAGGAATGACAGCGCGATAATGCCCAGCAGCAGTACGCCACACAGCACCATAATGCGGAAGGCGAAGTAGAGCGGCGCAACGCGAGGGATTGAGTCCTGTGTTGCTTTCTGAATCTGTGCTTCGGTGGCGTTCGCCACGTCCGGGGTATAACGCTTCAGCAGCAAGCCGTAGCCCAGATCCTGTTTACTGGCTTCAAATTCAGTACGAACCGCAGGATCTTTGCTGCCCGCGCGCAGTTCATTCAGCAACGCATACGCTTTCATGCCGTTGCGAATACGCACTTCATGTTGTGACAGCAGATCTTTCAGCCCGGTGACCGGCGTATCCAAGGAACGTGTGGCGATCAGGCCCAGTAAATACGGGATCTGAATCGCATACTTGTTCTCTTGTGAATCCTGATCCGGGATACCAAACAGCGTGAACGCAGCCGGTGCCGGTTGCGTTTCCCACTCCGCTTCAATGGCGGCCAGCTTGGTTTTTTGCACGTCACCCATTTCGTAACCGGACTCATCACCCAGCACGATCACAGACAGAATCGCCGCCATACCGAAGCTGGCGGCAATACCGAATGAGCGCTTGGCAAAGGCCACATCACGACCTTTGAGCAGATACCAGGCACTGATACCCAGCACAAACATCGCACCGGCGGTATAGCCCGCCGCCACGGTGTGAACGAATTTCACCTGCGCAACCGGGTTAAGCACCAGCTCGGAGAAGCTCACCATCTCCATACGCATCGTTTCGAAATTGAACTCAGAGGCAATCGGGTTTTGCATCCAGCCGTTCGCCACCAGAATCCACAGTGCAGACATGTTGGAACCGAGCGCCACCAGCCAGGTCACGGCGAGGTGCTGGACTTTACCGAGACGATCCCAGCCAAAGAAGAACAAGCCAACAAAGGTGGATTCGAGGAAGAACGCCATCAGGCCTTCGATGGCCAGCGGCGCACCAAAGATATCGCCGACGTAGTGTGAATAGTATGACCAGTTGGTCCCGAACTGAAATTCCATGGTCAGACCGGTTGCCACACCCAGCGCAAAGTTGATACCAAACAACTTGCCCCAGAATTTGGTCATATCTTTATAAATTTGTTTCCCCGTGAGGACATATACGGTTTCCATGATCGCCAACAAAAACGCCATACCTAGCGTTAAAGGGACGAACAGGAAATGGTACATCGCCGTCAGGGCAAACTGTAAACGCGACAGCTCGACAATATCTAACATGATGACTCCTTGCTCCTCGCATGAATTTACTCTGCGGCTGACAACGGTAAACAGCGAACATTGACGTGCAGAATAAGATCCAGGAACGACTGATTATTGATTCCAGTTTTATTACTGACATAACAGAGAAATCTGTAGCCCGAAATGAAAGAGTAACAGGGGTGAAAATTCCCCGAAAAACCGATCGCTTCAGTCTTTGTCGAGCAGGAGAGTGATGAGTGGAGGCGACAGAATTGCGCTAGCAACGCCTGACACAAACTCCTGAAAAATGACGATAATGACTGAATTGATGCAGCGCAATTTATACCGTTTGCCGTGCGTGAAGCCAGCAGTAAAGTTTGTTATATCTCGCGTTTTATTGATCTGGATTAACACAATAATTTTCCAGATGTGTAGTGTTAGAGTCGTTGTTAATTAGTTGTCATAAACGGGTGATGTAATTAAGAAAATAATTACTTTTCCCGCATTTTATTAACCTTCATACGAGATGTAGTGCGTTAATTTCTCTTCAGAAATCACGCCTTTTTTCCTTTCTTTACTTAACCAACACCGTAAGCATAGCCGCGGATTTTCAACCCGTTGCCTTTTTTCCCCTGCTTTTTGCGTGGCTAAGCTGCGCACATCTCTTCAGACATAAAAAAAGGCCACCCGAAGGTGGCCTCTTGGCATCACAACGTGATGGCTTATTTGATTGGCAGAACCGCTTTAACCGCGTCACCAATGTCAGCCAAGCTGCGCACGGTTTTCACACCGGCAGCTTCCAGCGCAGCAAACTTCTCATCCGCGGTACCTTTACCACCGGCAATGATGGCGCCTGCGTGACCCATACGTTTGCCTTTCGGTGCAGTCACACCCGCGATGTAGCCAACAACTGGCTTGGTCACGTGCTCTTTGATGAAGGCAGCGGCTTCTTCTTCTGCGCTACCACCGATCTCACCGATCATCACGATCACTTCAGTCTGTGGATCGTCCTGGAACATTTTCAGGATATCGATGAAGTTAGAGCCTGGGATCGGGTCACCACCGATACCGACGCAGGTTGACTGGCCGTAGCCGATGTCAGTGGTCTGCTTAACCGCTTCATAGGTCAGGGTGCCTGAACGTGACACGATACCTACGCGGCCTGGCTGGTGAATGTGACCTGGCATGATACCGATCTTACATTCGCCTGGGGTGATCACGCCTGGGCAGTTCGGGCCGATCATGCGCACACCAGCTTCATCCAGCTTCACTTTCACAGTCAGCATATCCAGTGTAGGGATACCTTCGGTGATGGTGATGATCAGTTTGATGCCTGCGTCGATCGCTTCCAGGATACCGTCTTTGCAGAAAGGTGCTGGAACGTAAATCACGGTCGCAGTCGCGCCAGTGGCTTCTACTGCTTCACGCACGGTGTTAAAGACTGGCAGACCCAGATGCGTGGTGCCGCCTTTGCCTGGCGTTACACCGCCAACCAGCTGCGTACCATAGGCCAAAGCCTGCTCAGAGTGGAAAGTCCCCTGGCCGCCGGTGAAACCCTGGCAAATGACTTTGGTGTTTTTGTCGATAAGAATGGACATTATTTACCCTCCGCGGCAGCAACAACACGCTGCGCTGCGTCTGTCAGGCTGGTTGCTGCAATGATGTTCAGACCGCTGTCGGCCAGTTTCTTCGCGCCCAGCTCGGCGTTGTTACCTTCCAGACGTACCACGACTGGCACGTTCACACCCACTTCTGCTACAGCACCGATGATGCCGTCTGCGATCAGGTCGCAACGCACGATGCCGCCGAAGATGTTAACGAATACCGCTTTAACGGCATCGTCAGACAAGATGATTTTGAAGGCTTCGGTCACGCGCTCTTTAGTTGCGCCGCCGCCGACATCGAGGAAGTTAGCAGGCTGACCACCGTGGTGTTTCACGATGTCCATGGTGCCCATCGCCAGACCGGCGCCGTTCACCATACAGCCGATGTTGCCATCCAGCGCAACGTAGTTCAGTTCCCACTGCGTTGCGTGTGCTTCACGTGGATCTTCCTGGCTTGGATCGCGCATTTCACGCAGCTCAGGCTGGCGGAACAGGGCGTTACCGTCTGCGCCCAGTTTGCCATCGAGGCAGATCAGGTCGCCCTGCTTGGTGATAACCAGCGGGTTGATCTCAACCATCGCCAGGTCGCGCTCCAGGAACATGGTCGCCAGACCCATGAAGATTTTGGTGAACTGGCTGACTTGCTTACCAGACAGACCCAGTTTGAACGCCAGCTCACGGCCTTGATAAGGCTGTGGACCTGCCAGCGGATCCAACGCCATTTTGTGGATCAGGTGCGGGGTTTCTTCCGCCACTTTCTCAATTTCCACGCCGCCTTCAGTTGAAGCCATGAAGATCACGCGACGGGTAGCACGGTCAACAACCGCACCCAGATACAGCTCCTGATCGATGTCAGTCGCGGCTTCAACCAGAATCTGGTTGACTGGCTGACCATCAGCATCAGTTTGGTAGGTCACCAGACGCTTGCCCAACCAATGCTCAGCAAATGCACGGAT
Organism: Pantoea sp. CFCC18177; assembly: GCF_059412425.1. Lineage (NCBI taxonomy): Bacteria > Pseudomonadati > Pseudomonadota > Gammaproteobacteria > Enterobacterales > Erwiniaceae > Pantoea > Pantoea sp. CFCC18177. The sequence continues at coordinate 35,296 of NZ_JBNBPL010000010.1, forward strand.
ATCTTCCTTGCTGTTCACCACTTTCACGCCGCCCGCTTTACCGCGGCCACCGGCATGAACCTGACATTTTACTACCCACGGGCCCGCACCAATTTTAGAGGCGGCTTCTTCTGCTTCACGTGGCGTAGCGCAGGCGTAACCAGTAGGAGCTGGCATGCCATAGCGAGCAAACAGCTGCTTCGCCTGGTATTCATGTAAGTTCATGATGTTCTATCCATTCAGATATGAGTTTGGGCGCACTTAAATGCAGTGCGCCCGGCGAAAATTAGACATCCAGCAGCAGACGCGCCGGATCTTCCAGCATCTCTTTGACCGCGACCAGGTAGCCAACGGATTCACGACCATCAATCAGACGGTGGTCATAAGAGAGCGCCAGATACATCATTGGCAGGATCACCACCTGACCATTAACCGCCATTGGGCGCTCTTTGATCGCGTGCATACCCAGGATGGCGCTCTGCGGTGGGTTGATGATCGGCGTTGACATCAGGGAACCGAACACACCACCGTTGGTGATGGTGAAGTTACCGCCAGTCAGCTCTTCAACTGTCAGCTTGCCGTCACGGCCTTTCACTGCCAGTTCTTTAATTTTCTTCTCGATGTCCGCCATGCTCAGCGCGTCAACATCTTTCAGCACCGGGGTCACCAGACCGCGCGGGGTTGAAACCGCGATGCTGACGTCGAAGTAGTTGTGGTAAACCACATCTTCGCCATCGATAGACGCATTCACTTCTGGGAAGCGTTTCAGTGCTTCAACCACCGCTTTGATGTAGAAGGACATGAAGCCCAGACGCACACCGTGACGTTTTTCAAACGCGTCGCCGTACTGCTTACGCAGATCCATGATCGGCTTCATGTTGATTTCGTTGAAGGTGGTCAGCATCGCGGTGCTGTTTTTCGCTTCCAGCAGACGCTCCGCCACACGCTTACGCAGACGCGTCATTGGCACGCGCTTCTCGCTGCGGTTAGCCACAGCAGCCTGCGGTGCAGCAGCAGCAGGAGCCGCTTTCGCGCCATCCGCTTTCTTCGCCACGTGTTTTTCCACGTCTTCGCGGGTCAAACGGCCGCCGACGCCGGTGCCTTTAATCTGGCTCGCGTCGAGGTTGTTTTCCGCAATCAGGCGGCGAACCGCTGGGCTCAGCGCATCGTTGCTCTCTTCTTCCAGAGAAGCGGTCTTACGCTGTTCTGGGGTGGCTTCTTTGCTCTCTACTTTCGCAGAGGTCTCTTTACCACCGCTGTTGCCTTCAACCAGGCGACCCAACAGCTGACGCGAGGTAACGGTCGCGCCTTCATCTTCCAACACAGCTTCCAGTACGCCGTCTGCTGAAGCAGGCACTTCCAGCACAACTTTGTCGGTTTCAATCTCAACCAGTACTTCATCGCGACTCACTGCGTCGCCGGGTTTTTTGTGCCAGGTTGCAACCGTTGCGTCCGCTACGGATTCAGGCAAATCGGGAACCAGAATTTCTACGCTACTCATTTTCTTTCCTTTTAATTAACCAAGGTTCAGCGCGTCGTTAACCAGGTCTTGCTGCTGTTGTTGATGTACGGACATGTAGCCCACGGCTGGTGAAGCAGAAGCCGGACGACCTGCATAACGCAGTGACGCACCGAATGGAACCACTTCGCGGAAATGATGCTGACTGCAATACCATGCGCCCTGATTCAGTGGCTCTTCCTGACACCAGACGAAATCCTGCACATGTGCATAATTTTTCAGAACGTCCTGCACCACTTTGTGCGGGAACGGATAGAGCTGCTCGATACGCACGATGGCCACATCGGTCTGCTCATTCTTGCGACGCTGTTCCAGCAGGTCGTAATAAACCTTACCGGAACACATCACGACGCGTTTCACCTGCTTCGGATCCAGATCGTCGATCTCGCCAATCGCCGGTTGGAAAGCACCGTTAGCCAGTTCTTCCAGGGTGGAGACCGCCAGCGGGTGGCGCAGCAGCGATTTCGGTGACATCACAATCAGTGGACGACGCATACCGCGCAGCGCCTGACGACGCAGCATGTGGTAAACCTGCGCAGGCGTTGAAGGCACGCACACCTGCATATTCTGTTCAGCACAGAGTTGCAGATAACGTTCCAGACGTGCAGAGGAGTGCTCTGGGCCCTGGCCTTCATAGCCATGCGGCAGCAGCATCACCAGGCCACACATACGGCCCCACTTCTGTTCGCCGGAGCTGATGAACTGGTCAATAACCACCTGTGCACCGTTGGCGAAGTCGCCGAACTGCGCTTCCCAAATGGTCAGCACGCGCGGTTCTGCCGTGGCATAACCGTATTCAAAGGCCAGTACTGCTTCTTCAGACAGTACGGAGTCCCAGACTTTGAACTGTCCCTGACCATTATGGATATGGTGCAGCGGCGTATAGGTTGAGCCGTTGGTCTGGTTGTGAATCACCGCATGACGGTGGAAGAAGGTGCCACGACCGGAGTCTTCGCCTGACAAACGAACCGGGATGCCTTCATCGACCAGCGTTGCATACGCCAGGTTCTCAGCGCCGCCCCAGTCAAACAGTTTGTTGCCTTCCGCCATCTCTTTACGATCGTTGTAGATCTTAGCGACGCGCGACTGCACTTCAACCGCTTCCGGAATGCTACTGATGCGACGTGCCAGTTCTTGCACGCGCTTCAGTTCGACCGTTTCTGGATAGCTTTCGTCCCACTCGTGGTTCAGATACGGCGACCAGGTGAAGGAGTGCAGGCTCATCGGACGCCATTCTGGCACCACGCACTCGCCTTCATCCAACGCATCGCGGTACAGATTGACCAGCTCGGTGGCATCTTCCAGCGTTGCGACGCCTTCGCTTTCCAGCTGATCGGCATAGATTTTACGCGGCGTTGGGTGCTTTTTGATTTTCTGATACATCAGCGGCTGTGTTGCACTTGGCTCGTCCGCTTCGTTATGGCCGTGACGGCGATAACACACCAGATCGATGAACACATCGCGTTTGAAGGTATTACGGTAGTCCAGCGCCAGGCGCGTCACGAAGGCAACCGCTTCCGGGTCATCCGCGTTCACGTGGAAGATCGGGGCCAGAACCATTTTACCGATGTCAGTACAGTAAGGCGTTGAACGCGCATCTTTCGGGTTGGAGGTGGTAAAGCCAACCTGGTTGTTGATGACGATGCGAACGGTACCGCCCACTTCATAACCACGCGCCTGCGACATGTTCAGGGTTTCTTGCACCACACCCTGACCAATGACCGCGGCATCACCGTGGATGGTGATCGGCAGAACTTTGTTGCTGCTTGGCTCAGCCAGACGATCCAGACGCGCACGCACCGAGCCCATAACTACCGGGCTAACGATTTCAAGGTGCGACGGATTGAACGCCAGCGCCAGGTGTACCAGGCCGCCTTCGGTTTCCACGTCAGATGAGAAGCCCATGTGGTACTTCACGTCACCGGTGCCGAGGTGCTCTTTGTGCTTGCCAGAGAATTCATCGAACAGATCCTGCGGCTTTTTACCCAGTACGTTGATCAGCACGTTGAGACGGCCACGGTGCGCCATCCCCAGTACCACTTCACGGGTACCGCTTTTGCCCGCATGACGAATCATTTCACGCAGCATTGGCACCAGTGCATCACCACCTTCCAGCGAGAAGCGTTTCGCGCCAGGGAATTTTGCACCAAGGTATTTTTCCAGACCTTCTGCCGCAGTCAGCTCTTTCAGGAAACCTTTTTTCTCGTCGCTGCTGAAAGACGCATGGCCCACCACGGATTCAAGACGCTGCTGGATCCAGCGCTTCTCATCGGTGTTGTTGATGTGCATGTACTCTGCACCAATCGAGCCACAATAAGTCTGCTGCAGTGCCGCGAACAGATCAGCCAGCTTCATGGTCTCTTTGCCGATGGCAAAAGAGCCTACGTTAAAGCTTTCCTGAAAATCGGCGTCGGTCAGGTCGTGATAAGCCGGATCGAGATCCGCCACGCGATCCTGTTTCCACAGGCCAAGCGGATCGAGGTTAGCGTGCTGATGGCCGCGGAAGCGGAACGCATTGATCAGCTGCAGCACTTTAACCTGTTTGGAATTGGTGGCCGGATCGGTGACTGAGGATGTGTAACGGGTCGCATCTTTTGCCAGGCGGCGGAAGTAATCACGCGTGGTGGAGTGAAATTGCTCAGGTTTCACGCCAGTGCCGGGCAGCTGTTGGAACAGCTCGCGCCACATTTCATCAACTGAGTCAGGATCGGTCAGGAAATCCTCATAGAGTTGCTCTATGTAGGATTGGTTCGCGCCGGCCAGCCAGGAGGAGTCCAGCCAGGGTTTCATCGCGCTGTTCTGCATTGTGATCCCTTAAGCATTAATCTGCTTTTTATGAGGTTTCATTTGTTGCCGCTTTCGCGGCTTGCCGTAGTGAGTTCAGCGATACGAACCTGTGCGCAAAAGCCGCCTGGCCCGTAAGGGAACCTTTATAAGCGTGGTCAGTACCGCGCTTATAGAGGCTTCCGTAAACTGCCGGGAACCTCAGTTCCCGGACAGTGACTTCTGTTTGTTACGCCCCGCGTTGCAGCAGCATCGATTTAATATGACCGATGGCGCGCGTTGGGTTTAGTCCTTTTGGGCACACGCTCACACAGTTCATGATGCTGTGACAGCGGAATACACTGAAAGCATCGTTCATGTTGTCGAGACGCGCATCCGTTTCGGTATCGCGGCTGTCGATCAGGAAACGATACGCTGCCAGCAGGCCAGCCGGACCGATGAACTTGTCTGGGTTCCACCAGAATGATGGGCACGAGGTCGAGCAGCACGCACACAAAATACACTCGTACAAACCATCCAGATGTTCACGCTCTGCCGGGCTCTGCAGGTGCTCGCGCGCTGGAGGATTTTCTCCATTATTCAACAAGAAAGGCTTAATCTTCTCATACTGCGCGTAGAATTGCCCCATATCTACCACCAGGTCGCGGATAACCGGCAGACCAGGCAGTGGACGGATAACAATTTTCTTGGTGCCGTTGCCCAGCGCCGAGACCGGCGTGATACAAGCCAGACCATTTTTGCCGTTCATATTCAGACCGTCTGAACCACACACGCCTTCACGGCATGAGCGACGGAAGGCCAGCGTTGGGTCCTTCTCTTTCAAACGGATCAGCGCGTCCAGCAGCATCATGTCGCGACCATCTTCGGATTCCAGGGTGTACTCCTGCATCCGCGGTTTGTCATCGACTTCCGGGTTGTAACGATAGATAGAAAATTCGAGTCTCATGATGATCTCCGCAATTAGTAGGTACGCGCTTTCGGCGGGAAGGCCGCACGCAGTTTCGGTTGCATGTTCACCTCACGGCGCGTCATGCTTTCCGTTTGCGGAACATAGAGGCTGTGGCACAGCCAGTTGGCATCATCACGTTCCGGGTAGTCGAAGCGGCTGTGAGCGCCACGGCTTTCGGTACGGAAGTTAGCGGCAACCGCAGTGGCGTAAGCGGTTTCCATCAGATTATCCAGCTCAAGGCATTCGATACGCTGCGTGTTGAAATCTGGCGAACGGTCATCAAGACGCGCTGACTTCAGACGCTCACGAATCACTTTCAGCTCTTCCAGACCTTCACGCATTGCGTCACCTTCACGGAACACCGAGAAGTTGTTCTGCATGCAGCGCTGCAACGCTTTGCGGATTTCAACCGGGTCTTCACCCGTGGTGTTGTTTTCCCAGCGATTGAAACGTGCCATGGCGGCATCGATGTTTTCCTGCGTGGCTTCACGCAGTTCGCCCTGCTCTTCAATACATTCCAGCAGATGCACACCGGCCGCACGACCGAATACCACCAGGTCCAGCAGTGAGTTACCGCCCAGACGGTTAGCGCCGTGTACCGATACGCAGGCGATTTCGCCTACAGCGAACAGGCCCGGAATCACTTCATCTTCGCCCTGCTCGTTCACGCGCAGCGCCTGACCGGTGACTTTGGTCGGCACGCCGCCCATCATGTAGTGACAGGTAGGGATAACCGGAATCGGCTCTTTAATCGGATCGACGTGAGCAAAGGTACGCGACAGTTCAAGGATACCCGGCAGGCGGGACTCCAGCACTTCAGCACCCAGATGGTCGAGTTTCAGCTTGATATGCGGGCCCCATGGACCATCGCAACCACGACCTTCACGAATTTCAACCATCATCGAACGGGCAACCACGTCACGACCGGCCAGATCTTTGGCGTTCGGCGCGTAACGTTCCATGAAACGTTCACCGTGTTTGTTCAGCAGGTAACCACCCTCGCCGCGGCACCCTTCGGTAACCAACACGCCCGCACCGGCGATGCCGGTTGGGTGGAACTGCCACATTTCCATATCCTGCACGGGTACGCCCGCACGCAGCGCCATACCGACGCCGTCACCGGTGTTGATGTGAGCATTGGTGGTGGACTGATAAATACGACCCGCGCCGCCGGTTGCCAGGATAGTGGCCTTAGCTTTGAAGTAGACGGTTTCGCCAGTTTCCATGCAGATTGCGGTACAACCAACAATCGCACCGTCTTCGTTTTTCACCAGATCCAGCGCATACCACTCGGAGAAGATGGTGGTTTTGTTTTTCAGGTTCTGCTGATACAGGGTATGCAACAGTGCGTGGCCCGTACGGTCGGCTGCCGCAGCGGTACGCGCCGCCTGCTCACCGCCGAAGTTTTTCGACTGACCACCAAACGGACGCTGATACACGCGGCCGTCATCAAGACGTGAGAAAGGCAGACCCATGTGTTCCAATTCCAGAATCGCTTCTGGACCGACGTGACACATATATTCGATCGCGTCCTGGTCACCGATGTAGTCGGAGCCTTTGACGGTGTCATACATATGCCATTCCCAGTTATCGTCATGGGTGTTACCCAGCGCAACGGTGATACCGCCCTGCGCAGATACGGTATGAGAACGGGTCGGGAAAACTTTGGATAACAGGGCACAGGTCTGGCCCGATTGGGAGATTTGCAGAGCCGCGCGCATTCCCGCGCCACCCGCGCCGATCACCACGGCATCAAATTCTCTGACTGGCAAACTCATTTACACACCCCACACAACAACAATTCCATAAACGGCGTACGACAACAGCGCGACCACAATCACAAACTGCAGCAGCAAACGGGTTGCTACCGGCTTAACGTAGTCGGTCAGGACCTGCCACATGCCAATCCAGCCGTGGACCAGGATCGAGAACAGCGTCAGTATCGTAAACACTTTGGTGAAGGCAGAAGCGAAGAAGCCATGCCAGTTGTCATAGGTCAGGGTGCCGGTCATCACCACAAAGCCAAGCAGGTAGATGATGTAGAGCGTCATTAAGATTGCAGCAGCACGCAGTAACAGCCAGTCATGAATACCGTTGCGTCCTAATGCAGAAGCATTGCTTACCATACGAGGACTCCAGCCAAAATTGAGAGCACGACAGTGATACCAAAAGCCGCTTGCGCGGAACGGGTTCCCACCTGCAGGGTTTCTTCCATAAAGCCAAAATCAGCCAGCATATGACGAATTCCGCCCACGACGTGATACGCCAGTGCAGTCAGGATGCCCCACATGATGAATTTGGCGAAGAAGCTATCCATGATGGACGCCGCTTGCTGGAAGCCTTCAGGAGAAGAGAGAGAGAGACCCAGTAACCAGAGCAGAATTCCGAGAGCGACAAAGGTAATCACGCCGGAGACGCGGTGGAGAATGGACGATATTGCAGTAACGGGAAACCGGATCGTCGAGAGATCCAAGTTAACAGGTCTTTGTTTTTTCACGGTTTTGCCCACACAGCTCTTTTTTATTTTGCTTCCTCCGGACCTGAGTCGCATCAGAGCACAGCGCGTGTTCAGACTGCAACCGCCACCAAAATAGCAACATCCAGTGTTATGTGACGCGGGTAAAACGCTGGGTGGCTCCTGGTGTCAGGGTATTCCGGAGACCTGGCCGCAGTATAGGAGGATCACATTCTGATTACAATTCCCCTACAATCTCTTTGGTCACATTTAAGCTGAACAGTGATCACCCTCACGAATTTCACAATTCATACATTTTTAATTATCTGATTTGACAAAAGATCAACATTTCAGTTACAAACAAACGCATTAAAGCCCTATGATGCACAAAAGTTATGGGGATACACTTTCCCCTAAGCTCAAGTTATGTAACATTGCCATTACGAGCAACACAAAGCATCAGGTTATTGGTTACCAAGAAGTTATGTCGTGACAGGATCTTTAACATCCGCGCTGTTCAGCATGTCATGCCCGAACGCCACCGACTGGCCCTAACGCATCTTTAGCTCTGTAACCCTGCACGACAAACGTTACCGCAGAGTGATACTGTGAAGATTGTGGTTTTACACAACATGAAGGCTATTCTGGTGTCTAAGATCCTTACCTACTAAGGCGCTATGGAGACGAAAAATGACAGATAAAAAAGTGACGCTAACCCTACAAGATAACGCTTCCGTTGAACTGGATGTGATGCAAGGTACGCTGGGACAAGATGTTGTTGATGTCCGCGCCTTGGGCTCACATGGCCTGTTCACTTTTGATCCCGGCTTTACCTCTACTGCGTCATGCGAATCTAAAATCACCTTTATCGACGGTGATGAAGGCATTCTGTTACACCGCGGATTCCCGATATCTGAGCTGGCAACCCACTCCAACTATCTCGAAGTGTGTTACATCCTGCTGAATGGTGAAGCCCCGACCCAGGCCCAGTTCGAAGAGTTCCGCACTACCGTTACCCGCCACACCATGATTCACGAACAAATCACCCGACTGTTCCATGGCTTCCGCCGCGATTCGCATCCAATGGCAGTGATGTGTGGCGTAACAGGCGCGTTGGCCGCGTTTTATCACGACTCCTTAGACGTTAATATTGAACGTCACCGCGAAATCGCCGCTTTCCGTCTGTTGTCGAAAATGCCGACCATGGCAGCCATGTGTTACAAATATTCCATCGGTCAGCCGTTTGTATACCCACGCAATGACTTGTCCTATGCCGGTAACTTCCTGCACATGATGTTCGCTACACCATGTGAAGAGTACAAAGTGAATCCGGTACTGGAACGCGCTATGGACCGTATTCTGATCCTGCACGCCGACCATGAGCAGAACGCCTCCACCTCCACCGTGCGTACCGCCGGTTCTTCTGGTGCGAACCCGTTTGCCTGTATCGCGGCCGGTATTGCTTCCCTGTGGGGACCGGCTCACGGCGGCGCCAACGAAGCCACCCTGCGCATGCTGGAAGAGATCAGCACTGTGGATCACATCCCAGAGTTCGTGCGTCGTGCGAAAGACAAAAACGATTCATTCCGCCTGATGGGCTTTGGTCACCGTGTTTATAAAAACTATGACCCGCGCGCCACTGTGATGCGTGAAACCTGTCACGAAGTGCTGAACGAATTGGGCATGAAAGATGATCTGCTGGAAGTGGCGATGGAGCTGGAACACATTGCGCTGAACGACCCGTACTTCATCGAACGTAAACTCTATCCAAACGTCGATTTCTACTCTGGCATTATTCTGAAAGCGATGGGCATTCCGTCTTCCATGTTTACCGTGATCTTCGCGATGGCGCGTACCGTGGGTTGGATTGCACACTGGAAAGAGATGCACGACGAAGGCATGAAGATTGCGCGTCCACGTCAGCTGTATACCGGTTACACCGAGCGTCCATTCACTTCGGCGCTGAAGAAATAAAACAGAGGGCGGGTTATCCCGCCCTTTTCATTTCTGGCATCCCGGACACCAGTAGAACGGTCGCGATGACAGCACGCCCTTCTCGATAAGAGTGCCACAACGCCGACATTTCTTGCCCTGGCGATGAAACACTTCAAAACGAAATGCCGCCTCTTCGTGATATTTCTTCATACTGCCACGCATCTGATACGACAAACGCGGTACTGCCAGCGTCGCTTCACTTAACGCATTGAGCTGCACTTCAGTCAGATCTTGCGCACGATGGGACGCTAACAAGCCCGCGTGCCATAAAATCTCCACGCGCAGATAATTACCCAAGCCAGCCAAAAATGCCTGATCGAGTAACAGGCCGCTAAACTGACGACGACGAAAACGCGGCGACAGCAATCGCTCGCGCACTTCCTCCACCGTCAGGCTGGCGTCAAGCACATCGGGTCCGACCCGCTGCAGGAAAGGATGTGCACCTAAAGTATCCGCGTTGAGCAGTTCAATATCGGAGGCGCTGTACAGCAGGATGGTTTGGTCGGCGTTCGCCAGGCGCACGCGCAGTTGCCGCGAGGTATTGGGTTCGGTTCCCGTGGGCACCACGCGCCAGACACCATAGAGTTGGTTATGGCTGTAAAGAATTAAGCCGTTAGAAAAGTGCGTCAGCAGCGCTTTGCCGCGCGTCTCGAAGGCGTTGATGGTTTCACCTATCAGCGCCGGTTCGTAGGTTTTCAGCTCAGGAAAGGCAAACCACACATCAGTCAGCGGTTTGCCCACCATTGCCGCGGCCAATTGATCCGCCGCACGGCGGATCTCCGGTCCCTCAGGCATCACATCTCCTGTTAGTGCGTTGCGCCACCAACGACACGAATGTCCTGCTCAGTGCTCAAGATCACCTGCAGTGCGGTTTCCAGTGCCAGAATCACGCTGGCGGTTGCCATGCTCGCCACACCGGGATGGTTCACCGCCTGCTCTGGCATATAGGGGATATGGATAAATCCCCCCCGCGCCGGGCTATGGGTGGTCTGCAACCAGTGCAGCAAACTGTACATCACGTTATTACAGGTGAAGGTCCCCGCCGTTTGCGACACCGACGCGGGCACGCCGACTTCGCGCAGTGCCGCCACAATCGCCTTAATGGGCAACGTGGAGAAGTAAGCGGCTGGACCATCTGCCACAATAGGCTGGTCGATCGGTTGCTGCCGATCGTTGTCAGGAATACGCGCGTCATTCACGTTAATCGCCACGCGTTCAACGGTAATATCGCTGCGTCCTCCCGCCTGCCCCACGCACAGCACGCGGTCTGGCTGAATCTCTTCCAGCGCCTGTGTCAGCACTTTGCCGCAGCTGGCAAACACCACTGGCAGCTGGCGCACCACAATGCGTGCACCCGCGATTTCTTTGCCATCAAAACTGCGTACGGCTTCCCACGAAGGGTTAATGCTTTCACCGCCAAAAGGTTCAAAGGCGGTCATCAATACGGTTTTCATTACGGCCTCACAGGAACATCAGGAAGTAGAGCAGGAACACGTTTACCACCAACAGTAGCACACCGGTGGGCACCTGAGCCTTGATCACTGCATTACGGTCCGGCAGTTCTAACAAGCGAGCAGGCACGATGTTGAAGTTAGCCGCCATTGGCGTCATCAATGTGCCGCAGTAGCCAGAGAACATGCCAATCGCCGCCATCACCGCGGGATTACCACCATGCTGCAACACCAGAATTGGAATGCCAATCCCCGCAGTGACAATCGGGAAAGCTGCAAAGGCATTGCCCATCACCATGGTCAACAGCGCCATGCCAATCGCATACACGGCTACCGCAATCAGACGGTTATCTACCGCCAGATACTGTTCGGTGAGATGGGAAATGGCCGTGCCCACGCCGGCGCTGGTGAACAGCAGACCCAAGGTGGCGAGGATCTGCGGCAAAATAAAGGCCCAGCCCACGGCATCCAGTAAGCGACGCGTTTCCTGAATCGACTGCAGCGGTTTTTCGTGGGTGAACTTCAAGGCAATTAACCAGCCCAGCACACAGCCCACCATCATCGAGAACAGCGTCACCAACGTAGAGTGGTTGCCAGGACCGAACACTGCATCCTGCAAGCCGGGAATATTGTTAAACGCCAGTACGCCAATCACCGTCACCACAGGAATCGCCAGCGCAGGCAGGAACAGTTTGTTACGCAGACGCCCGGCGCTTTCCTGTTTCTGCTTATCACTGCGCTGATGATAGCTGCCCAGGCGCACGCCTCCGAAGCCAGCAATCAGCGCCATCAGTACCACGGCCACACCTACGCCGATGTGTAACCAACGCTTACCCAGCGCGGCATCACCCGCCCACTGTCCCATCAATTGGTAAGCACCATCACCGAGCAGGAAAATCAGGCCATACAGCGCCCAGAATAGTCCGGTGGTAAAACGGCGTGGGTTGGCGCTGTCACGCCAGGAGAGCACCGCCACCACCAGCAGGATGACACCCGCCAGCCACATCAAATATTGTTGCTGAAACATTATTGCCCTCCTTTGGCGTTCAGTGCCTGCTGATTCAGTGCGCCTAATTCACGCGCAAGCTGACGGTCGAGACGCACTAAACGTGCTGAGTGGATGAGGAAGGCGCAAAGCGCGGTAGGAATGCCCCACAACGCGATATGCAAAGGTTCGGTGCTGATGCCAGCCGACTCCTGCATAAAGTTGTGCATGAAGATGATGGCACCAAATGCGACAAAAATATCTTCACCAAAAAACAGACCGACGTTATCGGTGGCTGCCGACATGGCTCGCAGACGATAGCGGACTTCATCGGGCACTTCGCCGTAGCGATTTTCAGTGGCCCCTTCTGCCATCGGCGCTAACAGAGGACGCACCATCTGTGGATGGCCGCCAAGGCTGGTTAATCCCAGTGCCGCCGTGATTTCACGCACGAACAGGTAGACGATCAGCAAACGGCCAGCCGTTGCGGTTTTAATCTGCGCGATCCAGGTTTGCGCACGTTCTTTCAGACCATGGCGCTCCAGCAAGCCGATAACCGCCAACGGCAGTAACAAAATCAGCGGCAGGTTACGGGTGTTCAGGAAGCCGGAACCCAACTTTTCCAGAATGTCCGCCAGCGGCAGATGCGCCGCCAGTCCCGTGACAAAACCGGCGACAATCACCACCAGCACTGGGTTAAAACGCAATACGAACCCCAGAACGATAGTGGCAATGCCGAGTAACGGCCAGAGATTGACCACGTTATCCATTGTTTACCCTCATCAGAAAATAAAAAGCCCGACAAGCTGCTGCCGGGCGGGTGAATCATTGTTATGCGCTGGTGACAGCGATTTGATGTGCCGTAAATGCCGCACGCAGCGTACGCGCGAATTGCAGTGCGTGCGCGCCATCGCCGTGCAGACAAACGGTTTCTGCATTGACCTTCACCCACTCACCGCTGATGCTCTGCACCTGGCGCTGTTGCACCATGGCCAGCGTCTGCGCCAGAGCCAGATCGGCCTCTTCGATCATCGCCCCTGCCTGGCTACGCGGCACGAGTGCGCCGCTCGCCAGATAGCCGCGATCGGCAAACACTTCCTCGCGCGTGCGCAAGCCATGATGCGCAGCGGCCGCGATGGAGGCACTCCCTGCCAGACCGACCAGAATTAATGTGGGATCAACCGCTTTAACGGCGCACGCAATCGCATCCGCCAGCTGAGCATCTCCGGCTGCCTGGTTGTAAAGCATGCCATGTGGCTTCACATGCACCAGACGTTCGCCTTCACTTTCAGTGATACTTTTCAGTGCACCAATTTGATAAATCATCTGGGCATACACCGTTTCCGGCGGGAGCTGCATGGCGGTACGGCCAAAGTTTTCCCGATCTGGGAAGCTGGGATGTGCGCCAATCGCTACACCGCTGGCTTTAGCCCAGCGCACCGATTGCAGCATGGTTTGCGCATCACCAGCGTGGAAACCGCAGGCGATGTTGGCAGAACTTACCAGCGTCAGCAGTTCCTGATCGCTGGCGCTGCCTTCACCGAGATCGGCATTGAGATCAATCTTCATGAGCAAGCCCCCAGGCTATTTGATCGAAGGAGCGCTGTTGATGCTGCTTCGCCAGCAGGGCTTCTTCCAGGGTGCAATGGATAAAGTGGATGGGTTCACCGAGGCGAATTTGCGCCAGTTGGTAGAGGTCAGCTTCGATTACGCAGGCGATACGTGGATAACCGCCCGTGGTTTGCGCATCGGCCATCAGCACAATCGGTTGGCCATTCGGTGGCACCTGCACCACGCCAGGCACTAATCCGTGAGAGAGCAAATCACGCGTGGCTTTGCGCTGTAGCTGCCGTCCCTGTAAGCGATAGCCCATACGATTACTCTGCGGGCTGAGCTTCCACGGGCTGCGCCAGAATCCTTCCTGCGCTTCACGTGTGAATTCGCTGTATTCTGGGCCCGGTAAAGCGCGGATGCGGTTGCCCCACAGCAATTGGCGCACACCGGCTTTTGCCTTGAAAGTACGCGTGGCTTTCCCTAACGGCAGTTGATCACCATCTTGCAGTTTGCGCCCCTGCCATCCCCCAAAGCCGGCTTTGAGATCGGTACTGTGCGAACCCAGCATGGCATCTGTGGCAAAACCGCCATTCACCGCCAGATAGCTGCGCATCCCGCGCACCGGCATCGCCAGAGACAACACCTGCCCTTTTTTCACCGGCAAGCGCCAGCCGGTCCATACTGGTTTGCCGTCGAGGTCGGCGTTACAGCCCGCACCGGTCAGTGCGAACCAGCCGTCACGCTTGAACTCGGCTTTAAACTGACCGAGCACGATTTCCAGCACCGCGCTCTCTTCCGGGTTGCCCACCAGCATATTGGCGGTGCGCATCGACGGCTGATCGAGTGCGCCGCTCACGCTGATGCCATACTGCCGCCAGCCACTGCGCCCCTGATCCTGAATCGAGGTCATCAATCCGGCTCGTAAAATGTTTAACATACGCCCTCCTGCTGCGGCACAAAGCGCACGCTGTCGCCAGGACGCAGCAACGTTGGCGGATGTTGTAAAGGATCGAACAAGCTGAGCTGGGTCTGACCAATCAACTGCCAGCCACCCGGTGCGGCCAGAGGATAGATGCCGGTCTGGCTACCACCAATTCCCACCGAACCACGGGGAACTTGCACCCGAGGCTCAGCGCGACGAGGCGTGTGCAGCCGCTCGTCCAGGCCGCCCAGGTAGGGGAAACCCGGCTGGAAGCCGATGAAATACACCACGTAGTCTGTGCTACTGTGCAGTTCAACCACCTGCTTTGGCGTCATACTGGCGCCCTCGGCCACTACCTGCAGGTCGGGGCCACCGACGCCACCGTACATCACTGGGATCTCAACCCGGCGCGATTCAGGAATCTGCTCTTCACTCTCTTCCCACCAGCGCTGTAAACGCTCGATGGCATCCAGCGCATTCAGCTGAGGATCGCGCAGCAGCAGCGTCAGGTTGTTCATCCCCGGAATCACTTCCTGCACCTGATCATTGTGCTGCAGCCTTTGGCATAATCCCCAAATGCGCTGCTGACTGGTCAACGAAATCGGTGGTTCCAGTTCCAACACCACCGCCCGTTCACCGAGCAGATAACAACGTGCTCGTTGCAAAACCTACCTCCTGGTCATCACCAAAGCGGACAAAAAATGCCCGCAAAGCGCTTTGCTTATGCTTAAAGTCAATAAGTTATGCGAAAGTGACGGAGGTGTGTCAACCGATTTGCGCCCTTAACGCAGGTTAAGGGCGTGAGAAAGGGAGATCAGGCAGGATTATCGATATCAATAAAGGTGACATCCAGACCATGATTTTCAGCCAGCCATTCACCTAAGGCTTTAATACCGGCGCGTTCGGTGGCGTGATGCCCGGCGGCAAAGAAATGCAAACCCTGTTCGCGCGCACTGTGGATGGTTTGTTCGGAGACTTCACCGCTGATGAAGGCATCTACGCCAAAGGCCGCTGCGCTGTCGATAAAGCCCTGACCGCCGCCGCTACACCAGGCCACACGTTTGATCAGTGCCGGCGCGTTGTCACCACAGTGCAGCGGTGTGCGTCCCAGCCGTTCGGCAATTTTTGCGGCCAGCGCTTCGCCACTCACAGGTTCAGCCAGTTCACCCCAAGGCACTAACGGTTGAATTTCACCTTTAACGTCAATATCGAACAGCTTCGCCAGCTGCGCGTTGTTCCCCAATTCAGGGTGCGCATCCAGCGGCAGATGCCAGCCATACAGGTTGATGTCGTTGGTCAACAAGGTGCGCAGGCGCTGGCGCTTCATCCCTTTAATCAGCGGTGATTCGCTTTTCCAGAAGTAACCATGATGCACCAAAATCGCATCGGCATTGCGCTTTACCGCTTCATCTAACAGCGCCTGACAAGCCGTGACCCCGGTGATAAGGGTTTTCACGTCGGCACGGCCTTCGACCTGCAAACCGTTAGGGGCATAGTCACTGAAGGCGCTGGTGTTCAGCTGAAGATTTACGATCTTTTCTAACTCGACATTATTCATTCCGGCTCCCTGACCGCTTAAGCCACGCTGCGCGCGTGCTCAAAGGCATCTAGTGTCTTTTTACGTGCGTCCTTATGTTCCACGATTGGCGCGGGATAATCGAGTTTCTTGTTATTTTTCTGCGCCCAGACCTGAGGCTGATGGATATCGCTATCCGGCACGTCTTGCAACTCTGGCAACCACTGGCGGATAAATTCGCCCTGCTTATCGAAGCGTTCGCCTTGGGTGGTGGGATTGAAGATACGAAAGTACGGTGCGGCATCGGTACCGGTGGACGCCGCCCACTGCCAGCCGCCGTTGTTGGCGGCCAGATCGCCATCAATCAACTGCTGCATAAAATAGCGCTCGCCCTCATGCCAGTCGATCAACAGATCCTTCACCAGGAAACTGGCAACAATCATGCGCAGCCGGTTATGCATCCAGCCCAGGGTGTTCAGTTGACGCATCGCCGCATCCACAATCGGATAGCCGGTTTTACCCTGCTGCCACGCGGTGAGGTGCTCGGCATTTTTTTGCCACTTTACGTTACGCGTCCAGTCCACAAACGGCTGGTGTTTACATAGCGCCGGAAACGCCACCATCAGGTGACGATAAAACTCGCGCCAAATCAGTTCATTGAGCCAGGTGAACGCTTTGCCTTCATTGAGCGCATCAGGGTGCTCTTTCAAAATGCGATGCAAACACTGGCGCGGAGATAACACGCCAATCGCCAGATACGGCGACAGGCGGCTGGTGCCATCCAGTGCCGGTAAATCGCGCACTTCGGGATAATGCTGCACCGCCTGCTTGCCGAAATGGCGCAGCTGTTTCAACGCGGCCTCTTCGCCAGCGGGAAACAGCGATGCATCAATTTCTTCAAACGGATAATCGAAAGCGGGAATTTTTTTGCCAGCACTGACGGGGGCATCTCGGCGCGCTGGCGGTGCACGGTGGCACTCTGGCAACCCCTGATGCAATCGACGCACAAAGGCACGGCTGAACGGCGTGAAAACTTTAAACATGCTGTGATTGCCGGTCTGAACGCTGCCCGGCGGCAACAGCAGGCTGTCGTCAAACCCCTGGCAAATCACGCCCTGTGCATCAAGGCGCTTTTCGGCCGCAGCATCGCGTTCGCGCTCATTGATCTCATATTGATAGTTATAATACAGCTCATCCACCTGATGCTGCTGGCAAAATTCACTCAGGTAATCCACTGACGCGCCAAAATCATCACACTGATGGTAGTGCAACTTGATGCCGCGCTCGGCCAGTGAGTCCTGCAACAAGCACAGGTTCTGATGGATAAACGCCGCCTGTTTCGGCGCCATATGGTGCTGCTGCCACTGTTTGGGTGTCGCCACAAACAGCGCCAGCACTGTCGCCTGGCTGTCACGGCAGGCGGCAGCCAGAGCGGTGTTGTCATTGATGCGCAGGTCGTTTCGCAACCAGACGAGATGGGTGGTCATAGCGCTCCGGAATTATTGACCGTAGCGCAGACGCAGCGCTTCCGGGTAAGGATCAAAGTAACGCTGCTGCGCCAGCCATGGGTGCGGGAATTCCGCCATGTAATGTTTCAGCATGGTGATAGGCACCAACAACGGTTGTACGCCAGTACGGTAGCGGTCGATGAGCTGGGCCAATTCCTGACGCTGCGGTGAGGTCAGTTGCGGACGGAAATAGCCCTGCACATGCATCAGCACGTTGGTGTGATTACGCCGAGAAGCCTGATGCGACATAAGATGCATCAAGCGGATGCGGTATTCATATGCATAGTCTTCCAGCGAGTCCCACTGCTCCATCGCTGCGACAAAGCGCCCCATTTCCCGATACTCGTCCTGCGCATGGGAGAGCAACAGCAATTTGTATCGACTGTGGAAGGCAATCAGCTTGTGGCGCGTCAACCCACTGCGCCACATCTCATTGAACTCATGCAGCGCATACACCCGGCCCATGAAGTTTTCACGCAGTGCGTCATCATGCAGACGGCCATCTTCCTCCAGCGGCAGCCAGGGCATCTCTTTTTGCAGGAAGGCGGTGAAAATGCCGGTGCCGGCTTTACGATTGTCATTGGTATCAGGTTGATACACCCGCACCCGCTCCAGACCGCAACTCGGGGATTTGGCGCAAAGAATGTAGCCACACAGATGATGCAGAGATTTCACTCGTTCGGCAGACCAACGCTGCATCTCATCCGTGACTTCCTGGCCGCCATCTTTGCTAAAGCACAGGTGGATTTGCTCATCCGACTCTTTAACCAGTCGCAGGGCTGGACGTGGCGTCGGCAGACCAATCGCCATCTCTGGGCAGACCGGCTCAAAACGGATGAAAGGTGTCAACTCGTCGGTTGCAAAAGCGAAACGCTTGTGGCCACCGTCAAACCGGACCTTATCCCCGAGCAGGCAAGCACTGATACCAACAGGAATTTTTTCGCTCATACTTGTACAACCTCCAAAATCTTGTAGAGGTTTTAAGTGTAGCCGAAATAGACGCTGATAACAGCGGGGACATAAGCCGGAAATGAAAAATTCGGATAAAAAAACCCGGTACTTCGCAACAAGTCCCGGGTTATTGTCGAGGCAGCGCGATTACCAGTAGATACCGGCAGCCGCTTCAGACTGCGCCAGCCAGACGGGCATGGTGCTGGTTTTGCACCATACACGGTGCAGATAACTGTAAAAACGCGCACGATCCTGGCGGAACAGCATCACCGGCAGCGCGAGTAAACCGCCCAATACCACCAGCACGCGGCGCAGTACGATTTTATAGAGTGGATATGCCTGATACATCTTTGCCCCCTCGTGATTATTTTTGTGTTAAATGTGATCTGCCTCAGATATTACCCTTGTTTGTGTAATTTTACTACTCATCCGACCACTTATTTTGATCTTTTTTTGCACTAATCAGGCTTACCTGAAAGTTAGTTACAAAGATGTAAAACTATCGATCGCTTAAGGTTATAAATATCAGCGCGGACGTGGTGTCAGATTCTTGATAAAGTGCCGTGTTAACTTTACCTGTGGCAGGAGTCAGCGTGACGACCATCTTGATTGTTGAAGATGAAAAGGAGATCCGCCGTTTCGTGCGCCTGGCGCTGGAGAGCGAGGGCCTGAAAATTGTGGAAGCGGAGCAATTACAGCGTGGACTGATTGAAGCCGCGACGCGCAAGCCGGACCTGGTGATCCTCGATCTTGGTCTGCCCGATGGGGATGGCAATGACTTTATCCGCGAAGTGCGCCAGTGGAGCAGCATGCCGGTGATTGTGCTGTCTGCACGCAGTGATGAGCAGGATAAAATTGATGCGCTGGATGCGGGTGCCGATGACTATCTGACCAAACCGTTTGGCATTGGTGAATTGCTGGCGCGCGTGCGGGTTGCATTGCGTCGTCATCAAAGCAGCCAACCTGAACCGGTAGTGAAATTTGGCGAAGTGAGTGTGGATCTGGCAGCACGGCGTGTGCTGCGCAATGAAAAGGAGATTCATCTGACGCCAACAGAGTTTCGCTTGCTGAGTTTATTAGTGAATAACGCGGGCAAAGTGCTGACGCAGCGGCAACTGCTGAATCAGGTGTGGGGGCCAAATGCGGTGGAGCACAGCCATTATCTGCGCATCTATATGGGTCATCTGCGCCAAAAGCTGGAATCGAACCCGACCCAACCCAGCCATTTGATCACTGAAACCGGAATCGGTTACCGCTTCATGCCATAAAAAAAGGCCGCTTAGCGGCCTTTTCATTTCTGTCAGTCATTACGCGTTTTTCAGCACTTCACTGACAATCTCCACCGCTTCTTTCTCGATCTGCTGGCGATGCTCAGCGCCGAGGAAGCTTTCACAGTAGATTTTGTAGGCATCTTCAGTGCCTGACGGACGTGCGGCAAACCAGCCGTTTTCCGTCATCACTTTCAGGCCGCCAATGGATGCACCGTTACCCGGCGCAGCCGTCAGACGTGCAGTGATCGGATCGCCTGCCAGCGTGTCCGCGCTGACCATCTCAGGTGACAGCTTAGACAGTGCCGCTTTCTGCGCTGAAGTCGCAGGCGCCTGAAGACGGTTATAGCTTGGCGCACCAAAGCGCTCTGCCAGCTCGTCATAGTGCTGCTGCGGATTCTTACCGGTCACGGCCGTAATTTCTGCCGCCAGCAGGCACAGAATGATGCCGTCTTTATCGGTTGACCAGGCGGAGCCATCGAAGCGCAGGAAGGAAGCACCCGCACTCTCTTCGCCACCGAAACCGAAGCTGCCATCAAACAGGCCATCAACAAACCATTTGAAGCCAACCGGCACTTCAACCAGTTTGCGACCGATGTCGTTTACCACGCGGTCAATCATCGCGCTGGACACCAGGGTTTTACCCACTGCCACATCTTTGCCCCATTGCGGGCGATGCTGGAACAGGTAGTTGATCGCGACAGCCAGATAGTGGTTAGGATTCATCAGGCCAGCAGGCGTGACGATACCGTGGCGGTCATAATCCGGGTCGTTGCCAAATGCCAAATCAAACTTATCTTTGTATGCCAGCAGACCAGCCATCGCACACTCTGACGAACAGTCCATGCGCACCACGCCATCTTTATCCAGATGCATAAAGCGGAAGGTCTGATCGACAGCATCGTTAACAATGGTCAAATCCAGCTTGTAATGCTCAGCAATGCGCTGCCAGTAGGCAATGCCCGAACCACCGAGTGGATCAACGCCAATTTTCAGGCCTGCTTTCTGGATAGCCGGGAAATCGATAACCTGAGCCAGCCCTTCAACGTAAGGTTGAATCAGATCCTGCTCCACGATATGACCACTCGCCCATGCCTGATCCAGCGGCAGACGCTTCACATCTTTCAACTCGCCTTTGATCAGTTGGTTAGCCCGATCTTCCACCACTTTGGTGACATTGGTATCAGCCGGTCCACCGTTTGGTGGGTTGTACTTGATGCCACCGTCTTCTGGCGGGTTATGTGAAGGCGTGATCACGATACCATCGGCCTGCGCGCCACCACGCTTGTTGTGCTCAAGAATGGCATTGGAGATCGCAGGCGTTGGCGTGTAGCCATTCTCTTGCTGCACAATGACGTCCACGCCGTTGGCCGCCAGCACTTCCAGCACCGACAAAATTGCCGGTTCAGACAGTGCGTGGGTATCTTTACCCACGTAGCAAGGACCGGTGATGCCATTCTTTTTGCGCTCTTCAGCGATCGCTTGCGCAATCGCCAGAATGTGCACTTCGTTGAAGCTGTGACGTCCCGCGCTGCCGCGGTGGCCGGAGGTGCCAAATTTCACCGCATGGTCCGGGTTCGCCGCATCTGGCTTCAGGACGTAATACTGCGAGGTTAATTGTGCAACGTTAATCAAATCGCTCTGCTGGGCGGGTTGCCCGGCACGGGGGTGATTGGCCATTGGCGCTTCTCCCTGACGCTTCGGTTTAAATGGTGCCGCGAACTTTCTCTGTCAGTTCCTGAGGGAACTGCATAGCCAGCATGATGTGTTCAACCATGCTGCATTTGCGACCTGTATTGGTATTGGTGATCACCCAGTACGGCGTGCCGGGAACATGCTTCGGCTTAGTATGGGTGCCATTTTGCAACAGCGTGTGCTCATCACCCGCAAAGTAAACGCGCGTGCGGCCCTGCAGCGAGGCAGTAGCATCAGCAAAAGCTGCCGGATCAAGACGATAGAGCGTTGACAGTACCAGCATAAAGCGATTAACCGCCTTATTCTGCTCAGCATACTCATCGGAAAGCAGCAGTTCACGCACGGCACGCACGCGATCCTGAGGACGCGCGTCGTTACGCGCAGGCTGCGCTTCCTTGACTGTCGCACTGGCGGCAGGTGCGGCGGGCGCACTCTGGCCTGCAGTGAACTTCAGCATGCGGCGCAAAATATCGGAGGCGCTTTCACCAATGTGCTGCGTGTGGCTGGCAATATAACGGTAGAGTTCTTCGTCAACTTCAATCGTTTTCATCTTATTCCGTACAATTCTGGCAAATGACAGAACCACGCATTGTTGCAACGGCCTTAGCAAAATCCAGTCGTGCAAAATGTGAGCGGGCTCTAACATAAGGATTATAAAGTTAAATCCGTAGCAGCCGATAGCGCTGGCATCGTTTCAGGGCAAAAGTCGGAATATGCCCTAATGCCTGGCCGGCTGGCTCCTGGACAGGTGAATCCATGATAACCTATGCCAAGGTCACAACCGTAAGAACTTTAGCCATGATTTTGAACGCCCGTCTGCAAACTGAACAATCTTCGCCTGATGCCACACCGATTCTGTTAATTCATGGCCTTTTTGGCAGCCTCGATAACCTGGGTGTACTGGCACGCGGAGTGCGCGATGCACGCCCAACGCTGCAAGTTGATGTGCGTAACCATGGGTTATCCGAACGCAGCGAGATCATGAATTATGCCGCGATGGCGCAAGACATCGTTGACACACTGGATGCTCACCAGATTGAACGTGCCAGCGTGATTGGCCATTCGATGGGCGGAAAGATCGCCATGGCATTGAGTGCCGTGGCACCGGAACGCATCGAGAAGATGGTGTTGATCGATATCGCCCCGGTTGATTACCAAACGCGCCGTCACGATGAAATCTTTGCCGCGATTCGTGCCGTGACCGCCGCAGGCGTGACGCGTCGGAGTGAAGCCGCAGAAGTGATGCGCCAGTACATCAACGAAGAGGGAGTCATTCAGTTCATCCTGAAATCGTTTGCCGAGGGGGAATGGCGCTTTAATGTCCCTGTCCTGTGGGATAACTACACCACGATTTCTGGTTGGGAAGCCATCCCTGCCTGGCCCCACCCGGCACTGTTTATTCGTGGTGGTGATTCGCCTTATCTGGACAATCAGCATCGCGATGCGCTGCTGCGTCAGTTCCCGCAGGCCCATGCACATGTGATCAGCGGTGCCGGTCACTGGGTGCACGCGGAAAAACCTGATGCGGTTTTGCGCGCGGTTCGTCGCTTTTTTAACCTGTAAAAGCAAAAGCTTGCTGTTAGCGGTTTAGGGTTGGCGTCACGGATGGCGCTGGAGTATGATGTCGCGCTAAAAATTTGCCGCGGATGATTTTTTCGCCGCGGTCGGGCCGATAATGTATAAATCGCGCAGCGCCTTTCCGCCGTTCGCGCCCACTCAGTTTCACAAATCATGGCAAAAGAACAGACAGACCGTACCACGCTCGATCTTTTTGCAGACGAGCGGCGTCCCGGTCGACCAAAAACCAGTCTGCTGACGCGTGACGAACAGTTACGTATCAACAAACGTAACCAGCTCAAGCGCGATAAAGTGCGTGGGCTGCGTCGTGTTGAGCTAAAGATGTCCAGCGAAGCTGTTGACGCACTTAACACCTTGGCCGATCAACAAAACATCAGTCGCAGCGAATTGATTGAACAAATGCTGCTGGCGCAACTCAAACTGTCTTAGCGTGTGCAGACCGCACACAGGAACACAAAGTTAAGGCTTTACACGTTCCGCGCTTTTCACTGGTCTGCTATCATTCGCTTAAATGTGCAGTCAACTGACTTACTTTCACAATCAGGATTTAAGAGGTTATCTAACCCATGGCAATCGTAGGCATTTTCTTCGGCAGCGATACCGGCAACACTGAAAACATTGCAAAAATGATCCAGAAACAACTGGGTAAAGATGTCGCCGAAGTGCATGACATTGCCAAGAGCACCAAAGAAGATCTCGCAGCGTTCGATATCCTGCTGCTGGGCATTCCGACCTGGTATTACGGCGAAGCACAGTGTGACTGGGATGATTTCTTCCCAACCCTGGAAGAGATTGATTTCAATGGCAAACTGGTTGCGCTGTTTGGTTGTGGTGACCAGGAAGATTATGCTGAGTACTTCTGCGACGCAATGGGCACCATTCGTGACATTATTGAACCAAACGGTGCCGTTATTGTTGGGCACTGGCCAACGGAAGGTTATCACTTCGAAGCTTCGAAGGGCCTGGCAGACGACAAACACTTCCTGGGTCTGGCGATTGACGAAGACCGTCAGCCTGAACTGACCAACGAACGTGTTGATGCATGGGTTAAGCAGATTTTCGATGAGCTGCAACTAAAAGAGATCATCGAAGCCTGATCCCCTTCCCTACCCGATGTGAGCGGTGTCTCACATCGGAACAAAGGAATCTCCTATGAAAATAATAGCGACGGTTTTTTAACTTTTCCCCGCAAATCTGTAGAATACCCGCAATGGTCATCCGCTTATTCCTCGCTCTTTAGAATGAGGCTGAGTGAAATGGAAACCCAAACCACTACGTTTCTCAATGGCATAAGCGATGTTTATCCTTACAGCTTTTGTTGATTTTACGCGACGCCTTGGTTTTCATTTCACTGCTTGGGTTCTATAATGAGACGCAAATGAGAATATGCGTGACCTAAACATTCAAGGCCTTTGAGCCGTAAGTGACTCGCAAAGTAACAGGACAATATCCGCATGACTGACAACAACTCCGCATTGAAGAAGGCTGGCCTGAAAGTCACTCTCCCAAGATTGAAAATTTTGGAAGTGCTTCAGGGACCAGGACCAGAGTCCCACCATGTCAGTGCGGAAGATTTGTACAAGCGCCTGATTGATATGGGCGAAGAGATTGGTCTGGCAACGGTATATCGCGTTCTTAACCAGTTTGATGACGCAGGTATCGTCACCCGTCATAACTTCGAAGGCGGTAAATCCGTATTCGAACTTACCCAGCAACATCACCACGATCATTTGATCTGCCTGGATTGTGGCAAAGTGATTGAATTTAGCGACGAATCAATTGAAACGCGTCAGCGTGAAATTGCGACTCGCCATGGCATTAAACTCAGCAACCACAGCCTGTACCTTTATGGTCACTGTGCGCTGGGAGACTGCCGCGAAGACGACACGCTCCACGACAAGTAATGACGTGTGCTATGCAATATAAAAAAACCGGTGCTCGTCACCGGTTTTTTTATGCCTGCAATCAGGCAACAAAGGTTTCGTGGAGATAGCGCCAGCGTGGAATGGTGGTGCTGCAGTCCAACACCGCCAGCGAAATGCGGGTCTGGTTAGTCCCGTTCATCATCTGTAATTCACGATACTGAATGGTAATCTCATTGCTTTGCTGAGAAATGATGGCATGTTCGCTGGTGGCGATTCGCATCCCCTCACGCTGACCGTGCAACTGACGAAACAGTGTTTCAGTCGCGTTCAGGTCCAGTTCTTTGCCATGTGGTGTGACCATTTTGAATTCTGGATGAAAGTGCGACAGAAGCAGTTCCATGCTGTCATCGCTGCCCTCTGCTTGATTGAAAATACGTTCAATCAGCTGATGCAAAACCACCACACTGTGTTTAGCTTCCAACGCGAGACTTGTCATTTTTTTTCCTTTGATAACCCGCAGAGCCCTGTCTGAGAGCGGATAGCCTACCTGAAAAAAAGTTTTTGACACTCGCTAATGGGTTAATTTTACTAAAGTCAGAATTGTCGCAATAACAGCCAACAAGCAGATTTCACGGCCCGCAGCATAAATGGTTGCAGGAGGTGAATTACAGGCAATAAAAAAGGGCGATTGCTCGCCCTTAGATGATCATATTGTGCTATACCCGTCATACTTCAAGCCGCAGGTGCGTTGGCTGCCTTCATTCACCCCAGTCACATACTGGTGTATGCTCCCGGGGATTCGTTCAGTTGCCGCCTTCCTGCAACGCGAATTATTTTGGGTATATCGCAAACATGATTACTCGCCGATTTTGGCAAAGGTATCACGTAGCCCGACAGTGCGGTTGAACACCAGTTTACCCGGCTGCGAATAGACGCTATCCGCACAGAAATAGCCTTCACGTTCAAACTGATACGGCGCAGTTACCGAAGCAGTACGCAAACCAGACTCGACAAAGCCCTGTTTGATTTCCAGTGAATTCGGGTTAATGGTGGTCAGGAAGTCCTCTGCCGCTGCCGGATTTGGCACGCTGAACAGACGATCATAAAGACGGAACTCAGCAGGCAGCGCGTGAATCGCTGACACCCAATGAATCACCCCTTTCACCTTGCGACCATCTGCAGGATCTTTGCTCAGCGTGTCGACATCACAGGTTGCATAGATGCAGGTGATGTTACCCTCTTCATCTTTTGCCACACGCTCAGCGCGGATCACATAAGCATTACGCAGACGCACTTCTTTACCCAGCACCAGACGCTTGTACTGCTTGTTGGCTTCTTCGCGGAAGTCAGCACGATCGATCCACACTTCGCGGCTGAACGACACTTCGCGGGTTCCCATCTCCGGCTTATTCGGATGATTAGGCATAGTCAGCGTTTCTTCATGGCCTGCTGGCAGATTCTCGATCACCACTTTCAGTGGATCAAGAACCGCCATGGCACGTGGTGCGTTCTCATTGAGATCGTCACGAATGCAAGATTCCAGCGAGGCCATCTCAACGATGTTGTCCTGCTTGGTGACACCGATACGACGACAGAATTCGCGAATGGACGCAGCGCTGTAGCCACGGCGGCGCAGACCTGAAACGGTCAGCATGCGTGGGTCATCCCAGCCTTCAACCACTTTCTCGGTAACCAGTTGCGTCAGCTTACGCTTCGACATCACCGCATATTCCAGATTCAGGCGCGAGAATTCGTACTGACGCGGATGCTGAGGAATGGTGATGTTGTCCAGTACCCAGTCGTACAAACGACGGTTGTCCTGGAACTCCAGGGTGCAGAGCGAGTGCGTAATGCCTTCGATGGCATCAGAGATGCAGTGAGTAAAGTCGTACATCGGGTAGATGCACCACTTATCACCGGTCTGGTGGTGGTCGGCAAACTTAATGCGATACAACACCGGATCGCGCATCACGATAAAGCTGGACGCCATGTCGATTTTTGCGCGCAGGCAAGCTTTACCCTCTTCGAAGCCGCCATCACGCATTTTCTGGAACAGCGCTAAGTTCTCTTCCACGCTGCGATCGCGATACGGGCTGTTTTTACCCGGTGCGGTCAGCGTGCCGCGGTATTCACGGATCTCATCCGCTGACAGTTCGTCAACGTAAGCCAGACCTTTATTGATCAGCTCAACCGCGTAGTTAAACAATTGGTCAAAGTAGTCTGAGGAGTAACGAATGTCTCCGCTCCAGTCAAAGCCCAGCCATTGCACATCACGCTTGATGGATTCAACGAACTCCAGGTCCTCTTTAACCGGGTTAGTGTCGTCAAAACGCAGGTTGCACTGTCCTTGATAATCTTGCGCGATACCAAAGTTCAGGCAGATAGATTTCGCATGGCCAATATGCAGGTAACCATTGGGCTCAGGCGGGAAACGGGTATGCACACTGCTGTGCTTACCGCTCGCCAAATCTTCGTCGATAATCTGACGAATAAAGTTCGTTGGGCGGGCTTCAGCCTCACTCATCTCAAAATCCTCAAAACAATAGCGGGTGATTTGTACCACGAAGTAACGGAGTATGATCCACAAAGCGCAGGAGGGAAACAACCGTTTGTTGGTCGTTTTAAAACAAAAAAGGCAGGAATTGCTTCCTGCCTTCTGGCTAAATCACAAGGACTTAGTTTTTCACTTCATACAATGGCGTTACGCCCGCGACAACAGAACCGCTTGCCAGCAGATTCAGACCGGCGAAATCATCGCTGTTGCTCACGACTACCGGACTGATCATTGAGCGTGCATTGGCGTTGAGGAAGTCCAGATCCATTTCCAGAATCGGCTGACCCGCCGTCACCGTTGCGCCCTCCTCCACCAAACGTGTGAAGCCTTTGCCTTCCAGCGCGACGGTATCCAGACCCATGTGCACCACGATTTCGACACCATTCGCTGCTTCCAGACAGAAGGCGTGGTTAGTATTGAAGATTTTCACCACGGTACCGGCAATCGGTGCCACGACAGTTTTATCGGTTGGCTTGATGGCCAGGCCGTCACCCACGGCTTTGCTGGCGAAGGCTTCATCTGGCACTGCATCCAGCGCAACGATTTCACCACTTACCGGCGCAACCAGCGTGGCAATCACGGCTTTCTCGCTATTAAGCACCGCCTGAGGTTTAGCCGCAACCGGAGCTGCTGCTGCAGCAGGCGCCGCAGTGGCCGCTACCGGGCCTTTACTCAGCACGGTTTTCATCGCGCTGGCGATGCTTTCTGCCTGCGTACCGACAATCACCTGCACACTCTGTTTGTTCAGACGAATCACACCGGAAGCGCCCAGACGTTTCGCTACACCTTCATTGACCTGTGCTGAATCTTTCACGTTCAGACGCAGACGGGTGATGCAGGCATCGATGTTGGTCAGGTTTTCAGAACCGCCAACGGCAGCAATATAGCGACGCGCCAGTGATTCGGTTTGGCTCTCGCCGCTACCGCTGTGATCAACGTTCACATCGTAGCCATCGGTTTCATCGCCCGCAGAGAGTTCACGGCCTGGCGTCATCAGATTGAATTTCTGGATAGTGAAGCGGAACACCACATAATAGATGGCGAAGAACACCAGACCTTGTGGGATCAGCATCCACCAGTTAACCGCCAGCGGATTTCGGGTGGAGAGCACCATATCCACCAGCCCGGCACTGAAGCCGAAGCCGGCGATCCAATGCATACTTGCCGCGATAAACACGGAAATACCGGTCAACACCGCATGGATGACATACAGCACCGGTGCCACGAACATGAAGGAGAATTCCAGCGGTTCAGTGATACCGGTGAAGAAGGCAGCAAAAGCCGCCGCCAGCATGATACCGCCGACTTTGGCGCGGTTTTCTGGACGCGCACAGTGGTAGATCGCCAGCGCAGCGCCCGGCAGACCAAACATCATAATCGGGAAGAAGCCTGCCTGATAACGACCGGTGATTCCTGGGATACCGGTACCATTGGCAATAGATTGCGCACCACCGAGGAACTTAGGAATGTCGTTAATACCGGCCACGTCAAACCAGAACACCGAGTTCAGGGCGTGGTGCAGACCCACCGGAATCAGCAAGCGGTTAAAGAAGGCGTACACGCCCGCACCGACAGAACCCAGTTTCTGGATGTGTTCACCGAAGTTCACCAGTCCACCAAAGATGATCGGCCAGACATACATCAGAATGAAGGCGACGACGATCATCAGGAAGGAGACCAGAATCGGCACTAAGCGGCGTCCGCTAAAGAACGACAGCGCTTTTGGCAGCTCAACGTGGCTAAAGCGGTTGTACACTTCAGCGGAGAGAATGCCGACCAGGATACCTACGAACTGGTTATTGATTTTACCGAAGGCAGCAGGAACTTGCTCCACCGGCATTTTCTGAATCATTGCCACCGCAGCAGGTGAACAGAGCGTGGTCACCACCAGGAAGCCGACAAAGCCGGTTAACGCGGCTGCACCATCTTTATCTTTGGACATACCGTAAGCCACACCAATGGCAAACAGCACAGACATGTTTTCGATAATGGCGGAACCGGATTTGATCAACAGTGCCGCCAGCGCATTGCCTGCACCCCAGCTGTCTGGATCGATCCAATACCCCACACCCATCAAGATTGCCGCTGCCGGCAGCGTCGCTACCGGCACCATTAGCGCGCGGCCGACCTTTTGCAGATATCCTAAAATACTCACCTTATTCTCCCCCTATGAGACTGGCGTTTGCCGTGGCGTGGGTTGATTTTATTATCCCGACGCCCGGTACCTTGATGACATCATTCACCACGAGGCGCAGTGTAAAGATAAATTAATTCGCCTCGCAAATTAAAACCACAGTAACTGTGACTTTAATCACCATAATGGACGTTTCTTGCTGCGAAATGCTAGCCACCACCACAAACTTATTTTATGATGAAAAATATCAAGTCGCACTTTTCCCTGCTGGTTACGCTTAAACGGATTACGCTTAAGGGCAGCAACCTAAACCAGAATCGGCGACTACATTTTCCTAATCTTAATTGAGGTGAAGACATGAGACTGATCCCTTTGGCCACACCTACCCAGGTGGGTAAATGGGCTGCACGCCACATTGTTAACCGCATTAACGCGTTTAAGCCTAGCGCAGAACGTCCCTTCGTGCTGGGTCTGCCAACCGGCGGTACACCGCTGGAAGCTTACAAGCACTTGATCGAGATGCACAAAGCGGGCCAGGTTAGCTTCAAACATGTTGTGACTTTCAATATGGATGAGTACGTTGGCCTGCCAAAAGAGCATCCAGAAAGCTACCACAGCTTCATGTTCCGTAACTTTTTCGATCACGTTGATATTCAACCAGAAAATATCAATCTTCTGAATGGCAATGCACCCGATATTGACGCAGAATGTCGCCAGTACGAAGAGAAGATCCGCGCTTACGGTAAAATCAATCTGTTTATGGGCGGCGTAGGTAACGATGGACACATCGCGTTTAACGAACCGGCCTCTTCACTCTCCTCCCGCACTCGCATCAAAACCCTGACGCATGAGACCCGCCTGGCGAACTCACGCTTCTTCAATGGGGATGTGGATCAGGTGCCTAAATATGCGCTGACCGTGGGCGTGGGCACGCTGTTAGATGCAGAAGAAGTGATGATTTTGGTTACCGGTCATGTGAAAGCGCAAGCGCTGCAGGCCGCAGTGGAAGGTAACGTGAACCATATGTGGACCATCAGCTGCCTGCAATTACATGCGAAATCTGTGGTGGTGTGTGATGAGCCAGCCACCATGGAACTGAAAGTGAAAACCGTGAAATATTTCCGCGAAATGGAAGCGGAAAATATGAAGGGTGTGTGAAAACACGTTGTCATAACCTGCAGCGCAGGCTGCAGGCTTAGCCGGGAGAGAAAAACGATGTACGCATTAGTAAACGGCCGGATTTTTACTGGCCACGAAATTCTGGACGATCATGCCGTGGTGATTGCCAATGGCCTGATTGAACGCGTGTGCCCACGTGATGCGCTTGATGCGAACATCGCGCAGCAGGATGTGGCTGGTGCATACATCGCTCCCGGATTTATTGATTTGCAACTCAACGGCTGTGGCGGTGTGCAGTTCAACGATGACATCGATGCCCTGAGCGTGGAAACGCTGGAAATCATGCAGCGCGCCAACGAAAAATCGGGCTGCACCAGTTATCTGCCAACGCTGATCACCAGCACCAACGAATTAATGAAGCGCGCCGTTGAAACCATGCGCGCCTATTTAGCCAAACATCAAAATCAAGCACTGGGTCTGCATCTGGAAGGGCCGTGGCTGAACAAAGCCAAAAAAGGTACGCATAACCCAGAGTTGATTCGTCTGCCTGATGCGGAAATGGTCGACTTCCTGTGTGCTAACGCGGATGTGATCACCAAAGTGACGCTGGCGCCAGAGAATGCAGGCGACGACGTGATTCGCCAACTGCGCGATGCGGGCATTATTGTGTCAGCGGGCCACTCCAACGCCACCTATGAAGAAGCCAAAGCCGGCTTTAGCGCGGGCGTGAGTTTTGCCACCCATCTTTATAATGCAATGCCGACCTTCGCAGGCCGTAAACCCGGTCTGATCGGTGCGCTGTTTGATTCACCTGATGTATACTGCGGCATCATTGCAGATGGTTTACATGTCCATTACGCTAACGTGCGGAATGCAAAACGCATCAAAGGCGACAAACTGGTGTTAGTGACGGATGCCACAGCACCGGCAGGCGCATCGATTGATAAATTCATTTTTGCAGGCAAAACAATATACTATCGCGACGGCCTTTGCGTTGACGAAAACGGTACCCTGAGCGGTTCGGCACTGACCATGATTGAGGCAGTGCAGAACAGCGTGGAGCATTGCGGTATCGCTCTGGATGAAGCGTTGCGGATGGCAACTCTGTATCCAGCACAGGCAATGGGCGTGGCAAAACAGTTAGGTTCAGTGACAGCAGGAAAAGTCGCTAACCTGACCGTCTTTACCCGCGATTATCAAATCACTAAGACGTTAGTCAATGGAGACGACGTCCTCAGCGAGTAAGTACTGAATGACCACTGGCGGCCAGACTCAAATAGGAAATGTCGATCTTGTCAAACAACTTAACAGTGCAGCCGTTTACCGGCTGATTGATCAACAGGGGCCGATTTCGCGCATACAGATTGCCGATCTCAGCCAGCTTGCGCCCGCCAGCGTCACCAAAATTACGCGTCAGCTTATCGAACGCGGCCTCATCAAAGAGGTGGAGCAACAAGCTTCCACCGGTGGGCGCCGCGCCATCTCTATCGTTACTGAAACCCGTCATTTTCATACTATCGGCGTCCGCCTGGGCCGCAATGATGCGACCCTGACGCTGTTTGATCTGAGCGGAAAATCACTGGCACAGGAAGATTATCCTTTACCGGAGCGCACGCAGGAAACGCTGGAGAATGCGCTGTTCAATGCCATCACCGCGTTTATGGCTGCGCATCAACGCAAGATTCACGAACTGATTGCGATTGCAGTGATCTTGCCCGGTTTGGTCGATCCGATTAACGGCATCATTCGTTATATGCCGCACATCACCGTTAGCCACTGGCCGCTGGTGTCCAGCCTGAAAAAACGCTTTAACGTCACCAGTTTTGTCGGTCACGACATTCGCAGTCTGGCACTGGCTGAGCACTACTTCGGTGCAAGCCGTGACTGTGCAGACTCTATTTTGGTGCGTTTACACCGCGGTACCGGCGCGGGCATTATCGCCAATGGGCATATCTTTCTTGGCAGTAATGGTAACGTCGGCGAGATCGGTCATATTCAGGTCGATCCGCTGGGCGAGCGCTGCCACTGCGGTAATTTTGGCTGCCTGGAAACCATCGCGGCCAACGGCGCGATTGAGAACCGCGTGCGTCATCTGCTTAATCAGGGCTATCCCAGCACGCTGACGCTGGATAATTGCTTGATGCCACAAATTTGCCGTGCCGCGAATCAGGGCGATGCGCTGGCGTGTGAAGTGATCGAATATGTCGGACGCTACCTCGGCAAAGCGATCGCCATCGCTATTAACCTGTTCAACCCGCAGAAAGTGGTGCTGGCCGGTGAAATCACCGAAGCGGATAAGGTGCTGTTCCCAGCCATTGAAGGCTGCATTAACACCCAGGCGTTGAATGCCTTCCGCAAAAATCTGCCGGTGGTGCGTTCCGAATTGGACCATCGTTCGGCAATTGGTGCGTTTGCACTGGCGAAACGCGCAATGCTGAACGGCATTCTGCTGCAGCATCTGCTGGAAGAATAATCGAAGCCTGCCGCTTGGCGGGCCTGACCGGAAGCCAATATGACCATCAAAAGCGTAATCTGTGACATCGACGGCGTGTTGATGCACGACAATACCGCCGTGAAAGGCGCGAACGAGTTTTTGCAGCGCATCCTGGAAAAAGAGATGCCGCTGGTGGTGCTGACTAACTATCCGTCGCAAACCGCGCAGGACCTGGCGAATCGTTTTGCCAATGCGGGCGTTGAAGTGCCGGATTCGGTGTTCTATACCTCTGCCATGGCTACCGCCGATTTCCTGCGTCGTCAGGAGGGTAAAAAAGCCTATGTAATTGGCGAGGGTGCCCTCATTCATGAGCTGTATAAAGCGGGCTTTACCATCACTGACGTCAATCCCGATTTCGTCATCGTCGGTGAAACGCGCTCCTTTAACTGGGAGATGATGCACAAGGCTGCCTTCTTCGTCGCCAACGGTGCGCGCTTTATTGCCACCAACCCGGATACCCATGCGCGCGGCTACGTGCCCGCCTGCGGTGCCTTGTGCGCCGGTATCGAAACCATTTCTGGTCGCAAGCCGTTTTATGTGGGTAAACCGAGCCCGTACATCATGCGTGCGGCGCTGAATAAAATGCATGCGCATTCTGAAGAGACGGTGATTGTGGGGGATAACCTGCGCACCGATATCCTCGCTGGCTTCCAGGCCGGCCTGGAAACCATTCTGGTACTTTCTGGCGTCTCAACCTTGAGCGACATTGATGCAATGCCGTTCCGTCCAGACTGGATTTACCCTTCAGTGGCAGACATCGACCTGTTCTGATTATCTGTTATCACTTTTGCTTATCGCCCTGCAGGCACCTTGTGTCTGCAGGGCGATTGTTTTTATGTCGCTTTGTGGTGAACGACACCCAGGATAGTTGCACACTAAATCATCCAAAAAGCCATTTCATTAGATGCCATCTAAAGAAGTGGTGATTAAATTAGATAAAATTCAATTTTTATCGCCTGACAACATTCTTTTTATCAAAAGATCGCAATTTTGCTTGCACTCCCACCACCAGATAGCGCATTTTCTTATACATCACGCAGCCACTGCTGCCGGACAAACGAAGAAATAACATCCCCGTAAGGTGAGATCAGGAGTCAGTTATGTGTTCGATTTTTGGTGTGTTGGATCTGAAAACCGATCCTGTTGAATTGCGCAAGAAAGCGCTGGAGTGTTCCCGTCTGATGCGTCACCGTGGCCCAGATTGGTCCGGCGTCTACGCAGATGACAAAGCCATTCTGGTGCATGAGCGCCTGTCAATTGTTGACGTCAACAACGGCGCACAGCCGCTGTATAACGCTGACCACACCCACGTACTGGCCGTGAACGGTGAAATCTATAACCATCAGGCGCTGCGTGCGGAGCTGAGCGACCGCTACGCCTTCCAGACCGGTTCTGACTGCGAAGTGATCCTGGCGCTGTACCAGGAAAAAGGTCTCGACTTCCTCGACGACCTGCAAGGCATGTTCGCCTTCATTCTGTGGGACAGCGTGAAGCAGCAGTACCTGATTGGCCGTGACCATATCGGGATTATCCCGCTGTATATGGGCAACGATGAGCACGGTAACCTGTTTGTTGCTTCCGAAATGAAAGCGCTGGTGCCAGTGTGCCGCACCATCAAAGAATTCCCGCCGGGAAGCTTCATGTCCAGCAGCGATGGTGAGATCCGTCGTTACTGGCAGCGTGACTGGATGGATTTCTCTGCTGTGGCTGAGAACACCACCGATGCAGCGGGCCTGAAACATGCGCTGGAAGAGTCCGTGAAAAGCCACCTGATGTCAGATGTGCCTTACGGCGTGCTGCTCTCTGGCGGTCTCGACTCTTCGATTATCTCTGCCGTGACCAAGCGCTTTGCCGCGAAACGTGTAGAAGATGAAGATAAAAGCGATGCCTGGTGGCCGCAGCTGCACTCCTTTGCTGTAGGACTGGAGGGCTCTCCTGACCTGAAAGCGGCGAAGTCAGTGGCTGATCATCTGGGTACGGTACACCACGAAATTCATTTCACCGTACAGGAAGGTTTGGATGCCATCCGCGATGTGATTTATCACATCGAAACTTACGATGTCACCACCATTCGCGCCTCGACGCCTATGTATCTGATGTCGCGCAAAATCAAAGCGATGGGCATCAAAATGGTGTTGTCCGGTGAAGGTGCAGATGAAGTGTTCGGTGGCTACCTGTACTTCCATAAGGCGCCGAACGCCAAAGAGTTCCACGAAGAAAACGTGCGTAAACTGCTGGCTCTGCACATGTTTGACTGTGCTCGCGCTAACAAAGCAATGTCGGCGTGGGGCGTTGAAGCACGTGTGCCTTTCCTGGACAAAAAATTCCTCGATGTGGCGATGCGCATCAACCCAGAAGATAAACTGTGCGGCAAAAACGGTAAGATGGAAAAACACATCCTGCGTGAGTGCTTCTCCTCTTACCTGCCAGAGAGCGTGGCATGG
This sequence comes from Pantoea sp. CFCC18177, assembly GCF_059412425.1. Classification (NCBI taxonomy): domain Bacteria; kingdom Pseudomonadati; phylum Pseudomonadota; class Gammaproteobacteria; order Enterobacterales; family Erwiniaceae; genus Pantoea; species Pantoea sp. CFCC18177. The sequence continues at coordinate 71,015 of NZ_JBNBPL010000010.1, forward strand.
CGTCAGAAAGAGCAGTTCTCCGATGGCGTAGGCTACAGCTGGATCGATTCGCTGAAAGAAGTGGCGGCGAAACAGATTACCGATCAACAGCTTTCAACTGCGCATTTCCGTTTCCCGTACAACACGCCGAACTCGAAAGAAGCGTATTTGTATCGTGAAATCTTCGAAGAGCTGTTCCCGGTCGCCAGCGCGGCGGAGTGTGTACCCGGTGGTCCATCGGTAGCCTGTTCTTCCGCTAAAGCGATTGAGTGGGATGAAGCATTTAAGAACATGGATGACCCTTCAGGTCGTGCCGTGGGTGTGCATCAGTCCGCTTATAAATAAGCTTTTTAATTAAGATCATAAGGGGCCATGACTGGCCCCTTTTTGCTTTGATTGTCGATGTTGCGACGGAAAGCTGCCGAATAATTCACCACCCTGGTTACAACCCAGACAAACAGGCGTTTTAAGGCAAAAAACGGCAAAAAACTTGTTGACGCTACAAAGCTCAATACGCATAATGCGCCCCGCAACGCCGATGAAGGTTAGCGAAAAAAGATGGCTACGTAGCTCAGCTGGTTAGAGCACATCACTCATAATGATGGGGTCACAGGTTCAAATCCCGTCGTAGCCACCATCTTTTTTTTCGCGGGAGTGGCGAAATTGGTAGACGCACTAGATTTAGGTTCTAGCGCCGCAAGGTGTGCGAGTTCAAGTCTCGCCTCCCGCACCATTTCATCTTCGGCAGCCGGATGGGGTATCGCCAAGCGGTAAGGCACCGGTTTTTGATACCGGCATTCCCTGGTTCGAATCCAGGTACCCCAGCCAATCCGAAATTTCTCGTGGATACGAGTCAACAGATGGGATATCGCCAAGCGGTAAGGCACCGGTTTTTGATACCGGCATTCCCTGGTTCGAATCCAGGTATCCCAGCCATCTTCGGATGCAGTAAGCAGTAAACTCAGGCTACGTAGCTCAGCTGGTTAGAGCACATCACTCATAATGATGGGGTCACAGGTTCAAATCCCGTCGTAGCCACCAAATTCTTGGGGTGTCGCCAAGCGGTAAGGCTCTGGTTTCTGATACCAGCATTCCGGGGTTCGAATCCCTGCACCCCAGCCATATTAAAGACAATTTGAAAAGCATTATTGGGGTGTCGCCAAGCGGTAAGGCTCTGGTTTCTGATACCAGCATTCCGGGGTTCGAATCCCTGCACCCCAGCCAATTAAAAACAATTTGAACAGTATTTTTGGGGTGTCGCCAAGCGGTAAGGCTCTGGTTTCTGATACCAGCATTCCGGGGTTCGAATCCCTGCACCCCAGCCAAATTGAACAATAAAGCCCGCTTTTGCGGGCTTTATTGTTTTCTGCGTTTAGACAAGTAGAGCGCCCTGCGACGCTCCCCTGCTTACAAACCCAACGCGTATTTCAGCACTTTGCGTTTCAGCGCTCCGGCATTCTCCGCGGCGATCAATCCCAGATTGCGCGCAAAACGTAACGGTGAAAGCGTATTGCTAAACGCAAAATAGAACAGATCCATCCCGCCTTGCATCAGCACGTTATCTTTATAGCGTTGACGATGATAACGCTGTAACACCGCATCCGATGACCACAACTGCGCCTGACTGCGTGCCTCAACAAGTGTATTGATTAGCGCATCCACATCCCGGTATCCCAGGTTCACACCCTGACCGGCAAGCGGGTTAATGGTGTGCGCGGCATCGCCTACCAGCGCCAGACCGGGCATGACATAGCGTGTCGCATGGCGTCGCACTAAAGGAAACGAGGCTGCTTTTTTCACATGAATGCGGCCCACACGCGCCGGGAAATGAGCGTGAATCTCTTTCTCAAGCTGTGCCAGAGGCAGGTTTTGCAGTTGGCGAATACGCGCTGGCGCGTCATACCACACCAGTGACGCGTGGCGATCAAACAACGGCAGGAAGGCACGCGGACCTTCAGGGGTGAATTGTTGCCAGGTGGAATCGCCCACCTCCTGTTCACACTCAACGCTGATCAGCATGCAAGACTGCGCATATTGCCAGCCGCGCACACCAATCCCCGCCAGTTGACGTACCCGTGAGTTGGCACCATCCGCACCCACCACCAGACGCGTCTCCAGCACCGTGCCGTTATCCAACTGCACCTGCCAGCCTGCGCAATGTTGCTGTAGCCCCTGTAAGCTCGCCGGGCAAATCAGCGTCACACCCTCTTCCTGCATTTTTTCCCACAGCGCGCGCTGTAGCACGCTGTTTTCAACCATGTAACCTAATTCAGGCAGACCCAACGAAGCTGCATCAAATGTCACGTGCGCACTTTGCCACTCCCAGGTTTCCAGCTTGCGGTAAGGTGCGCAGCGCATCGCTTCAACACGCGGCCAGACATTCAGTTGGCGTAGCAGCGCCACTGATGAAGCGCCGATGGCAGAAATACGCACATCGGGTGGGCTGGTGGCATCAAACTCCGCCGGTTCCGCACGCTCAATCACCGCCACGCGGAATTGCTGCTGTGCCAGTCCACAGGCCAGCGCGGCACCGACCATGCCGCCGCCCACCACCACCACATCAAATTGTGAATCCTGCATTGACTCTCATCCTTCTGCTTACCGTGAAGCCTCACAGCATCACGTTGATTGGTAAAGTGTACCGGAAATTGGCGCCACAATCTCAGCCCCTGCTGCGCTGGTCACAACAGCGGCAAAGCATTACAATACGCGCCCTGCACTTCGCTCTGATCAATGGCTAGTTCGATGACCAAAAAACTGCATATCAAAACCTGGGGCTGTCAGATGAATGAGTATGATTCATCCAAGATGGCTGACCTGCTGAACAGCACTCACGGTTATACCCTGACCGAGGACGCCGAAGAGGCGGACGTTCTGCTGCTCAATACCTGCTCCATCCGCGAGAAGGCACAGGAGAAGGTTTTCGCCCTGTTAGGACGCTGGAAAAAACTGAAGGCGAATAATCCTGACGTGATCATCGGTGTGGGCGGTTGTGTGGCGTCACAGGAAGGCGAACGCCTGCGTGAGCGTGCGAACTGCGTGGATATTGTTTTTGGTCCGCAGACATTACATCGCCTACCAGAGATGCTGAATCAGGTGCGTGGCACCAAGAGCCCGGTGATTGATATCAGTTTCCCTGAGATTGAAAAATTTGACCGCTTGCCGGAACCGCGTGCTGAAGGGCCTACCGCCTTTGTCTCGATTATGGAAGGCTGTAATAAATACTGTACCTTCTGCGTGGTGCCTTACACCCGTGGAGAGGAAGTCAGCCGCCCGTGTGACGATATTTTGCTGGAAATTGCCCAGCTCGCCGCACAAGGCGTGCGTGAGGTCAATCTGCTGGGGCAGAACGTCAATGCCTACCGTGGTGCCACCTTTGATGACCAAATCTGTACCTTTGCCGAACTGCTGCGTCTGGTCGCCGCGATCGATGGTATCGACCGTATTCGCTTCACCACCAGCCACCCGATTGAGTTCACGGACGACATTATTGATGTCTATCGCGATACGCCCGAACTGGTGAGCTTCCTGCATCTGCCGGTACAGAGTGGCGCGGATCGCATTCTGACGCTGATGAAACGTGGACACACGGCGCTGGAGTATAAATCCATCATCCGTAAGCTGCTCAAGGCACGTCCTGATATCCAGATGAGTTCGGACTTTATCATCGGTTTCCCGGGTGAAACGCAGCAAGATTTCGAGCAAACCATGAAGCTGGTTGGAGATGTGAACTTCGATGTCAGCTTCAGCTTTATCTACTCTGCGCGTCCGGGTACACCGGCTGCCGACTTGCCGGACGATGTCACCGAAGAAGAGAAAAAACAGCGCCTGTTTATCCTGCAGGAACGCCTTAATCAGCAGGCGATGGCGTGGAGCCGTCGTATGCTCGGCACCACGCAGCGTGTCTTGGTTGAAGGCATCTCACGTAAAAACGTTATGGAGTTGAGCGGCCGTACCGATAATAACCGCGTGGTCAACTTTGAAGCCCCTATCGAGATGATCGGTAAGTTCGTCGATGTTGAGATCGTGGATATCCACGCCAACTCACTGCGCGGTAAGCTGGTGCGTACCGAGGATGAGATGGGCCTGCGCGTCAACCAAAGCCCAGCGATGGTGATTGCCCGTACACGCCGTGAAAATGACATTGGTGTTGGTATCTACCAGCCTTGAAACCACGAACTTTGAGCGGCAGCGCACAACCCGCTGTCGCCTGCTTCAGTTTGCTCCCCTTGCATTCCGCAAGCGGTGCCCAAATATTCCTTCTGCAACTTGCAGCTGGGCGTAACCCCATAAATAATTCTGTAGAGATGCGCAGCATCAATCAGCGCATCCGATACACCTTTTTCAACTGGCCCTGAGTGACCCAAAGGATTCATTTGAATATCGAAACTCGTGAAATCGCCCTTGAACCGGCAGATAACCGCCGACTGATGAGCCTGTGCGGTCCGTTTGATGACAATGTGAAGCAGCTGGAAAAACGTCTCGGTGTCGAAATCAACCGCCGGGATAATCACTTCAAGCTGGTGGGGCGCGCGTTAAGCGTGGACGCGGCGGTCAATATTCTGCGTGATCTTTACGTGGATACTGCACCGGTGCGTGGCCAAATTCCCGATATTGAGCCGGACCAGATTCATCTGGCGATCAAAGAGAGCCGCGTGCTGGAGCAAACCGCAGAGAGCGTGCCGGAGTTTGGTAAAGCCATCCACATCAAAACCAAACGCGGCGTGATAAAACCGCGTACGCCGAACCAGGCGCAGTATGTGGCGAATATCCTCGACCATGACATTACTTTTGGTGTCGGCCCAGCGGGTACCGGTAAAACTTATCTCGCCGTTGCGGCGGCCGTCGATGCGCTGGAGCGCCAGGAAATTCGTCGCATTTTGCTGACGCGCCCTGCCGTTGAAGCAGGTGAGAAGCTTGGCTTCCTGCCGGGCGATCTCAGCCAGAAGGTCGATCCCTACTTACGTCCGCTGTACGATGCCCTGTTCGAAATGCTCGGCTTTGAGCGCGTTGAAAAATTGATGGAGCGCAACGTGATTGAAGTGGCACCGCTGGCCTACATGCGCGGTCGTACGCTCAATGATGCGTTTGTGATTCTGGATGAAAGCCAGAACACCACTATCGAACAGATGAAGATGTTCCTGACGCGTATCGGCTTTAACTCTAAAGCGGTGATTACTGGTGACGTGACGCAGATTGACTTACCGCGCAGCACCAAATCGGGTCTGCGCCACGCTATTGAAGTGTTGGCGGAAGTCGAAGAGATCAGCTTTAACTTTTTCCACAGTGAAGACGTGGTTCGTCATCCGGTTGTCGCACGCATCGTTAATGCTTATGAAGCGTGGGAAGAAGCCGATCAGAAACGTCGAGACAAACTGGCTGAAGAGCGCAAGCGTGAAGCGCTGGCGGCTCAGCTAGCGACCCACCCCAGCCCGCAGGAGCCTTCATGAGCGCGGTGATTTTAGATTTACAGTTGGCCTGTGCCGATGAAAACGGCCTGCCAGCCGAAGCCGCCTTTCAACGTTGGCTGGAAGCGGCGGTCACGCCTTTCCAGCCGGAAAGCGAAGTGACGATTCGCCTGGTTGACGAAGCAGAGAGTCATGAGCTTAATCTGACTTATCGTGGCAAAGATAAGCCGACAAACGTGCTCTCATTTCCTTTTGAAGCCCCACCGGGAATTGAGTTACCCCTGCTGGGCGATCTGATTATTTGTCGTCAGGTGGTTGAGCAAGAAGCGGAAGAACAAGGCAAAACCCTGGAAGCCCATTGGGCGCATATGGTGGTACACGGCACGCTGCATTTGCTGGGGTACGACCATATAGAAGACGATGAAGCCGAAGAAATGGAGGCACTGGAGACCGAGATAATGCTTGCTCTTGGTTATCCTGATCCGTACATTTCGGAGAAAGAAGACGCCTGAAACTCTGTTTCAGGCTATTGCGCTGCTGGCGATGACGCCGGCAGTTCCTTTCCCTCATTAGAGAGAACGAAATAAAAACGCCATGAGCGACGACCATTCTCAAAACAGCGACGCACCCAGTAGTAAAAAGGGATTTTTCTCCCTGCTAATCAACCAACTGTTTCACGGTGAACCTAAAAACCGTGATGAACTGCTGGGGCTGATCCGCGATTCTGAGCAAAAAGAGCTGATTGACCAGGACACCCGCGACATGCTTGAAGGGGTGTTGGATATCGCCGAACAGCGCGTGCGTGACATCATGATCCCGCGCTCACAGATGATTACCCTCAAACGCAACCAAAGCCTGGAAGAGTGCCTGGCGGTCATTATTGACTCTGCCCACTCGCGCTTCCCGGTGATCAGCGAAGACAAAGACCACGTCGAAGGCATTCTGATGGCCAAAGACCTGCTGCCGTTTATGAGTAGCGCGTCTGAACCTTTCAGCATTGAAAAAGTACTGCGCCCTGCTGTTGTGGTGCCTGAAAGCAAGCGTGTTGACCGCATGCTCAAAGAGTTCCGCTCCCAGCGTTATCATATGGCGATTGTCATTGATGAATTTGGCGGCGTTTCTGGACTAGTCACCATTGAAGACATCCTCGAACTGATCGTTGGCGAGATCGAAGATGAATATGACGATGAAGAAGATCGTGATATCCGTCAGCTTAACCGCCACACCTACACGGTGCGTGCGCTTGCGCCGATTGAAGAATTCAATGAGATTTTTGGTACCAGCTTCAGCGATGACGAAGTGGATACCATTGGCGGTCTGGTGATGCAGGGATTCGGCCACCTTCCCGCGCGTGGTGAGAGCATCGACATTGATGGTTACCAATTCAAAGTCGTGATGGCTGACAGCCGCCGTATCATCCAGGTGCATGTGAAAATTCCGGAAGACTCTCCGCAACCGCAACTGGAAGACGAATAATTTTATGGCTTTAGCCTCTTTATACTCGCAGCAGCGGGTACGCCTGCTGCTGGCGTTAATTACGGGTGCCGTTGGCACCCTTTCCTTTTCCCCCTACGATTTCTGGCCCGCCGCGCTCATCTCCCTGGCAGGTTTACAACTGCTGTTGCTGGAGCGCCGCAGCCCGCAGGCCGCGGCGATAGGTTTCGTCTGGGGCTTTGGCCTGTTTGGCAGTGGCATTAACTGGGTTTACGTCAGCATCGCCACCTTTGGTGGTATGCCCGGTCCGGTGAATGTCTTCCTGGTGATTCTGCTGGCCGCCTACCTGGCGATCTACCCGATGCTGTTTGCTGCAGTGCTCAATCGCTTGTGGCCACGCGCCACATTGTGGCGTCTGGCACTGGCGGCTCCGGCCCTCTGGCAGATCAGCGAATTCCTGCGCGGCTGGATCCTGACCGGTTTCCCGTGGCTGCAATTCGGCTACAGCCAGATTGATGGCCCGCTGAAAGGCCTTGCACCGCTGGCAGGCGTCGAAACCATTACTTTCCTGCTGATGGTGATCGCCGGCCTGTTGGTGCATGCATTCCATCATCGCACAGTAAAAAGCCTGATCGCCGCAGCCGTGTTGTTGCTGCTGCCCTGGCCGCTACGGATGCTGCAATGGTATCAGCCACTGCCGGAACGCAGCGTGGATGTCGCCATGGTGCAAGGCAACATTCCACAGTCCATGAAGTGGGACCCACAACAGCTGCTCAATACGCTGCGCGTTTACACCTCCTACAGCCAGCCCTACATGGGCAAAGCGCCGATCATTATCTGGCCAGAGTCTGCGATAACCGATCTGGAGAGCAATCAGCAGCCGTTCCTGAAGGCGCTGGATGCTGAGCTGCGCGCGCGCGGAAGTTCGCTGATTACCGGCATTGTTGATTCACGCGTTGAAGGCGATAACCGCTACCACGATTACAACTCGGTGATTGTGTTAGGGGGAGAACAGCCTTACAGCTATCAGAGCCAGAATCGCTACCAGAAAAACCATCTGGTCCCGTTCGGGGAGTTTGTTCCGCTGGAAGACTTGCTGCGGCCGCTGGCGCCGTTCTTTGATCTGCCCATGTCATCATTCAGTCGTGGAGCTTATATCCAGCCGCAATTGAAAGTGTCGGGTTACAACCTGACCAGCGCCATCTGCTATGAGATTGTGCTCGGTGAGCAAGTGCGCGCTAACTTCCGCCCGGACACCAACTTCCTGCTTACGGTGTCCAATGATGCCTGGTTTGGTCACTCTATCGGCCCGTGGCAGCACTTCCAGATGGCGCGCATGCGTGCACTGGAGTTGGGTCGTCCGCTGCTGCGCTCCACCAACAATGGCGTGACCGCCGTGGTGAATGCCAACGGTGAAATCGAGAAAGAGATTCCGCAGTTCACCCGTGACGTGCTGGAAGCCAAAGTGACACCGACCACCGGTGAGACACCGTATGCGAAAGCCGGTATCTGGCCGGTGTGGATTCTGACGCTAATCGGCATGGTGTTAGCGATTATACGCCGTCGTCATTGACACCTGGCTCACAATATCTCCAGGCGAAGTGATCACTTCGCCTTTTTTTTGCGCTGTTTTCCGCTCCCATCCGCTACGCTTTACCAGATTCTCTGCTGGCATTTTTTCTTTTTTCATCGTGCTGGCACGATCATTGCTATTTATTTCAGTGATTTTCCAGACATCAGCGTTTTGTCAGCGTATTGCCATCTTTTCGCACTACTATCTGGCACTGACACGCACCGTAAAGGCGCACAGGTGTTTTATTGCCTCTTAATGGTGCGGAGCGGCTCGCAAAAAACAAACTTTTTTGTTTCATTGCGTTAACAATTCGCTATGTTAATCACTATCCTGCGTGCAGTTGCGCTAAGGGATAACTAAAAAAGCAGCACGAAATACACACAACATCACAATCTGCGCAGTTTATGTTCTGCGCAACATCCATTCAAAGGAGTAGGAACATGCAGACACGCAAAGTGGCATTATCTCTTCTGCTGTTGGGAGCAGCAGCGGGAGCGGCCCAGGCGGAAGATCTCACCGGTACCCTGAAAAAAATTAATGATAGCGGCGTGATCGTCGTTGGGCATCGTGAGTCATCAGTTCCCTTTTCTTACTACGACAACCAGCAAAAAGTGGTTGGCTATTCACAAGACTACTCAAACGCCATCGTTGCAGCGATCAAGGCCAAGCTGAACAAGCCTGATCTGCAGGTTAAAATGCTGCCGATCACTTCACAAAACCGTATCCCTCTGCTGCAAAACGGAACTTACGATTTTGAGTGTGGTTCTACCACCAACAACCTTGAACGTCAGCAGCAAGCCGCATTCTCTGACACCGTGTTCATCATTGGTACACGTCTGCTGGTGAAAAAAGGTGGCGACATCAAAGATTTCGCTGACCTGAAAGGGAAAACCGTTGTGGTGACCTCAGGTACCACTTCTGAAGTTCTGCTGCACAAGCTGAACGATGAGAAGAAAATGGACATGCGCATCATCAGCGCGAAAGACCATGGCGATTCTTTCCGTACGCTGGAAACCGGTCGTGCCGTGGCCTTCATGATGGATGATGCACTGCTGGCGGGTGAACGTGCGAAAGCCAAAAAACCTGATGACTGGCAGATTACCGGCACACCTCAGTCGAAAGAAGCCTACGGCTGTATGCTGCGTAAAGAAGATCCACAGTTCAAACAGCTGATGGATGACACCATCGCAAAAGCGCAGACCTCGGGTGAAGCGGCGAAATGGTTCGATACCTGGTTCAAACAGCCAATTCCACCGAAAAACCTGAACATGAACTTTGAACTGTCATCTGATATGCAGGCACTGTTCAAAGCGCCAAACGACAAAGCACTCTAATTAACAATGAAAACAAGGGCAGTTCCGCTGCCCTCTCGATTGCTGAACACGCGGTGCGGACAGACAGACTGCAACAGGTCGTTCCCCTGAAGCAGGACGTAAGACACCGCTCAACAATCTTATGGGTAGCCTGGCTACCCTTTTTTTACCGGAGCTCGTTATGGGTATCGATTGGAACTGGGGCATATTTTTACAACAGGCCCCGTTCGGCAATACGACTTACCTCGGCTGGCTGTGGTCCGGATTTCAGGTAACCGTTGCGGTTTCCTGCTGTGCCTGGATTATCGCCTTCCTGGTAGGTTCCTTCTTTGGCATTCTGCGTACCGTGCCCAATCGTCTACTGTCGACGATCGGTACCTGCTACGTGGAACTGTTTCGTAATATCCCGCTGATCGTCCAGTTCTTCTTCTGGTATCTGGTCGCGCCTGAACTGGTCGGTGAGAAGCTGGGGATGTGGTTTAAAGCGGAGCTGGATCCGAACGTTCAGTTCTTTGTTTCTTCAACCATCTGTCTGGGGCTCTTCACTGCAGCCCGTGTTTGTGAGCAAGTCCGTGCCGCCATTCAGTCACTGCCGCGTGGCCAGAAAAACGCCGGTCTGGCGATGGGCCTGACGCTGCCACAAACCTATCGCTACGTGCTGTTACCCAATGCGTATCGCGTGATTGTGCCGCCGATGACGTCTGAAATGTTGAACCTGGTGAAGAACTCGGCGATTGCTTCGACCATTGGTCTGGTCGATATGGCAGCGCAAGCGGGTAAACTGCTCGACTACTCCGCCCATGCTTACGAATCCTTCACCGCTATCACCCTGGCTTACGTCGGCATCAACCTGATTATCATGCTGATCATGAGTTTGGTAGAACGCAAAATTCGCCTGCCTGGCAATCTGGGAGGCAAATAAATGTACGATTTTGACTGGAGTTCCATTCCGCCAAGCCTGCCTTATTTATGGAATGGCTTGATCATTACCTTCAAAATTACCGCGGTGGCGGTGGTGTTCGGCATTATCTGGGGCACCATTCTGGCGGTAATGCGCTTGTCACCGTTTGCCCCGATCCGCTGGTTTGCCAAGCTGTACGTCAACCTGTTCCGTTCGGTGCCGTTGGTGATGGTGCTGCTGTGGTTCTATCTGGTGGTACCGGCTTTGCTGCAACAAGTGCTGGGGCTATCACCAAAAACCGATATCCGTCTGATTTCCGCCATGGTGGCATTTGCGCTGTTTGAAGCGGCCTATTATTCGGAAATTATTCGTGCGGGTATCCAGAGCATTTCACGCGGTCAGTCAAATGCTGCGCTGGCACTGGGTATGACGCACTGGCAATCGATGCAGCTGATTATCCTGCCACAAGCCTTCCGTGCCATGGTGCCGCTGCTACTGACGCAAGGCATTGTGCTGTTCCAGGATACCTCGCTGGTGTATGTCTTAAGCCTGGCTGACTTCTTCCGTACCGCCTCCACCATTGGTGAGCGTGACGGTACCCAGGTTGAAATGGTTCTGTTTGCCGGTCTGGTCTACTTTGTGATCAGCCTGAGCGCTTCGCTGTTGGTTAGCTATCTGAAAAGAAAAAGGACGGTTTAAATGATTAGCCTGAAAAACGTTTCTAAGTGGTATGGTCACTTTCAGGTGCTGACCGACTGCTCCACCGAAGTGAAAAAAGGTGAAGTGGTGGTGGTCTGCGGACCGTCCGGTTCGGGGAAATCAACGCTGATTAAAACCGTTAACGGTCTGGAGCCGGTGCAGCAAGGCAGCATTCAGGTCAACGGTACCGAAGTAAACAACAAGAAGACCAACCTCGCACAGCTGCGCAGCAAGGTGGGTATGGTGTTCCAGCACTTCGAACTGTTCCCGCATCTCAGCATTGTCGACAACCTGGTGCTGGCGCAGGTAAAAGTCCTGAAGCGTGATAAAGCTGCCGCCCGTGAAAAGGGTCTAAAGCTGTTGACGCGCGTTGGTCTGGCGGCGCATGCGGAGAAATTCCCTGGACAGCTTTCGGGTGGACAGCAACAGCGTGTGGCGATTGCCCGTGCGCTGTGCATGGACCCGATTGCGATGCTGTTCGATGAACCAACTTCAGCGCTGGATCCCGAAATGATCAACGAAGTGCTGGACGTAATGGTCGAGTTGGCCAACGAAGGCATGACCATGATGGTGGTGACGCATGAGATGGGCTTCGCACGTAAAGTGGCAAATCGCGTGATCTTTATGGATGAAGGGAAGATTGTCGAAGACACTAACAAAGATGACTTCTTCAACAATCCGCAATCTGACCGTGCAAAAGACTTCCTCGCGAAGATTCTGCATTAATTTGTTAGCGCAATAAATTGCGCCGCTACGGGATCTGCACACCGCTAGCGGCGCGGCTTTATGCTGGTGAGCATTAATGCGCACTCTACGAAAAAACCATTATTGCAGGGTCGCCATTTATGGTGACCGAAAGGCGCCTAACTGACGAGCATTACGCCATTTATGGCGACCGTCAGGCGCTAAACCGACAAGCACTTCGCGATTCATCGCGCTTTTGACATTCCATCAAGGCTCAAACGGCTGACGCTGGAAATGGTCGTGCCCACACTCCGGACAGCGCGTTAAGCTTTCAGGCGTATAAATGGCTCGGGTAAAACCGCACTTCTCACACACCAGATTCCCCAAGCCCACCACTTCACCGCTCTGATAGACACCGTGATGTCGCAGATCCTGAAACACCTCGCGCCACTCCAGCTGGCTTTTGTCTGTGATATCCGCCAACTCCTTCCACACGCTCTCACGGATCACGCGCATAAACACCGAATCCCCCAGCACATCAGAAGACTCCTGATAGCTCAGAGCAAACTCATGCAAATCGCGTCTGACGGCCCGCATCACTTCATTCACCTCTGAAGACGTCAGCGTTTTTTTCGCCAGCAAATCTTGCCGCGCTTCTGCTACCAGCGCATCGACATCACGCTCGCCGCGCTCCAGCCGCTGGGTTAATGCCGCTATCGTTGCTCGATACTCCTGCGCCACGTTATTCATTTTGTTCTCCTTTCCGCGGGAATCGCTGCCTTTAAGTTTAGCTGTTCTGTCATATTTGCCGTGCTATCCGCCAGGGAAATCATAAAAGGGTGAAAGCGGCGGCGCATTAAGCAGAAATCCTGCCTGCGGGGGCGTGAAATGTTGTTGAGGGCCAGCCTTATGGGTATGCTATGCGGATCTAAAAGTATGCGAACCCACCATACAGGGTTAACGATTTTCACAAAGGACCACAGGCAGCCATGCAAGAGCAATACCGCCCGGAAGAGATAGAATCCCGCGTACAACAGCACTGGGATGAAAACGAAACCTTTAAAGTGACCGAGCAGGAAGGCAAAGAGAAGTATTACTGCCTTTCAATGCTGCCCTATCCTTCTGGCCGCCTACACATGGGCCACGTGCGTAACTACACCATTGGCGATGTAATCGCACGTTACCAGCGTATGCTCGGTAAAAACGTCCTGCAGCCGATTGGCTGGGATGCGTTCGGTTTGCCAGCAGAAGGTGCCGCGGTAAAAAATAACACCGCCCCCGCCCCCTGGACATACGACAACATCGAATACATGAAGAACCAGCTGAAACTGCTGGGCTTTGGTTATGACTGGAGCCGCGAATTAGCGACCTGCCAGCCAGAGTACTATCGCTGGGAACAGTGGTTCTTCACCAAGCTGTATGAAAAAGGCATGGTCTACAAGAAGACCTCTGCGGTGAACTGGTGCCCGAACGACCAAACCGTGCTGGCCAACGAACAGGTTATCGACGGCTGCTGCTGGCGCTGTGATACCAAAGTGGAACGCAAAGAGATCCCACAATGGTTCGTGAAAATCACCGCCTATGCTGAAGAACTGTTGAACGATCTGGATAAGCTGGAAGACTGGCCTGAACAGGTCAAAACCATGCAGCGTAACTGGATTGGCCGTTCTGAAGGCGTTGAGATCACCTTTGATGTGGCTTACAGCGAAGAGAAACTGACGGTTTACACCACCCGTCCAGATACCTTCCTGGGTGCCACTTACGTTGCCGTTGCGGCAGGCCACCCACTGGCGCGTCAGGCAGCAGCCAGCAATCCTGCGCTGAGTGACTTTATCGCCGAGTGCAGCACCACCAAAGTCGCGGAAGCGGATATGGCGACGATGGAGAAGAAAGGCATGGCCACTGGCCTGTTTGCTATCCATCCGCTGACCGGTGAAGAGATCCCTGTTTGGGTGGCTAACTTTGTGCTGATGGAATACGGCACCGGTGCGGTGATGGCCGTGCCAGGCCACGACCAGCGTGACTGGGAGTTTGCCACCAAGTACAACCTGAACATCAAGCCGGTTATCCTCAACCTTGACGGTTCAGAGCCCGATATCAGCGAAGCCGCAATGACTGAAAAAGGCACGCTGTTTAACTCTGGCGAGTACAACGGTCTGGACCATCAGGCGGGCTTCAACGCCATCGCTGATGCGCTGGCCGCTAAAGGTGTGGGCGTACGTAAAGTTAACTATCGCCTGCGCGACTGGGGTGTTTCCCGTCAGCGTTACTGGGGCGCGCCAATTCCAATGGTGACACTGGAAGATGGCACGGTCATCCCGACGCCAGAAGACCAGTTGCCGGTTATTCTGCCAGAAGACGTGGTGATGGACGGTATTACCAGCCCAATCAAGGCCGATGCTGAGTGGGCGAAAACCACCGTGAACGGACAGCCTGCGCTGCGTGAGACCGATACCTTTGACACCTTCATGGAGTCATCCTGGTATTACGCCCGTTACACCTGTGCCAACTATAACGAAGGCATGCTGGACCCGGCTGCGGCCAACTACTGGCTGCCGGTCGATCAGTATGTGGGTGGTATCGAACACGCCATCATGCACCTGATGTATTTCCGCTTCTATCACAAGCTGCTGCGTGACGCCGGCCTGGTCAATTCTGATGAGCCAGCTAAACGCCTGCTGTGTCAGGGCATGGTATTGGCCGATGCGTTCTACTACACCGGCGCTAACGGTGAACGTAACTGGGTGTCTCCGGTTGATGTGACGGTAGAGCGTGACGAGAAAGGTCGTATCGTTAAAGCTGTCGACAATGCAGGCCGCGAAGTGGTGTATGCGGGCATGAGCAAAATGTCGAAGTCGAAAAACAACGGCATCGATCCACAGCTGATGGTTGAGCGTTACGGCGCGGATACCGTGCGTCTGTTCATGATGTTTGCTTCGCCAGCAGAGATGACGCTGGAATGGCAGGAGTCCGGTGTGGAAGGGGCTAACCGCTTCCTGAAGCGCGTCTGGAAACTGGCCTACGAGCACATTGCGAAAGGGGCCACCGTGGCGCTGGACGTGAACACGCTGAACGACGATCAGAAAGCGCTGCGTCGCGATCTGCACAAAACCATCGCGAAAGTGGCGGATGATGTTGGCCGTCGCCAGACCTTCAACACCGCTATCGCAGCCATTATGGAGCTGATGAACAAGCTGATTCGTGCACCACAGGAGAGCGAGCAAGATCGTGCCCTGCTGCAGGAATCCCTGGTGGCGGTTGTTCGTCTGCTGTATCCGTTCACCCCGCACGCCAGCTATGTTCTGTGGCAGGCTCTGGGGGGTGAAGGCAGCGTTGATGAAGCCAGCTGGCCGGTTGCGGATGAAGCCGCAATGGTCGAAGATTCACTGCTGGTGGTCGTACAGGTGAATGGCAAAGTGCGCGGCAAAATCACCGTTGCGCCCGATGCTACGCAGGAGCAAGTTCAGGCGCGTGCTGCGCAGGAGCATCTGGTGGCGAAATATCTGGATGGCGTCACCCTTCGTAAAGTGATTTATGTCCCTGGCAAACTGCTTAACCTGGTCGTAGGTTAAGTTCAGGAGGAACTGTGCGACAACTGATTATCAGGCTGTTTGTCCTGCTGGCGGTGATGATCACCGCTGGATGTGGTTTTCACCCGCGCGGCACCACCATGGTGCCAACTGAGATGAAAACGCTGATCGTCCAGAGCGGCGACCCTTATGGTCCGCTGGCACGTACCGTGCGCCAGCAGCTGCGTATCAATGATGTGACCATCGTTGAAGACAGCAAAAAGGCGAGTGCGAAGTACCCTACTCTGCGCCTGGGCGCAGAAATGCAGGGGCGTGATACTGCATCGGTGTTTATAAGCGGCACCACCGCTGAATATTCCCTGGTGATGACGGTCACCGCACAGGTTCTGCTGCCGGGCAAAGGTATCTACCCGATCAGCACCACCGTGTATCGTTCTTTCTTCGACAACCCGAACGCCGCACTGGCTAAGGATGCCGAGCAGGACATGATCGTACAGGAGATGCGTCAGCGCGCTGCCGAGCAGTTGGTGCGTAAGCTGCTGACCGTTCATGCCGCGCAGGAAAGCAACAAAGACACACTGCCGCAGCCGGAGACGATTGCACCGGGTCAGAACTCACCGGAAGTGCCGTCTTCGTCAGCTACCAGTCTGCAATGATCAGGATTTATCCTGAACAACTGAGCGCGCAGCTTCGAGAGGGGCTGCGCGCCTGTTATTTTCTCACCGGCAATGAACCTCTGCTGATTCAAGAGAGTGCCGACGCTATCCGCGCAGCCTCGACCGCACAGGGCTTTGAAGAGCACTTCAGCGTCACGTTGGATGCGCAAACCGATTGGGATGCGATCTTTGCCAGCTGTCAGGCACTCAGCCTGTTTACCCAGCGCCAAACCTTAACCTTACAGTTGCCAGAAAATGGTCCGAATGCCGCCATGGCAGAGCAACTGGTCAAACTGGCCGGTTTGCTGCACAGCGATATTCTGCTGATTTTACGTATGGCAAAGCTGACCAAAGCGCAGGAAAACAGCGCCTGGTTTAAAGCGCACAGCGGGCATGCCGTGGTAGTGCCGTGCCAGACGCCGGAACAGGCACAGCTGCCGCGCTGGGTTGCCAGCCGTGCAAAAGCCATGAAATTAAGTGTCGATGATGCCGCCATTCAGCTGCTGTGCTACTGCTATGAGGGTAACCTGCTGGCCTTAGCGCAAGCTCTGGAACGTCTTTCACTGTTATGGCCGGATGGCAAACTGACGCTGCCACGCGTGGAAGAGGCGGTCAACGATGCCGCGCACTTTACGCCGTTTCACTGGGTGGATGCACTGCTGGCCGGGAAAAGTAAACGCGCCCTGCACATCCTGCATCAGCTGGAGAAAGAGGACGCCGAAGTGGTGATTCTGCTGCGCTCGCTGCAACGCGATTTACTCACGTTGTTGCATCTGCAGCGTAACCAGGCAAAACAGGGTTTACGCACGCTGATGGATCAGCAACGCATCTGGCAAAATCGTCGTGCACTGTTTACCGAAGCCCTGCAGCGCCTTGATGCGCGACGTTTACAGCGCGCGGTACATCTGCTGGCTGAGCTGGAACTGACCATGAAGCAGGATTACGGTCAAAACCTGTGGCCTCAGCTAGAAACGCTGTCGCTGTTGATCTGCCATCGTGATTTTCCCTTGAGTTTCACCGATGTCTAAACTCTATGCGCTGTTTGGCGGCACCTTTGATCCGATCCATTTTGGCCATCTGCGTCCAGTGGAAGCCCTGGCGCAGCAGGTGGGTTTGAAGAAGGTGACGTTGCTACCCAACAATGTGCCGCCGCATCGCCCTCAGCCCGAAGCCAGTGCGCAGCAGCGCGTTGAGATGCTGCGTTGTGCCATCGCCGACCGCCCTTTATTTGATATCGACACACGGGAACTGGAGCGCGACACGCCCTCCTGGACTGTGGCCACGCTTGAAGCACTGCGTGCGGAACGCGGTGCAGAACAGCCCCTCGGGTTTATCATCGGACAGGATTCTCTGCTAACGTTATCCAAATGGCATCGCTGGCAGGATTTGCTGTCGCTGTGCCATTTGCTGGTTTGCAAGCGTCCCGGCTATGCGGCACAGATGGAGAGTGTTGACATGCAGCAGTGGCTGGATGCCCATCTGGCGCAGAACCCGCAGCAGTTGCATCAGGCACCTTCAGGCCACATCTGGTTAGCGGATACCCCGCTGTTCGACATCTCCGCCACAGAAATACGCCAGCGTCGCCATAGCGGTCAATCCTGTACCGATCTGCTGCCCGATGCGGTCATTGACTATATCGATCGCGCTGGCTTATATCGCGCTTGATCGTTGCGTGCTATACTGCGCCGCTTCATTTTCGGCTACGTTTTCGGGCATTCAGCCTGCTCGCAATCACCTGTTTTTAAGGGGAACCTTTTGCAAGGTAAAGCACTCCAAGATTTCGTTATTGATAAGATTGATGATCTTAAAGGTCAGGATATCATTGCTGTCGATGTTCAGGGCAAATCCAGCATCACCGACTGCATGATTATCTGCACCGGCACCTCCACGCGCCACGTTATTTCGATTGCCGATCACGTGATGCAGGAATCACGTGCAGCTGGCCTTAAGCCATTGGGCGTAGACGGTAAAGCTGCCGCTGACTGGGTCGTGGTTGATCTCGGCGAAGTGATCGTTCACGTGATGCAGGAAGAGAGCCGCCAGCTGTATGAGCTGGAAAAGCTCTGGAGCTAAGCGTTGAAACTTCAGCTGGTGGCCGTTGGCACCAAAATGCCCGATTGGGTTCAGACCGGTTTCATGGAATATCTACGCCGTTTTCCCAAGGATATGCCGTTTGAACTGACCGAAGTCACTGCCGGTAAACGCGGCAAGAACGCGGACATCAAACGCATTCTGGAAAAAGAGGGCGAAGCGATGCTGGCTGCCGTGGGTAAAGGCAATCGCATTGTCACGCTGGATATTCCAGGTCAGCCGTGGGAAACACTCCAGCTGGCGCAACAGCTTGAGCGCTGGAAGCTGGACGGCCGCGATGTCAGCTTGCTGATCGGCGGTCCGGAAGGACTGGCGCCGGCGTGTAAAGCCGCCGCCGAACAGAGCTGGTCGCTTTCTGCGTTAACGCTACCGCACCCTTTAGTGCGCGTGTTGGTGGCGGAAAGTTTGTATCGTGCCTGGAGCATTACGACGAATCACCCTTATCACCGTGAATAAACGCCTGACAACCTCCAGACAATAAACGCAGCGGATGAAATTACAGAGCAACGCCTTTCGCGACTACACTGCTGAACAGAAACTCTTTGTCCGCCGGGCTCTGGTGGCTTTTGTTGGCATTTTTCTCCTCTCCAGCGTGCTGGTGGTAAACCTCTATCACCTGCAAATCCTGCGTTTCGACGATTACAGCACCCGTTCAAATGAAAACCGCATCAAGCTGGTGCCCGTGGCACCGAGCCGCGGCATCATCTTTGACCGTAACGGCGTGCCGCTGGCGCTGAACCGTACGATCTATCAGGCGGAGCTGGTGCCAGAAAAAGTTGATGATCTTAAGCAGACCTTGCAAGACCTGCGTCCGGTGCTGGATCTGACTGACGACGATATCGACGCCTTTGAAAAAGAGCGTAAGCGCTCGCGCCGCTTTACCTCCATTCCGGTGAAAACCGCACTGAACGAAGTCCAGGTAGCGCGCTTTGCGGTGAACCAGTACCGCTTCCCCGGTGTGGAAGTCAAAGGCTATCAGCGCCGTTATTATCCTTACGGCCAGACCCTGACTCACGTGGTGGGTTACGTATCAAAAATCAACGATCGTGACGTTAAACGGTTGGATGATGAAGGGAAATGGCCTAACTATGCCGCAACGCATGATATCGGTAAGCTGGGCATCGAAAACTACTACGAAGATGTGCTGCACGGCAAAACCGGCTATGAAGAGGTTGAAGTTAACAACCGTGGTCGCGTGATCCGCCAGTTGCATGAACAATCTCCTCAGGCTGGGCGTGATATCTATCTCACCGTTGATCTCAAGCTGCAGCAGTATATTGAAACCCTGTTGACCGGCAGCCGCGCAGCAGTGGTGGTGAGCGATCCACGCACCGGTGAAATTCTGGCGCTGGTGTCGACGCCAAGCTATGACCCCAATCTGTTTGTCGATGGTATCTCCAGCAAAGATTACAAAGCACTGCTGGGTGACGAGAACCGTCCACTCTATAACCGTGCGTTACAGGCATCCTATCCGCCTGCATCCACCGTTAAACCTTATGTCGCCGTGTCCGCACTCAGTGCCGGCGTGATTAACCGTAATACCAGTTTGTTCGATCCCGGCTGGTGGCAGTTGCCAGGTTCGGAAAAGCGTTACCGCGACTGGAAAAAGTGGGGACACGGTCGGCTTAACGTCACCAAATCGCTGGAAGAATCCGCCGATACATTCTTCTATCAGGTTGCCTATGATATGGGCATTGATCGCCTGTCCGAGTGGATGACCAAATTCGGTTATGGCCATCGTACCGGTATCGATCTGCCGCAAGAAAGCCCAGGCAACATGCCAACCCGCGAATGGAAACTGAAGCGCTTTAAAAAGCCCTGGTATCAGGGTGACACCATTCCAGTGGGCATCGGGCAAGGTTACTGGACGGCGACGCCCGTACAGATGAACAAAGCAATGATGATTTTGATTAACGATGGCGTAATCAAAGTGCCCCACTTGCTGCGCGCCACCCGTGAAGGGCAAACCATGGTGCCTTATCGTCAGCCACCCGATGCCCCGATTGGTGATATTCACTCCGGCTATTGGGAAATCGCCAAAGACGGTATGTATGGCGTGGCGAACCGCCCCAACGGAACCGCACACAAAAGCTTTGCTGACGCGCCTTATAAAATCGCCGCAAAATCAGGTACTGCGCAGGTCTTCGGCTTGAAAGAGAACGAAACCTATAACGCCCATAAGATTGCCGAGCGGTTGCGCGACCATAAACTGATGACGGCTTTCGCGCCCTATGACAAACCGCGCGTGGCGGTCACCATGATTCTCGAGAACGGCGGTGCCGGCCCTGCGGTAGGTACTGTAATGCGCCAGATTCTCGACCACATAATGTTAGGCGACAACAATACCGTGCTGCCTGAAGCCGCACCGACGCCGCCTGGCTACGAAGGTGAATAAAGATGTCCATGAACGATAGCCCGCAGAAACGATCGATCTGGACGCGTATCCACATCGACCCGATTTTTATGCTGATCATCCTCGCGCTGCTGACCTACAGCGCCATCGTGATCTGGAGTGCCAGCGGTCAGGACCCAGGTATGATGGAGCGTAAGCTCGGCCAGATCGCGATGGGCGTGATTATCATGCTGGTGATGGCGCAGGTGCCACCGCGCGTCTATGAGAGTTGGGCGCCGTATCTCTACATTGTCTGCGTGATATTACTGGTGGCCGTTGACGCCTTTGGGCATATCAGTAAGGGTGCACAGCGTTGGCTGGATCTCGGATTTGTGCGTTTTCAGCCCTCGGAGATAGCCAAAATTGCGGTGCCGCTGATGGTCGCGCGCTTCATCAACCGTGACGTCTGCCCTCCTACCCTGAAAAATACCGGCATCGCGTTAGTGCTGATTTTCATGCCAACACTGCTGGTGGCGGCGCAGCCGGACTTGGGTACATCTATTCTGATTGCCGCATCGGGTCTGTTTGTGCTGTTCCTGTCAGGCATGAGCTGGAAGCTGATCGCGGTGGCTGTGCTGCTGGTTGCCGCGTTCATTCCCGTTCTGTGGTTCTTCCTGATGCACGACTATCAGCGTGACCGCGTCATGATGCTGCTGGATCCAGAAAGTGATCCACTCGGCGCGGGCTATCACATCATCCAGTCAAAAATTGCGATAGGTTCCGGTGGGCTGCGCGGTAAAGGCTGGCTGCACGGCACGCAGTCGCAACTTGAGTTTCTCCCTGAACGCCACACCGACTTTATTTTTGCCGTGTTAGCAGAAGAACTTGGCCTGATCGGGGTGTTGCTGTTGCTGGTCCTGTATCTGTTGCTGATTCTACGCGGGCTGATTGTCGCAGCCCGTGCACAAACCACTTTTGGTCGTGTAATGGCCGGCGGTTTGATGCTGATTTTATTCGTTTATGTTTTCGTTAACATTGGCATGGTAAGTGGTATCTTACCCGTGGTCGGCGTACCGCTGCCGCTGGTGAGCTACGGCGGATCGGCATTGATTGTGTTAATGGCCGGATTTGGCATCGTGATGTCGATCCATACTCATCGAAAAATGTTATCTAAAAGCGTTTAAGAGGCTGCACATGCGTAAGGATTGGCTTGGGGTTGTACTCGCATCACTGGTACTGGCTGCCTGTTCTACTCCAGAACAGCAGACTAACACGGCACCGCCACAACCGGCCTATAACGGCCCGGTGGTTGAGATCCCAGGCGTGGAGCCACGCTATGAACCGATCAATCCGTCCACCAGCCAGGATTACAGCGTTAACGGTAAAAATTACCGCGTGATTCAGGACCCGTCGAATTACAGCGAAATCGGTCTGGCGACCTGGTACGGTGACGAAGCTAAAGGCAATCGTACTGCCATTGGTGAGTCCTACGATCCAGACGCCATGACCGCTGCACACCCGACGTTGCCACTGCCAAGCTATGTGCGCGTGACTAACCTCGCCAACGGTCGTCAGATTGTGGTGCGCGTGAACGATCGCGGCCCTTATACGCCGGGTCGGATTATCGATTTATCCCGTGCCGCAGGCGATCGTCTTAACATCTCGAATAACACGCGCGTGCGTGTGGATTACATCAAAGTCGCGCCGGATGGCTCGGTTTCCGGTCCTGGCACCATTGGTACGACTGTTGCTAAGCAGAGCTATGCCCTACCCGCACGCCCTGACTTGGGCGGCGGCATGGTGATGATGGGCGGCAGCAGCGCTAATACCACACCAGCCCCTGCCCCGCAGGATGTCCGCGCGGTGGATAACAGCACGCTGCAAAGCAACGGCAACATGGGTGCGCCAGTACAAAGCAGCGGTTTCCTTGGTGCACCACAGCCGTTAGCCAATGGTGTACTGGAAGGCAGTGAACCCGCGGCTACGCCTGCCCCTGCGGCAGTTGCGGCGCCGGTGGCGGCCAGTGCTGCCCCCGTGAGTCAGAATGCTCACGCTGGCAGCGGTTATGTGGTACAGGTCGGCGCCGTCAATGACGCGGCACGTGCCCGCCAACTTGCCACCAGCCTGGGCAAACGTTTTGGTGTGCCGGGCAGCGTTGAGGCCAACGGTAATGTCTATCGCATCCAGCTCGGGGGTTACAAAAGCCGAGCTGAAGCCGCAGCGTTACAGCAGCGTCTGACCACTGAAGCACAGATGAGCTCATTTATTACCACTGCCCGCCCGTCAATGTAACGGGCAGTCAATTTTACCGCTGATACTGATTTGCAAAGCAAGATGTCGCCCGATCGGGCGTTTGCTATAGTAAGGCACTTTTTTCACTCTTAGCCCACGGATGTTGTAGTCCTTAACATGAATACGCTGAAACCTTCTCGTTTTCTGAAACGCCTGACAGTGGGATCACTGGTCGCCCTCTCTCTCAGCCATGCCGCATTTGCGGATGATGTTAATCTTAAGACGATGATCCCGGGCGTACCGGAAATCGATGCTGAAGCTTACGTGCTGATGGATGCCAACTCCGGCAAAGTACTGGCGGAAAAGAACGCTGATGCACGCCGCGATCCTGCCAGCCTGACCAAAATGATGACCAGCTACGTCATTGGTCAAGCGGTCAAAGCCGGTAAAATCCACAACGATGATATCGTCACCGTAGGGAAAGATGCCTGGGCAACCGGCAACCCGGTGTTCAAGGGCTCGTCACTGATGTTCCTGAAACCAGGCGATCGCGTACCGGTTTCCCAGCTGACGCGCGGTATCGTTTTGCAATCGGGTAACGATGCTTGTGTGGCAATGGCGGACTATGTCGCCGGTAGCCAGGACGCCTTTGTTAGCCTGATGAACAACTACGTTAACGCACTGGGCCTGAAAAACACCCACTTCCAGACCGTACACGGCCTGGATGCTGAAGGTCAGTACAGCTCACCACGCGATATGGCGCTGATTGGTCAGGCACTGATTCGTGACGTTCCGGACGAATACGCGGTTTACCGTGAAAAAGATTTCACCTTTAACAACATCAAACAGATGAACCGTAACGGTTTGCTGTGGGATACCAGCCTGAACGTGGACGGTATCAAAACCGGTCATACTGATGCCGCTGGTTACAACCTGGTGGCATCCGCTACTGAAGGCCAGATGCGTCTGATTTCTGCGGTAATGGGTGGTCGTACCTATAAAGGCCGTGAAACCGAGAGCAAAAAACTGCTGACCTGGGGCTTCCGCTTCTTTGAAACCGTAGCACCACTGAAAGCGGGTAAAGAGTTTGCTTCTGAGCCAGTGTGGTTCGGTAACAGCGATCGTGTGCAGTTGGGCGTGGAAAAAGATGCCTATCTGACGATTCCTCGCGGCCGCATGAAAGACCTGAAAGCCAGCTATGTGCTGAACAACACCGAACTGCATGCACCGCTGCAGAAAAATCAGGTCGTGGGCAGCATTAACTTCCAGTTAGATGGCAAAACCATCGAACAGCGTCCGCTGGTGGTACTGAACGAAGTGCAGGAAGGCGGCTTCTTCGGTCGTATCATTGATTACATCAAACTGATGTTCCATCACTGGTTCGGTTAAGATCAGCTTGAAAAAACGCCCGTCTGGTACAATATAAATACAATCCCCGTATCAAACGTGTAGGGGAGGCCTTCTGGCCTCCCTTTTTAACTTTTTTGCACCACCCGTAAGGGACGCATTTTTGCCTCCCGAATTATCTGTTAAGCACCGGAGTCAACATGAAAACCAAACTGAATGAACTGCTCGAATTCCCTACCCCCTTCACTTATAAAGTCATGGGACTGGCGCAACCGGAGCTGGTTGATCAAGTGGTTGAAGTGGTGCAACGTCACGCGCCAGGCGACTATACCCCGGCGGTGAAGCCCAGCAGCAAAGGCAACTATCACTCCGTCTCCATCACCATTACCGCCACGCATATCGAACAAGTTGAAACCCTTTACGAAGAGTTAGGCAATATCGAAATCGTGCGTATGGTTCTGTAATACCCACGCTGGCAAAGGCAGCTTTGCCAGCGTTATACTCAGCCCTTCACTCTTTACCGGATTTCCGCTTTGTCAGCTAACACGCTTCTTGTTCGTCAACTGGGCCTGCGCGACTGGCAGCCCGTCTCCGATGCGATGCATCAGTTTACCGATCAACGCGACCCGCACACTGCCGATGAAATCTGGCTGGTGGAACATCATCCAGTGTTTACTCAAGGCCAGGCCGGTAAAGCAGAACATCTGTTGATGCCCGGTAACATTCCGGTAGTACAAAGCGATCGCGGTGGACAGGTGACTTATCACGGCCCTGGCCAGCAAATCATGTATGTGCTGATTGACGTCAAACGCCGTAAAATGGGCGTGCGTGAGCTGGTGACGGCGTTAGAAGAGACGGTAATCAGTACACTGGCGGACTACGATATTTCCGCGCGGGCGCGCGCCGATGCGCCCGGTGTGTATGTGGGTGATGACAAGATTTGCTCGCTGGGATTGCGCATCCGCAAAGGGTGTTCCTTCCACGGGTTAGCCTTAAACGTGTCCATGGATCTCGCTCCCTTCTTACGCATCAATCCGTGTGGCTATGCTGGCATGCAGATGACCCAGCTCAGTGCAACCCAGCCCGGCGTCACTCCGGGCGATGTGCAACCGCGCCTGGTGCAGCATTTCGCGCGATTAACCGGTTTTAGCCAGCTGGAGTGGAAAAATGAATCAGCGGTCTGACCTTGACTGTCTGTGCTGATTTACAAAATTGTAACTTTTGCACGGGCTTATCGGCTGCTTATACGCAGACGAGATGATATAATTTTTGCCATATTTTCAAATAAAGTTGAAAGCCTGGTTCTCAGTTTGAGTGAGGAAGCTTTCAAATCGCAATCCCGACCGGAACCTGCAGATTTATGAGTAAACCAATTCAGATGGAACGTGGCGTCAAGTATCGCGATGCCGACAAAATGGCGCTGATTCCGGTGAAAACCGTGATGGTCGAGCGTGAAGAAATTCTGCGTAAGCCGGAGTGGATGAAGATCAAACTGCCTGCGGATTCCAGCCGCATTCAGGGAATCAAAGCCGCCATGCGCAAAAATGGTCTGCACTCGGTGTGTGAAGAGGCTTCCTGCCCTAACCTCGCCGAATGCTTCAACCATGGCACCGCCACCTTTATGATCCTCGGCGCAATTTGTACCCGTCGCTGCCCATTCTGCGACGTGGCGCATGGCCGCCCCAATGCGCCTGACGCCAACGAACCGCTGAAGCTGGCGCAAACTATTGCCGATATGGCATTGCGCTATGTGGTCATCACCTCGGTGGACCGCGACGATCTGCGTGACGGCGGTGCTCAGCACTTTGCCGATTGCATCACCGCGATCCGCGAGAAAAGCCCAAGCATTAAGATTGAAACGCTGGTGCCTGATTTCCGTGGTCGTATGGATCGCGCACTGGAAATTCTGACCGCAACCCCACCGGATGTGTTCAACCACAACCTGGAAAACGTGCCGCGCGTCTATCGTCAGGTGCGTCCTGGTGCCAACTACGACTGGTCACTGAAACTGCTGGAACGCTTTAAAGAAGCCCATCCGGATGTGCCGACCAAGTCTGGTTTGATGGTGGGTCTGGGTGAAACCAATGCAGAGATTGTTGAAGTGATGCGCGATTTGCGCCGTCATGGTGTCACCATGCTGACACTCGGCCAGTACCTGCAGCCAAGCCGCCACCATCTGCCGGTACA
This sequence comes from Pantoea sp. CFCC18177, assembly GCF_059412425.1. NCBI lineage: Bacteria > Pseudomonadati > Pseudomonadota > Gammaproteobacteria > Enterobacterales > Erwiniaceae > Pantoea > Pantoea sp. CFCC18177. The sequence continues at coordinate 97,381 of NZ_JBNBPL010000010.1, forward strand.
GCGCTATGTCAGCCCAGCCGAGTTCGATGAGATGAAAGAAGAAGCCATGGCGATGGGCTTTACCCATGCCGCCTGCGGTCCGTTCGTTCGCTCTTCTTACCATGCAGACATGCAGGCGAAAGGTCTGGAAGTAAAATAATCCGCCATTCTGGCCGCAGGCTAATGACCTGGGGCCGTTTTTTCGGCAGCCAGAAAAACAAAAACCAGACTGGAAGCAGTCTGGTTTTTTTATTAACGTCATAAATATTTACATTTATATACGTTCGACGTTTGAATTACTCTTTGTGACTGACGCGTTCAGCCGGCGCTTCTTCAGCGGTGCTTTTGGTTGCGGTGGATTCATCGTCTTTCATGGCTTTCTTGAAGCCTTTGATTGCGGAACCCAGATCGCCACCCAGTGAACGTAACTTGTTGGTACCAAACAGCAGTACGATAAGTGCACCGATGATCAGCAGTTTGGCAATGCTGAAACCTTCCATACTTTACCTTTCAACCTTAGCGAAAAACATACATGACTATTAACGCGCAGTTTATCACCTGTCACAACTGGAATCTGTAACAGATTACGATCAACCTGCGCGTGGCACTAAATAAAGCGGCTCAGAAATGCCTGGGTACGCGGATGCTGAGGATTGCCAATCACCTGCTCCGGGCTGCCCTGCTCCACCACCACACCCCCATCCATAAACACCACCCTGTCAGCGGCTTCGCGCGCAAAACCAATTTCGTGCGTCACCACAATCATGGTTAAGCCTTGGTCTGCCAGCGTTCGCATGGTGGCCAGCACTTCGCCCACCAGCTCTGGGTCCAGCGCCGATGTAGGCTCATCAAACAGCATCAGCGCCGGTTTGATCGCCAGTGCACGGGCAATCGCCACACGCTGTTGCTGGCCGCCTGAAAGGTGACGTGGCCAGGCATCGGCTTTATCACTCAAGCCCACGGTTGAAAGCAGCTCTCGCGCATGCTGCAGCACTTCCTGACGCGGATACTTATGCACGCCAATCGGGGCTTCGATAATGTTCTGCATCACCGTCATGTGCGGGTAAAGATTAAACTGCTGAAACACCATGCCGATTTTCTGGCGTTGATGGGCAATCTTGCGTGCCGACAGGCGGTGCAGAATCCCGCGCTTCAACTCGTAGCCGATCTGCTCGTCACCCACCATAATCGAGCCCGCATTCATATCTTCCAGATGGTTAATACAGCGCAGGAAAGTCGATTTACCCGACCCCGAGGGCCCGAGGATCACCACTACCTCGCCCGGAAACACATCCAGATCGATACCCTTCAGTACTTCATTATCGCCGTAACTCTTCTGTACATTGCGCGCACGGACCAGCGGCTGAACGTCACTCATACATCCTCCTTCAGTCGGTGTGCGGCGGCGACCGCTTTATCGGTACTGGCAGCACGGCGTTTGTTTATCACCACGGTGCGTTTAGTACCACGTGCGTAGTAACGTTCAATGGCGGACTGGCCCACATTGAGAATCGAAGTGATGAACAGATACCAAATCACTGCCACCATCAGCATCGGGATAATTTCAAAGGTCCGGTTATACACAGCCTGCACAGAATAGAGCAGATCACCCATCGCAATCACACTTACCAGCGAGGTGGCTTTGATCATGCTGATCAACTGGTTGCCCGTTGGCGGAATGATCGAGCGCATGGCTTGTGGGATGATGATGCGACGCAGCGCACGGCTGCGGCTCATACCAAATGCCTGGGTGGTTTCCACCTGTCCATTGTCCACGGACAGCAACCCTGCGCGAATGATCTCGGCCATATAGGCGGCCTCATTCAGTGCCAGACCAGCGATAGCGGCCGTTAACGGCGTGATCAGATCGTTGGTATTCCAGTGGGCAAAGGTGATGTCCGTCCAGGGCACGGTGATGGAAATGGACGGAAACAGCGTTGACAGGTTGTACCAAAAAATCAGCTGCACCAGCAGCGGCGTACCACGAAAAAACCAGATGTAGAGGGAAGAGATACCACTCAACAGCTTGTTATCCAACAGTCGCCACACCCCTAACACCAAACCTAACAGCGTCCCAAGGATCATCGAGACCACGGTCAGGCCCAACGTGACCTGAAGCCCTTTCATCACCGAGCCTTCAGTGAACCACTGCAGCACCACTTTCCACTCAAAATTGGGATTGGTCGCCACTAACCAGAGAAAGTTAGCAGCAATCACCAGTACCACAATCCAGGAGATCCAGCGCCCATAGGTGGGCGCACTGCGGGCAAAAGCCACATCGCGCTGCTGCACGTCGGCCTTATCCCTGGCTCGCGTATTGTGGTTGAGCGGACTCATTTTGCCGTCCCCTGCGCCAGATTACGTCCCGGCTGCTGCAGAATATTGCCGTCGAGTTTCCATTTTTTCATGATCGCCGCATAAGTGCCGTTGGCAAACAGCTCTTTATAGGCATCCAGCACCACATTGCCCAGCTCGGAGCCTTTCGGCACCACAGTGCCCTGGAAGATATCGCCGAAACCGTTTTTCTGCCCTTTACCCGACAACTCGAGTTGGCCATTCGCCTGCTCGATGAAGTAAGTCAGCGGCGCTTGTGACGAGAAGAATGCGTCGGAACGTTTTGAACGTACCGCCAGAATCGATGACGGCTGGTCGGTGAAGGATTGCACCTGCACCGCTGGTTTGCCCGCAGCCACACAAGCATCGGACTGCTTACGAATCACCTGCTCTGCCGAACCCGCCGCCATCACCGCGATGCGTTTACCGCAGGTGTCCTCAAGACCATTGATCTTCGCAGGGTTGCCCTTCTGCACACCGAACACCACGAACTCCTGCACGAAGTCGATAAAATCGACCTTCTGCTGACGGTCCGGATAGTCACCAATCGGGCCAATCGCCATCTGGTAACGACCTGAATTGATGCCAGCCAATACGCCAGACAGTCCGCTGACGGTAGCATGTTCAATTTTCACGCCGAGCAGCTGTGCCAGCGCCTCGGTCAGGTCGGCAGACGCGCCATCCATTGAGTGAGGGCCATTCACAATCTCATAGGGAGGGAATGATCCGTTGTTTACCGAAATCATTTTTCCGGCGCTTTTAATTTCAGCAGGCAGACGATCGTGTAAAGCCTGATCAACTTTCTGCGTTGGGATGGCATCCGCTGCCTGAACGACGCTTACGGTCAGGCCCAGAGCCAGCGCGATAGCGGTTGCAAGTGTTTTCATTGGCCAGTTTCCCCAAAGTCTATCAAAGTGGTTTTAATTCAGGACGTGCAAAACGGCGGTTTTCCAGCACCGGTAATACGCTGCGGGCGTAAGCAATGCGTTGTGGATCGAGGTCGGCAAACACCAGCGCGGCAGACTCAGGCGCTTTAGCAATGGCCACACCGAGCGGATCGACCACCAGGCTGTTACCGATGTTGCGCGGGCCACATTCACCCACGGCCACCATGTAGCAGGTGTTTTCCAGGGCGCGTGCGGTGCAGAGCAACTCCCAGTGCATCTCTTTCAGCGGACCTTTCACCCATGCGGCAGGCAGCACCAGCACGTCTGCGCCATCCAGCACCAGTCGACGCGCCAGCTCCGGGAAACGCACGTCGTAACAGGTCATCAGGCCCACTTTCATCCCCGCCACTTCAACCAGCGGAGGGATCACATTCCCTGGATTGACGCGCTGAGATTCCTGCATCGCAAAGGCATCGTAGAGGTGTAATTTGTCGTAAGCGGCAATGATTTCGCCGTTACGGATGGCAATCAGCACGTTCAACGCTTTGTTGCCTTCAGTTGGCACGTGCACGCTCATCATGGTGGTTAAGTCATTACCCTTGCTCACCGCCAGCAGTTGCGTCACAAAAGGGCCATCCAGAGGCTGTGCCGCTTTCAGTACCAGGTCTGGGTCGGCAATATCACGCGCCAGCACGCCTTCAGGCAGTACCAGCAAATCTGCGCCACCCGCCAGCGCATTGTTCATCAGACCGATGCAAATATCGGTGTTTTCCTGCCATTCACGGCTGACAGCAAACTGTCCCATTGCAACTTTCATCATCACTCCCCTTTCGCGACGGCCGGGAAAATCGCTTCCGGCGTCAGCAATGTTTTGGTTAAGCCTTGTTGGAACAGCTCGTTGGCAAAATCGGCGATCATCTTTTTGTTAGTTGAGAATCCGTTTTGATTCCAGTCGGCCGGTAATTCCTGCGCGGTACGTCGCAAATCATCCAGCAACCACGGCGTGGTATCCGCATACTTCTCACGTTTCTTCATCCACATCTGGTACGACCGATCGATAATTTCGCTTAAGGCCTGTGGCAACCAGGGATGCGCTTCTGCCAACGCCGGTTTCATCGCCAAAATGTGAATGCCAGGCACATAACCAACGCGGTTAAAGTAGTCGCGCTCGGCAGTGGCAAAGTCGGCCTGCAGCTGACGTAAACCGGAGTCTTTCAGGAAGAAGCCCTCAGGCATAAACGGCGTGAATACCGCATCCAACTCGCCCGCTTTCAGCAGGTCGATCAGCGGTCGCTCACCCGGAGCAGGCTCGATGCGGCCCGGACGGCCAAAGCCCGCCAGACGGTCCACAATCGGGTGATCTTCGGTCAGACGGCCCGCAAACCAGTAGGCATCATCAATATCTACACCCGCTTCACGCAGTACGGTACGCGTCCAGGTATTGCCGGAATCCTGCCACCCCGTGACACCAATCTTTTTGCCTTTCAGCTGTGCAGGCGTGGTGATGGGGCTGTCAGCGGTGGTGATAATGCAGCGCTGACGAAAGCCCCGCATCAGGAAGTGCGGCAGGCCCAGCAACGCGTAGTCACCTCTGGCACATGCCTGAGCATAGCGGCTGAAGGAGACTTCACCCGCATCGTATTTGTCGCTGGTTGCGAGGTTATCGACCAGCGTACCTACGCGGTCAATCTCCAGCGTAAAGCCTTCTGGTTTGATATCGCCGAGTGCTAGCGGGGTAAAATAATCCCAGTCACGCACCGCCAGTCTGATGGTTACCATATCTGTACTTCCCCGTTTTCTGCCAGCCAAGGCATTGTTTATTTTTTAATCAAATAGTGCTTGAAATTGAGTCTAAAACGCGAATACTAATCTGAACAATCAATTCTTTGTTACTGAACAAATGATTTTCTTATGACGCAAAATGTAGACGTAGAGTGGCTTAGCCAACAGATTGATGACGCTTCGGTGAAGGGGATTACTCACGCCACTTCAACTCTGATTCGTGACGGGGAAATCGCGGTGGGTATGCAGATGCCGGCGGTACGTGAACTGGCAGAACGGTTGGGCGTCAGCCCGGCAACCGTATCTGCTGCCTGGGCGCAGTTGAAGAAGCAGAAAGTGCTGGCGGGAAAAGGTCGCAGTGGTGTCTGGGTCTGTGGCAACAGCGTGCTGCCCCGCCCGATTCGCTTTGAAAAAATTGGCAATTACGGTGAAAACATTAAAGCGTCACTGGCGATGGCGTCGCCGGACCCTGCGCTGCTACCGGACCTCAGACAGGCGATGCTGGCGGGCATTACCTCAACCGATCTCAACAGCTATCAACGTGAGGCGATCTCGCCGCAGTTACAGGCTGCGATCCAGCCGCGCTGGCCCTATCCGGCACAGGCCTGGCTCGCCACCGATGGCGGATTTGATGCCATGAACCTGATCGTGCAAACCTTGCTGTCGCCTGGCGATCGCGTGGTCATCGAAGATCCGACTGCCACACGCCTGTTGGATATGCTGGATAATATCGGCGCAGAAATTTTACCGCTGCCCTGTGACGAGCAAGGCCCGCTGCCTGCCGTTTTAACCACGCATCTGCAAAAGTCACCGGCGATGTTTATCTATCAGCCGCGCACCCATTCAGCAACAGGGCACAGCGTCACCCAGCGCCGCAGCGCCGAACTGGCCCGCGCGTTGGCAAACAGCAACACCCTGATTGTGGAGGATGACGGCATCGGCGACCTGTCACGCTGGCCGGTCTGGAGCCTGGGCTTTCACTTCCCGGAACGCGTTATCCACGTCCACTCGTTCTCCAAAGCCTATGGCCCGGATCTCCGGCTGGCAGTGCTGTCCGGTACGGCAGATATGGTGAAACGATTACAGTCATGGCGTAACTTTGGCGTGAGCTGGACCAGTCGAATTTTGCAAGACGCCGTGGCATGGATGCTGACTGATGACACCACGCAACAGTGTATCCAGCGGGCAAAAACCGCCTATGCACAGCGCCGCCAACAGCTGCTCGCGGCACTGGCGGCTCGTGGAATGGTGCTGGATGAGCGTGATGGGCTCAGTGTTCTGATTCCGGTGGAGTCAGAACAGTACGCGATGATTACCTTAGCTGCACGTGGCATTGCCGTGCTGCCAGGTGAGCGCTGTAGCATTAACAGTCGGCAATTTATCCGCGTCAGCGCCGCGCTATTGCCATTCGAACAGCTGGACAGCATCGCAGACGCTATCGTCATCGCCTCAGGTCGAGAACTGAAAACTACCCCAGATCTTTGATGTGATAGCGCGGTGACTCAACATAGCCTTCTCGCGAGTAAAACTGATTCGCTTTAAGGCGCGATGAATGGCAGTGCACTTCCATGCGGTCGCATCCGCGTTTTATCGCCAGCTGCTCAGCGTGATTGAGCAGCTGCTGCCCACTGCCTTTGCTGCGTTCGCCCTCAGCAATGCAGAAATAGCTAATGCGTGCGAAGTCGCCAGAGAGGGCCAGTTGTGGAATGAAATGCAGTGACAGAAAGCCCAATACCTGATTGCCATGCTCCGCCACCAGCAATATCTCATCGGGATGGCTACACAATTGAGCCAGACGTGAATCAATAAATTTTTCCGTGCCGCTGTAACCCAACTCCGTTAACAGCGCACTCAGCGCAAAACTGTCTTTTGCTTGTGCCTGACGTATGTTCATCCTGCCTCCTCATGAGTCCCTGACTGCAGTTATATAGCGTTGTTCAGCAAAAAGCTGCAAGTAAGGATTGTTATGAGAATGTTACTGGGATTATCTGTGAGATACGCCGCAGAATGTGCCTTGTCATCGGAGTGTCACGGCAATTTAAGGTTGGCTTAACCTGGCTTTGCCATGCTGGAGGAAATGAATTTCCGAGGCATAAGCCATGAAAAATTTAGTCCCACGTACGTTGAATGAACTTATCGCTACCAGCGTCGCGATCGCTGCCGTGCTGGCCTATGCGCACACCTGGTGGCAGATGTAAAATTAAGGCGAAAAAAAACCCGCCATTAGGCGGGTTTTCAGAATTCTAACTGTTAACTTACAGAGCGATAACGTTAGCAGCAGATGGGCCTTTAGCGCCGTCAGTGATTTCGAACTCTACACGCTGACCTTCAGCCAGAGTTTTGAAACCATTGCTCATGATTGCAGAGAAGTGTACGAATACATCTTTGCTGCCATCTTCTGGAGTAATGAAACCGAAGCCTTTCGACTCATTAAACCACTTAACGTTACCTTTGATCTTGGACATCTATATTACCTTTACATGAAAAATGGACACTAAACTGTGTCGACGTGTAGTACAGCAATTGCGGTGACATTTGTCCAGCGCGAATTGATGAAAAAGTGATAAATATTGATTTTTTCCACCTTCTTCACACTTTCTGACGCTCTTCACCGTTCAAAACTGGAATCTTAGCCAGGCAAAATAGACATTACCATTGTTATAAGTGCCTGGAATATAAGTCATTTGGAAAGTAGCTGGTCCGTATCCGATTGATGCTAATGGTAAAATCAACGGAACCGGAATATAGCGCCAGTTATCTCTCGCCGTCACACCTGCGGTGTACCCTGCCCCGATGTGGAAGTTCTGATCATCAAGCGGACGCCAGGTCGCCTCCCAACCGTATCCTGCAATGGGCTCCCACTTGTTAAACGAGTCCTTGAACACCATCGCATACAGACCGTGCCAGTTCCCTTTTTCGTCCCAGCGAGAAACACCACCCCCGGCGCCCCACGGCCGCTCATTGTATTTATTGATGTGCTCGTCATCATATGCAAAACGGTTATGCCAGGTGATAGCGGGCAGATAAAAGTCATCATTTTGCGGTTGCTCCCACGTCTTGACCGCATTGCTACTGAAGGTATTCCACCCTGATTCAAGGGTTTGTGACAGGGTCGCTGCGGGTGTCGATTGCGTGATCATCAAGATCAAAATGCCACTCATTAGAGTGGTAAAAACAGTCCGATTCACAAAAAAATTCCCGTAAGATCTTCTGCCGGCAGCAGCTCATTTCCATCCTGGCAATGCTGCCGTTTTTCAACATCAAGATCGGGAAAGGTATGCAAATAAGAGCTTAAAAGCTCCAGGTTATGTCTGGATTATCCGGCTCACTATGAGGAAATTTTAGAGGGCGCATCAGCCATAATTACGCGCACAAGCGGCAGCATTTTCATGGTTAGCAGGTGCAAAAAATGCACACTACCCGTGATAGTTACTTAAGGATATAAGTTAATATTCAGCCACTTATCGCAGGTCATTTACATCGTAAACAAATTAATTAAATTTATGAATTGAACTCACAGGATGAATAAGATAAATCTCATCTTTCCAGGAAGGAGAGAGGGGAAAATTGAGATGACCATTCGCTGTAGCCACTGCGGTTGCGTAAAATTCTTCTTCACGTTGCCAAAGCGTGAAAATAACAGTGCACCTCGTCACCATGGGGCTTGCTGTGCGGGCTGTGGCAAGCCAATTAATCAGCAAGATTTGCATCCGCCGCTGGTCACCTATGACGAGTGGACCGCATCGCGCGCCGAATAAACTCAACAGGCACCCAAAGGTGCCTGTTAGTGTTAGAAAATCAGTTTAAACACGCCAGTAATCGTCAACAGTCCCACAATAAAGATGATGGCAATGATCCACAGGATTATTTTCATTATTCGCTCCTTCAGTGATGAAAAATAACGCGTCTCCATTCCAGTATAGATGATCATTCTGAGTTCGCTGCCGGGTGCGAGCCGGGTCACGTCTTGTCGGCGTTGTTACTTTCACTTCAATTAAATTTCTGCGAGACCGGTCGCAGGTCGTGATTTTACCCCCTCCCCTGACCGCACAAGGTCCCTCTGCGCTGTCTAAACTTACAGCGCCTCTAGCAGGCCTCAATTGTTATCACTGCCTACGTAACAAGGAGATCTTATGAGCACGATTAATACCAGCATGGGGCGTTACAGCCTGAAGGCAAAGGATTATGGCAACCACATCAGTGGCAGTATTGCCATTAATGATGAGGGTGGCACACAACTCACCATGCAAGAGTTTGAAGAGCACTACCTTGACGATGTCGTCAATAATGTCATTTATCCTGTCACGGGTGGGAACCGTGAAATTACCCGCGCTTTGCGTGAACAAATGGTTAAAGCCGGCTTTGAACAGCCGCACTAAGATTTTGGGCCACGCTTTGTGGCCCTTTGCTTTTAAAACACTTACTTGCGGTTATTAATACTTTCGGCGCAGGATGCCTGATTAATGATGACATGGAGATTAACCGCGTGAGTGCCCTCTATCGTATTCCCCCTTCCCAGTTGCATCAGTTTGTCCAGGCCATTTGGTTGCACGCAGGCAGCAGCGCTGAAGAGTCGCGTCTGGTTGCCGATCACCTGGTCGCCGCGAATCTGGCAGGCCACGATTCACATGGCGTCGGCATGATCCCCAGCTATATCAACTCTCTGTCTCAGGGGTTTCTGCAGCTTAACCAGCACGCCACCATCGAAAAAGATGCGGGTGCCGTTATCACGCTGCACGGCCACAACGGATTTGGTCAGGTTGCAGCACACGAGGCCATGCAGCACGGTATTGAGCGTGCAGCGAAGTTGGGTATTGCGGCGGTTGGGCTGCATCACTCGCACCATATCGGCCGTATTGGTCACTGGGCGGAACAGTGCGCGGCGGCGGGGTTTGTCTCCTTCCATTTCGTCAATGTGATGGGTGATCCCATGGTTGCGCCGTTTAATGGCAGCGATCGTCGTTTTGGCACCAATCCGTTCTGCGCCATCTTCCCACGTCGTGACGCCAAACCGCTGCTGCTCGATTTCGCCACCAGCGGCATTGCCTTTGGCAAAACACGCGTGGCCTGGAATAAAGACCAGCAGGTTGCGCCGGGTTATTTAATCGATCATCAGGGCCAGCCCACCACGGAACCAGGTGTGATGCATCAGGCCCCCTATGGCTCGCTGATGCCGTTTGGCCTGCATAAAGGCTATGCACTGGCGACCATGTGCGAGATTCTCGGTGGTGCGCTTTCCGGTGGCCGCACCACCCACGATGCCACCCTGGTCAGCAGCCATGATGCTATTTTCAACTGCATGACCACGATTATCGTCAATCCCGAGGCGTTCGATGCCCCTGCGATGCAGGAAGAGGCGGAATCTTTCCTTGAGTGGGTGAAACGTTCACCACAAAGCGGTGATGCACCGATTCAGGTGCCAGGCGAATGGGAGGAGCAGAATCGCGTTGATCGCGATCGTGATGGCATTCCGCTGGACAGTAATAGCTGGGAGCAAATCTGCGCGGCTGCACTTACCGCCGGAATGCCCGAAGAGGAGTTAGCGGCCTTCCGTGCCCTGGCACAGTAGACCGCTGGCATAAGGCTGAGGTGCAATACCTCAGCCTTGCATTTAGATCACATTTGCGAGCAGCAGACAGCCCACCAAACCGCACACCGAAATAATGGTTTCCAGCGCCGACCACGAGCGAATGGTTTCACCAATCGTCAGGTTGAAATACTCCTTGAACAGCCAGAAGCCGGGATCGTTAACGTGCGAGAAGATCACGCTGCCGGAACCCACCGCAATCACCATCAGTTCTGGGCTGGCGCCGCTGGTGACAATCAACGGTGCGACGATGCCGCCTGCGGTAATCGCTGCTACCGTTGCAGAACCCAGCGCAATACGCAGCACAGCGGCAATCGACCACGCCATAAAGATCGGCGAGACGTTGGTTTCATGCATCATGCTGGCGATATATTTATCCACGCCGCTGTCCACCAGCACCTGCTTGAATGCGCCACCACCACCAATGATCAACAGCATCATGGCAATGATTTTGATCGAATCGGTAATGGTGCCCATCACTTCATCCATGCTGCGGCCGCGGTTCAGACCGAAGGTGAAGATGGCGATTAACACCGCGATCAGCGTTGCCATGATCGGGTCACCGAAGAACTCGGCATACGGCAATAACAGGTGCCCTTTGGGCAACACCATTTCGGCCACTGCGCGCAGCGCCATCAGAATCACCGGAACCAGTGCAGTGCCCACGCTGACGCCGAAACCTGGCATTTCCGCTTCAGTAAAGGTTTTCGGGTTCCACAGTCCTTCAGGGATCGGCTTGTCGATGCCTTTCAAGAAACGCGCATAAACCGGACCGGCAAGAATCACCGTTGGGATACCTAACAGCGTGCCGTACAGCAGCGTTTTACCCATATCGGCATTAAACAGCGTGGCAATCGCCGTTGGACCCGGATGCGGAGGCAGGAAACCGTGCGTTACAGACAACGCGGCCGCCATCGGCACGCCAACAAAGAGTAACGGGACTCGCGCTGAGGCTGCCACGCTGAACACCAGCGGCAACATCAACACAAAACCGACTTCATAGAACAGTGCGAACCCCACGGTAAACCCGGTCAGCACCAGTGCCCATTGAATATGCTTCGGGCCAAATTTGTCGATCAGCGTGGTGGCAATACGTTGCGCCCCGCCGCAATCCGCCAGCAGTTTGCCCAGCATGGCACCGAAGCCCATGATCAGCGCCAGGCTGCCTAATGTGCCACCGACACCGGCTTTGATTGATCCAATCACTTTATTGACTGGCATTCCTTGCATCATGCCCACCGCCAACGCGACCAGGATTAGCGCAATAAACCCGTTGAGTCTGAAACGGATCATCAGCAGCAGCAGTAATGCGACGCCAATCGCCACATAGAGTAATGGCATAATTTTTCTCCACTTTTGCGTACGACGAGAAGTCGGCAGCGGTTTGTTTTTGGTTATCCCAGAGGACTTTGAATTTCACGACATCTGCGCCTGGCGTTAAGTCGCTTACGCAATGTTACGGGTATCATGTTAAGGGTAACATTGCGCACAAAGCATCAGATGCGGCGGCGGAATTTCTGTTTTGCGAAGGTGATCAACTTTTTGCCTGGTGGTTATCAGAATGTTTGCCACGGGGACGTCACGGCTTTTGGTTACACTAGATGATTCACGCCATTCAAAAAGGACATGCAGGTGAGTGAGAATCTGATCGAGTTGTACAGTAATCAACAAACCCTGTTTGGTCGCGGTAGCATTGACCGCCTGGTGCCGTTACTCGCGGCCAATCCCCAACCTACTCTGCTGTTTTGTGGCCGCTCATTTCTTAATGGCCCGGCCTGGCAACGACTGGGTGCCGCGCTGAATGACCAGATTTTGGGCTACGAGATTGTCAGCCATGAAGCCTCTCCCGATGAAATCGATGCGTGGGTCAACCGCTGGCGCGGTCACGTTGACCGTGTGGTCGCGATAGGCGGCGGTAGCGTGTTGGATGCGGCAAAAGCGTTCAGTGCCATGATGCAGCATCCGCTGAATACCGCGCGCTATCTGGAAAAAGTGGGGGATACCGCCGTTCAGGCCATCACGCTGCCTTTGATTGCCATCCCGACCACCGCAGGGACCGGCAGCGAAGCGACGCAAAATGCCGTGGTGACCGATCAACAGCATATTCAGGTTAAAGCGTCGCTGCGCCATCCGGTGTTTGTGCCGCATGTCGCGATTCTCGATCCTGATTTGTTAAAAGGTGCGCCCGATAGCGTGCTCGCGACCTGCGCCATTGACGCTTTTACCCACTTGTTCGAAGCGTACCTGTCACGTAAAGGGAATCTCTTCACCCAGCAAACCGCACTGAGCGGCCTGCGGTTGTTCTTTACAGCCTGGCCGAACCTGAACCGTGACGACCAGCAAGGTGACGAAGCACGTGAAGCGATGATGATGGCCTCCTGGCTTGGCGGCGTTTGCCTGAGCAGTGCAGGATTGGGTGTGATCCACGGGATCGCAGGTGAACTGGGCGCGATTAAGCCGTTCCATCACGGTGAAGTCTGTGGTCGCTTACTGTTCCCGTTCCTTGATGTGCTGGCCGAAAGTGAAAATGCCGATCAACAGCGTCTGATGGCGCAGTTAGGTCAAGCGCTGCTGCCAGAGGATCCGGCCCCACCGGCGCTGGCACTCAAAGCCTGGTTGCAACAGCACGCGATTGTGCCGTTCTGGCAGGAGGGTCCGACGCTGAGCGCCACCGAGGTCGACTGGATTGTGGCACGCGCCAACAGTAAAAATGGCTGGGTGAGTTACGATGCCCCGACCCTGACCGAGATGATCGCCGCCGCGTGGCACGTGGTTTAATAAAGCGGGCGGCCTGAAGGCCGCCCATGAACTACACCACCTTGAACATCGCAATCTCTTGCGCCAGCTGTGCGGCTTCATCACGCAAGGCTTGGGTATTCTCCGCCGTTTGCGTCACTAACATCAGGTTCTGCTGAATGCCCCGCTCCATTTGCGAAACCGCCAGCGTCACCTCCGCAATCCCTTTGCTCTGCTCATCCCCCGCGACGCGCATTTCACTGACCACCTGCTTCACCTTATGCACATCACCGACCAACTGCGTCAATTGCTGGCCTGCGCCCTGCACCAGCTTACTGCCCGCCAGTACGTTGCTGTCTGAATCGGCAATCAGCGCTTTGATCTCCTGCGCCGCCGTGGCACTACGCTGCGCCAGCGCGCGCACTTCCGAGGCCACCACAGCAAAGCCTCTGCCCTGTTCACCCGCGCGCGCCGCTTCAACCGCCGCGTTCAGCGCCAGAATATTGGTCTGAAACGCAATGCTGTCGATTACCGTCAGGATCTCCGCCACGCGACGTGAGGAAGATTGAATCGAGCCCATGGTGCTCACCACTTCACTCATCACCTCACTGCTGTTGCGCGCGATATTGGCGGTTTGCTCCGCCGCCGCATCGGCAAGCCGGGTATTTTCGGCGTTCTGCTGCACGGTGGCGTTAAGCTGCTCCATCGCGGCGGCACTCTGTTCCAGTGCAGCGGCCTGTTCAGCAATCTTTTCGGATAAGGCGTAATTACTCTGCGCCAGGCCCGAAGCATTGGCGGCAACGGTTTCACCGCTTCCCTGCACGCGGGAAATTACGCCAGCAATTTTATCAACAAAGCTGTTAAAGGCTTCGGCGATATCCGCTAACTCATCACGTCCGCTTTTGGTTAAACGGCGCGTCAGGTCACCATCACCGTGGGCAATGGCGTCCAGCGCCACGTGTGTCGCTTTCAAACGCTGTCCAATACGTTGGGTAAACATCCAGGTGAGCAACAGCAGCACAATCATCGCCGGGATCAGGAAGGTGAAGATGTCGCGCATCATGGTACGCGCCAGACCGCTGACCACACTTTCCGGCGTCACCAATCCCACCACCCAGCCGGTGCCTGGCATGCGGAACAGCGTCACCTGTGCGCGGGTGTGCAGATAATCATCGGCAAAATCCGACATTTTTTGCACGTCACCTGCACCTTTAAGCTGGCTAATTTGCTCTGCCAGAGGCGCAAGCCACGCTGATTTCTCGGTCAGGCTTTTCAGGGTGCTCAAGGTCTTTAAATCCTGACCTGGGTAATAGAGCAGATTCCCTGCGCTATCCAGCGCAAACGCGTATCCGCCCGTGACCTGCCCCTTTTGCTGCATAAAGCCGGCCAGGTTATCCAGTTGTACATCCAGAGTGGCAACCCCAGCAAACCGGTCACCTGCCACATAAGGCACGCTGCACGTCACCATTTTCACGCCGGACACCGGATCCTGATAAACCTCAGACCAACCGCAGCGATCGCGCGCAGTGCTGCGCACGGCGCTGTACCAACTCTCTTGTTGATAGGCGTTGCTCTCCGGCTGGTTATAGCCGTCGGAATAGGCCAGTGAGCCATCGTTCTGTCGCGCCCAGAAAAAACTGCGACGCTGCACGCCGGGGGTAAAGGCGTCCGGTTCCGGCCACACGCCGCCGCCCGCGATGGTTTTATCGCCGCTGCTGTTGATAATCTGCGGGAAACTCTGCTGCCAGAGTGTGGCATCGTGCGGCAGGACTTCTGCCAGACGCGCCATACTGACGGCTTCGCCTTCGATGCGAACCAGTTGCTGATTCAATTGACTGACGAGGTTGTTACCGGCCTGCTCAATCAGCGTATGGCTGGCTTCGATGACACGCGGCTGACCGCGTAACATCAATACGGAGAACACCACTGCGGTAGTAACACAAAGCAATAACAGGCCGCCCAACGTCATGCGGGCAGCCAAACGGGTTGGCAACATAATTTATCCTTACTTACCGACTGCATTTTCGATTGAGATAAGAAACTGCCGCTCAGCGGCGAATTGTGCGTTCCGTCACAATCGAGTATCGGCAAAGTCAGGAATAGCTTAAGGCTGCATGACGATTAAATGACAAAGGGTGGCTTACCCGCCAGCATCTGTTCAATCACCTGCAGCACGCCCTCTTCGTTATTGTTGGGTGCCTCGAAGCGCGCCACGTCTTTAACCTTCTGCGGCGCATTCGCCATAGCAAAGCTAAACCCGGATTGCTGCAGCATCTCCAGATCGTTGCCGCCATCGCCGAACACCAGAATCTCGCTGCGATCGATGCCCCAGCGCTTGCCCAGCAGATCGAGGCCATGGCCTTTGTGATTGCCCGGCACAATTAAATCCACCGATCCGTGGCCGCTGGACGTCGCCGCAGCCGAGCCTTGATGCAGGCGCTCGATGTCCGCCATCAGCGGCTCAACGTATTCATCAGACAGGTTAAGGGCGAACTTGAAGAGTTTGTCATCACCGACCTCATCGAGGCTGCGAATCGGCTTCAGACGATGGCAGTAGTGACGCATTTTGACCAGCCAACTCTCTTCGATACCTTCGAAGTAGTAGGCGCTGTCGCGTCCACACAGAATGTAGCGCAGTTCTGGATAGTGTCCGTTGTGCAGGGTATCGAGCACCGCGTCAATGTCCGCGCGAGAGAACGAGCCGCAGAACAACTCTTCGTCGCAGTCGATGATCCACGCGCCATTTTCGGCCACGAAAGCAATTTCACTGGAGATGTCGGGGAAGAAGGATTTGAGTTGGTAATACTGGTTGCCGCTGGCGACCACAAATTTGATGCCGCGCCGTTTCATTTCCTGATAACAGGCCTGAAAACGTGCCCGGTTGTACTGTTTCTTATCGTCGAGGAAGGTGCCGTCCTTATCCACCGCCACCATTTTTACCACGGTCATCATGACTCCTTAGCGCATTGAAAGGAAAAAAGGGCCGTAGAGAGGATAACCTGGTGAGCGAAGAAAGCGGAGAGAAACACGGATGGTGGACACCATCCGTGCAAGCGATATTAGTTAAACGCGCCATTCAGAATCAGCGAGGTGATCACGCCCGTTGCTGCAGCAATCAACACATAGTTGCCATCAACATAAGACCAGTACTCACCACGCGGTGGCTCCGGCAGGCGACGTTCACGCCAGTCATCTACACGATAATGCGGGCCACGGAATTCTGGCGGCATTGGGTGCCCACGACGGAAATCATGGCCATTCCATGCGAAGTGGTCACCGCCGTGGTGTCCTTCCGGCATACGATGGTCAGCATAACGGTCGTGATGATCCGGGCCACGGTCTGGGCCATGACCACGATCGGGACCCCGGTCGCCGCCATGATCAGGGCCACGGCCGTGGTCCTGATGTTGGTCGCCGCCACGCGGCTGCCAGTGTTGGTCACCCGGGCCATCGGCCCAGGAAACGGCTGAAAACAGTGAGCTGCATGCAATAAGTGACGCAATAAGATTTGATGTAGTTTTTTTCATGATGTTGCCTCCAATGATAACGGCAGTTCTCGCACCGTTGAGTATCACTATTCATCAAATGGCAGCAAAAGAGGATTTCCAAAATTCCTAAAAAATCGGTGACTTACAATAAATTACCGCGAATTATCGCTTTCTTAACGATTGTGTCTTTTCTGACATCAAATGGACTTAATGTGAACAAAAAATGGAGATGAGAGGGGGAAAGAAACCCGATCGCGGGGATCGGGTGGAGAATGCTAATTCCATAAATTGCATAAAGCGGGTAAACCCTGCAAATTTGAGGGTAAAACTGAAGCACACAACGCCACATCACTAGCATTGCCGATAAACAATACCACTTTAAAATGCAAAATTCTTTTAAAACCCCCTGCTTTTCGGAAAAAACCGTAAAAATTTAACGGGGAAAGAAAATTATATTTCGCTGCCCCTCACTTCCTGACAAATAAGGTCTGTGCTCTGACCAGAATCGGGGAGGGATTAAGCACTCTTTTCTGTTTTGCAGAGGAGCGTGGCGCAAAAAAGGCCGTTACTTGCCATAAAAACATCATAACGCACTATAAAATAAGGAAATTACAAAAACCAATTTTAAAATGGACTGTTTATTCAGAGCAAACTTCAATGTTATTCATCATTCCCTTACGCGCTTATCAGATAAAAATCCTTATTAGCCCCATTAATATACATCTGTGATTAATACCGCGCTTAATATTATCTACACTGAGTTTAGGATTATCCCTCGCTTTCTATTTAACTGAGTGTTTTTTCATCCCTGACGGGTCTGACAATAGAAGATCGCACCTCAGAAAAGGTTAATTCAGGCAGATGATTGCATTAAAAGAATAATAGTGGACGTGCAGACAACGGAATCAACGCGTTGACGATGCCGACAAATGTCGTGTTGTCGATGCCGGATGACGCGCTAACGCGGCAGCAGGACGAACCGGACGGCGCACCAACTCGCCGCTGCAATTCGGGCAGCGCTGGTTCAGGATGGTTTCCACGCAGGTGACACAGAAGGTGCATTCAAATGAACAAATACGGGCATCCGGTGACTCTGGCGGCAAATCTTTATCACAGCATTCGCAGTTAGGACGAAGTTCCAGCATGGCGGTCTCCTCTCAGTTTAGCGCCTATCATCACCTGCTTGTGCGGTCAGCACCAGACCGCTGACGGACACCATCCGGACAGATCGGGACAATCCTTCAGGGCAAAAGCATTACATTCCGCGTTTCACGTTCTATAGTTCAATCGCCACATTTACACATGAGATTATGCAATGCGAATCAAAGGCCTTAACTTCGGTTTCTTTATTGTGATTTTGGCGATCGTCACGGTCGCCTTTTTTGATGTGCTGACACCCTACTTTTCCGCCATCTTCTGGGCTGCGATTCTGGCGGTGATCTTCCATCCATTAAAATCCCTGCTGCGCCGCAAAATGGGCGATCGCAACGGGCTGGCTGCCTTTGCCACCTTAGCGATCATTTGCCTGATCGTCTTCACGCCACTGGCCATCATCACCTCTTCAATGGTGGTGGAGGTCAACACCGTCTACACCAAGCTGCAGAACAACTCGTCGCAGTTCCCTGCGGTGTTTGCCGATCTGATGCAGCATTTACCTTCATGGGCGCGTAACTATCTCGCTGAAAATCACCTCGACAATGCCGGACAGATTCAGCAAAAACTGTCTGAGTTTGCGTTAAAAGGCGGTCAGTACATGGCCGGCAGTGTGTTCCTGATCGGCAAAGGTACCTTCACCTTCACCGTGGGTTTTGGCGTAATGCTCTACCTGCTGTTCTTCCTGTTAAAGGATGGCGCATGGTTAGTGGCGTTGATGCTGGAAGCGCTGCCGCTTTCAACCTACGTAAAGCATCATCTGATGATGAAGTTCGCGGCGGTGTCCCGTGCTACGGTAAAAGGCACGGTTGTGGTGGCAGTGGTTCAGGGGATTCTGGGCGGTATCGCCTTCTGGATCACCGGCATTGATGGCAGTCTGCTGTGGGGCACGCTGATGGCGTTCCTGTCGCTGATCCCGGCGGTGGGTTCAGCTATAGTTTGGGTACCAGCAGCGATTTTCTTCTTCGCCACCAGCGCGGTGTGGAAAGGGTTGTTCCTGGTCGGTTTCTTCGTGGTGGTGGTTGGCTTAGTGGACAACATTTTACGTCCCCTGTTGGTGGGTAAAGACACCAAAATGCCAGACTACTTGATCCTGATCTCTACGCTCGGCGGCATGGAAGTTTACGGTATCAACGGTTTTGTCATCGGCCCGCTGATTGCAGCACTGTTTATCGCCTGTTGGAATCTGCTCTCCGGACGTGACAACCGTGAGAATGCCGAAGAGATCGATGAAGAGTTTATCGAAGAGGGGAAATTGCGCGAGTAAGCGGTTTCCCGATCAGGCGGTTGCCCACGCTGGGTAACCGCTCGCTGACTGGAGAACTGCACCGATGTACCAGGGTTGGTTAAAAACGCTCTCCCCCGTGGCGCAAGCCCTGTTCCTGCTCGCATGCCTCACCTTGGTTTTACTGGGCTTGCGGCTCGCTGCACCGTTGATCAATCAGGTGCTGTTGGCTATTTTTCTTGCCGCCATGCTGGACCCGCTGATTAGCCGCCTGGCACAGCGCGGCATTCCTCGCGCCCTCTCTTCACTGCTGGTGATCGTCATCCTGTTAATGCTGATCGTGATCACCATCATGTCACTCAGCGCGTCGGCACCCGATCTGATTAAACTCAGCCGCCAGGCGCCTAATCTGGTCGCCGCCAAGCTGCAATACCTGACGCAATCCCTCAGCCAGATGGGCATTATCCTCACCGCCGATGAGATGCTGAATTTCGTTGATGCGGGGGCGGTGGTACGCTTCGTCACCACGCAACTGTCGATGATTCCCGGCTTACTCTCCTGGTGGCTGATGGTGTTTTTGATGCTGCTGTTTATGCTGATTGAACTGCCACTGCTAAAACGCGTAGTACGCGCCAGCGAACGGCACTCCCGCTTATTCACGGCACTGGAGGAAGGGATTCAGAGCGTGCTGGTCTATGCGCGAGTCAAAACGTTTACCGGTCTACTCGGTGGTGTGATTGTCTGGGCAGTAGCCCATATGATTGGGCTCAAGTTCGCCTTTTTGTGGGGCGTGCTGATGTTTATCTTCAACTATATTCCGGTATTGGGTTCGTTCCTGGCGGCAATTCCGCCGGTGATCCAGACCTTTATCATGTTCGATATCAAAACCAGCCTGATGATGGTGGGATTTTTTGTCGCCCTCAATCTGATGCTGAGTTCGGTGCTGGAACCGCTGATGCTGGGAAAACGTCTGAATATGACGCTGACGGTACAGCTATTGGCTTTCCTGTTCTGGCAAGCGCTGCTCGGCATCACCGGCGCAATTCTTGCCATTCCCCTCACCTTCCTGCTGAAAAAAGTCTGGCTGGCAGTACGCCAGCCAGATTTAAGCAGCTAATAAAATATTGTCGTCCTGGGCACACCAGTGCCCAACGACAATGATTAACCCTGCCTGTTAATTAAATACCTTAAAAACACCACGCGAAATAAATAATATATTAAAAATAATTAAAGGTTAGTCAGGAATGGATATTAACGCCGTAAGGCAATCACTACAAAATTAACATTTGCGCCACCCACGCTTTAATCATAAAATCCATTAACCATTAAAATAACATCTAATAACTTCTTTCGTGATTAACAGGACTGTGACATGAAGAATGTGCTTATTATTGATGATCATCCGGTAGTCAGGATGGCGCTCCGATTATTACTTGAAACGGATAATATGAATGTCATCGGTGAAACCGATGACGGCTTTGAAGCGATGAACCTCACCAAAAGACTCTCACCGGATTTAATTATCGTTGATATCGATATGCCCTCCTACAACGGCATCGATCTGGTGCAACGCCTGCGCAACAATGACTTTGGCGGCGGCATCTTAGTGCTGACGGGTAAGGACGGCGATCACTATATCAAACGCAGTGCCAGCGCGGGTGCGGATGGTTTTATCAGTAAACGCAATAATATGACGGAATTACACGATGCGATTAGAGCGATTAACGCAGGCTACGGTTATTTTCCGCTGAATCGTAAACGCCATGGCATGGCCGATGATGAACCAGCAGACAAAGCAAAAATTGAAGCTCTCTCCAGTAAAGAACTTCAGGTGCTGGTGTTTTTAACCCGAGGAATGAAAGTCGTCGAAATGGCACAAAAAATGAAAATAAGCGACAAGACGGTTAGCACTTATAAACGTCGACTGATGGAGAAACTGGACATTCATAATATGGTCGGACTCTACGAATTCGCCAAACGCAATAATATCTCCTGAATACCTCATGCTTAAATTAGCGTATCTGCTTACTCTCTTTTTTAGCCTGTTCATTCTGCCCGCGCAGGCGGAAGAGTCTCGGATGATGCAGATATTCAGTCGCGAGCAAATTATCCCACTGACGTTTACCCTGTCCGATAACGACTGGCGTTGGCTGGGTAAAAAACGCGAGATCAAAGTGGGTGTCTATGCACCCGATAATCCCCCTTTTAATCTCACCAGCGACGCGAATACCTTAGAGGGCTTATCGGCTGATTACACCAAACTGGTGCTGCATCATCTTGGGCTTCAGATAAAAACGCACTACTTTCCCAGTCGCAGCGCTGCCTTTGACGCCCTACAACAGGGCGCGTTGGATATGCTGGTTACGGGCGCAGGCAATCAGGAAACCCCGCCAGAACTCTTGCTCAGCCAATCAGTGGTTGATGACTTCCCCGCCATGGTGTCACAAGAAAACAGGTTGTCTGCCCGCCAGGATGAGCCTGCACAACTGCACATCGCCCTGCAGCGTGGCTACTTGAGTGATGCATGGGTGGAGAGCCGCTATCCAGAAGCAAAAATCACCCGCTACCCGTCCGCATTGAGCGCGCTAGCCTCGGTGGCATTTGGCGAAAATGAGGTGTTTATCGGCAATCTGACCTCTGCCAGCTATCTGATTGAGCGCAACTACGCTTCCACACTCTCGGTCGTGCGCATTTATGAGCGCACCGATGCCGGCCACCGCTTTGTCTTCCCCGCTGCCAATGCACCGCTACTTCGCGCGGTGAATAAGGTTATTAATGCCATTCCACAACAGCAGCATCAGGCCTTATTTCACCAGTGGGGACAAAGCCTACCCGCTTCACTGGCTGCTCAGCCGCAGCTGTTCAATGACAGTGAGCGGCGCTGGCTGCGCCAACACAAAGTGCTACGTGTGGTGATCAATCCCTTAGACGCGCCCTTTACCCTGAAAGATCGTCAGAACAGCTTCAATGGCATGACAGCGGATTTGCTGCGCTTGATTCATCTGCGCACCGGGCTGAATTTCAAAATGGTTGAAGCTTCCTCGGTCAACGACATGCTGGATAAGTTGAGCAGTCATCAGGCCGAGTTTGCCGGCTCACTGACCTACAGCGCGCAGCGGGAAGATCGTGCGTTATTTTCGCGGCCCTATGTTTATCCGCCCTATGTTTTAGTCAGTAAAGATTCGCTGGGATCGCCGAATTCACTCAGCGAGATCACCACTCTCGCTATTACTCCACAGCATGAACTCACTCAGTGGCTGACGGAAAATTATCCCCATATCAAACTGGTGAACGTTGAGAATGCCAGCATCGCGCTGCAAATGGTTAATGAAGGACGCGTCGACAGCGCGGTGAACAACCTGATATCCGCGCGATATATGATCGACCGCTACTTCAGCAATCGACTGCAGATTTCGGCGCGTCTGGGGGAACATCCTGCCCGCATCGCCTTTGCCATTGGGCGCGAAAACCCAGAGCTACTCAGCATTTTGAATAAAGCGCTGGCGGCCCTCTCTCCCCGCGATATTTCGCAACTGACGATGAAATGGCAGGGCACGCCGGATGTCAAACTGGATACCTGGCTGGCCTATCGCCACGAGTTCTATTGGCTGGCGGGAATCTTTGCGCTGCTGGTAATCACCACTCTGTTCTGGAACTACCATTTGCACCGCGCCATACGCCAACGCAAGGAGGCGCAAGCACGGCTTCAGGAGCAGGCAGCGTTTCAAGAGACCCTGTTTAACGGTACGCCAGTGCCGATTTATGTCATCAATAGTGCGGGTGAATTAACCAACAAAAATCCAGCCTGGAGTCATTTTTTTGCGGATGAGTACAGCCACATCAGCCAACTCCCCCTCAGTGATACCGCGCACCCATTGCACACCATCTGCCACGCTCATATGACGCTGCTGGCGGAGCAAACATCACGAGTTATGCCGCCACAGCGTGGACAGATCGATAACGGACGCGAGCGACGTGAAGTGATCCATCGGGCTGAAGCCTTCCGCGATCATTACGGCAATATCGCGGGTTTAATTTGTAGCTGGCAGGATGTGACCGAGCATGAACGCCTGACGCGCGCGCTCTCTTTAGCCCGGGAGCGCGCCGAGCAGGCAAATCGCACCAAGAGCACCTTCCTTGCCACCATGAGCCATGAAATTCGCACCCCGATCAGCGCGATTATTGGCCTGCTGGAACTGGCGGTTACCGATCGCCAGCAGCAGTGTGATAAGGAGTCGGTGCGGGTGGCCTATGAATCCGCACAGTCTCTGATGGGGCTGATTGGCGATATCCTCGATATGGCAAAAATTGAGTCCGGTAAGCTGGAGTTCACCACGGAATGGGTGAGTTTTGAGAAGCTGGCCGAACCGGTGGTGCGGGTGTTTTCAGGCCTGGCACGCCAGAAAGGCTTGCTGCTGCATTACCACATTGATGCACTGCATCCCGATGAGATTCACGTCGATCCGATGCGTCTGCGGCAGATCCTCTCCAACCTGATCAGTAACGCCATCAAATTCACCGAGCATGGATCGGTAGAAGTGCAGATTCGCAGCCAACCCCGTGAGGATGATCAGATTCAACTGGAAATGATCGTGCAGGACACCGGCATTGGCATCAGCGAAGTTGAGCAGCAGCTGATTTTCAATCCCTATGAACAATCGGCTTCAGGCAAAAAACAGAGCGGGACAGGATTAGGTCTGGCGATCTGTGAGCAGATGGTGGCGATGATGGGAGGATGCATCACCCTACACAGCCAACCCGGCCGCGGCACCCGCATTAGTGTGCATATCCCGCTCTCCAGCCGTAAAGCACTGGATATCCCGGTCGAGGCCGTTTCCCAGCAGGAGTGTTGCAATTTACCCCTCACCATTTTGACGGTGGACGATCACCCGGCCAACCGGTTATTGCTAAAACGACAACTCACTCGCCTGGGGCATAACGTGATTGAAGCGGAGAATGGCGAACAGGCGTTATGGCTATGGCAGGAGAATACCGTTGATTTGGTGATTACAGATTGCAGCATGCCGGTGATGGATGGTTTTGCTTTAACCCGCCAGCTGCGCCAGAAACAGCGTGGCCCATTGACGATCATGGGACTGACCGCCAATGCCCAACCGGAAGAGCGCTTGCGTTGCCTTGATGCGGGCATGGACGATTGCCTGTTCAAACCGCTGCGTTTACCCCAGTTGGATGCCATCCTGCATAACATCCCGCGTTCAGCTGCCGCCACTACCTCAAAGCACCTCAAACTGCATCAGCTCCTCGACCTTAATGCACTGCGCGATCTGGCGCACCATGACGCCGAGATGTTAGAGCGATTACTCAGTGCCACCCGTGAAGAGAACCTGCGCGATATGCAGTTCGCCTACACCAGCTGTGATAAAGGTGACTGGCTGGCACTGGAGCGCAGCCTGCACCGACTGGCAGGATCGGTACAAATCATTGGTGCGTTAGACATTGCCGCGCAGTGTCGCAAGCTGGAAGAGGCGTGCGTCACCCCAATAGAGGCCGTGGATATTAAACAGATGCTGGATGAAACCCTCAGCTGTGTACAACTGCTTAACCAAGCCATTCAGAATTTCATTCAGGAACAGCGGGCCTTGTAAGCAATGAGGCCCGCTATTCTCTATCGTTACGGAATTAATCCATATTATGCCGTGCCGTAAAGTCATACAGGTCGATCATATTTTTCAGCTCTAATTTTTCCATCATGCGGCACTTGTAGGTGCTGATGGTTTTGTCGCTGATGTTCATGATTTTAGCAATCTCAACAATTTTCATACCCTGCGCCAGATAACGCATCACATCCATTTCTCTGGCGGTAAGCGTGGCGATTTTATCCTGTGCACTGTGCGCCTCAGCGAGCATCAGCCGCCGTGCACGCGCGCCGGGAAAATAGCCGTAGCCACGGCGCATCGCGCTCAGCGCATCATGCAACTCTACTAACTCTTTGCGTTTGCTGATAAACCCATCGGCGCCTGCACTGGCACAGCGCCGAATATAGTGTTCACTGTCCTTGCCCGACAGCACAAGAATACCGATATCCGACCCTTGCTGGCGGATGCGCTGTACAACGTCAATACCGTTAAGTGAAGGGATATCGATATCAATGATGAGTAAATCTGGGCGCAACTTTTTCACCAGCACAATGGCTTGCAAACCGTCATTCACCTCCGCAGCCACCACCAGATTTTGCTTTTCAAGCAACAACTTGACGGCGAAGCGTGTGACGGGGTGATCATCCACAATCAATACATTTTTCATTCTTCACCTTGCGCAGATTGGCCATTCCCGAACATCGCTGAGAAGGCTGGGTCATTCAGGACCTATCTACACGTTAAATCGGTCGTTCGGACTGAAGACTAAAATAATTAACCCTTTGAATGTCATAGTTTTGTGTATAGGTAAGTAAAGATAAAAATATACAGATTAAATGAATGAAACCCCTGCAAGGGTGGTGTTATGGGGGTGAATAGATCCTTTCATGCGCTTGCCAGCAAGTGTGG
Organism: Pantoea sp. CFCC18177; assembly: GCF_059412425.1. NCBI lineage: Bacteria > Pseudomonadati > Pseudomonadota > Gammaproteobacteria > Enterobacterales > Erwiniaceae > Pantoea > Pantoea sp. CFCC18177. Next base: position 123,057 of record NZ_JBNBPL010000010.1, read on the forward strand.
TGCTGCGGACAGAACAAATCAGGAACGGCAAGGTGAGAGAGTATTCTAATGTTGTTATGACATCATATCTGGCGGGATGACAATGGACACTCGTAATGGCTTACCTGATTAGAGTGAAGCCATTACTCATGGGAAAATGAATTAGTGTTGCAGTTGACGTTGCTCCAGACTGGTATTAATCGTCTTAATTTCACCTCTCAGACTTTCGCCACGGTAAACCATCGACGTGTCATATCGCTGATACTTCTCATCGCGAGTGGCGCTGAACCAGTTAAACGAGCCGACGCACAAAATTCCATCATCACCAATTACAATTTTGCTGTGAACACGATTGACCAACTTCGTCACGACACCGATTTCATTAAGTTTTTCCACTGCATCCTTAAGGCGCTGTTGTTTGGATATGCGCGTTTCATAATCAGTATGCTCGGTATTAAAACTTTTGTCCGTGACCACCGTGATATCGATACCGCGAGCTCGCGCCTCAACCATTGATGCGAGAAAACCGGTTTGTTCAAGCTTTTGCCAGGTTAACCAAGGGGAAACAATAGTGATACTCTTACAGATCGCGTTAAACGTTTGGTTTAAAAACGCATCATGTTGCTCAACACCGTGTAACGTTGAGAGCTGCGTTTGTGCAGCATTAAGATCATGGCGTTCTTGGTATTCGAACTGCAATGCATTCCGGGTGGAGGCAAACAGATATTTTGCCAGTAGTCCTCGCGGCGAAGAACCTGGCTGGATCTCGAACACATCCATATCGCCAAAGACCAAAAAGCTATCTTTAGCACGTGAAACGGCGACATTGAGCATGCTGCTGTCTCTGTCGATAAACCCGCCATCTTCGTGCTTCGAGTAGACTGACGAGAAAATTACAATCGCCCTTTCCGCCCCTTGCAATGAATGAACAGTGCCGACCGTTAGTGAATTTTCATCGGCATCACAATTAATATCCAGTTTGCGTAATGACGATTTAATCGCGTTGACCTGAGCCGAAAAAGGCGTGACAACGCCAACTAATTCATTCAAAGGTTTATTGTAATGACGCTCAATGTCTTCCTTATGAGTTGCAAGCCACGCTGCTATCGTCTCTGCTTCAAAGGTGTTATAGCGACTTCCACCATTTGCCTGCGTGCCTTTGCCATCAATATGCAAATAGCCCATCGCAGGAAATATCGTTTCTTTTTCAACCCCTCGTTTGGGCTGCAATTTTCCGTGATAGCACAGGCTATTACAGTAACCAATGATGTTATCGAAGCAACGACGATGCTCGTATAGATACATCCCGCGGGCCAAATCCGAGTCATACTGGTAACGCGAGTTAAACTGGGCAACCTTCATGACGCTGCCAGATGCGGCACTCTTTCCGGAGTCACACACCAGTGCATAAGCCTCATTGAGTTCTTCCTGAGTACCACCCGGTAGAATGTTCTCTTCCACCATGTTGCCAATATCTACGCTTGGCAAACTGTTCCAAATGGGTGCAATCTGTTCTGTATCACCAATAACTAATGCTTTATTTGCTAATGCGAAAGAAGCTGCAGCGACCTCAGGCAGTACCTGTCCCGCTTCATCAACTATCAGTAAATCAGCGAAATTATACAGATAGCCATCATCAAACTTTTTCCCGCCAACATGCTCCCTGATGAGCATATGATGAGGAAGCATGTAACAGGTCATCACTACACAAGGGGTAAGCTTCATTCTTCGCAGCCAGCGAGCTTTAACCGCTTTCGCACCTCTAAGACCTTTTTCTTTTTCAAGATGAGTAATCGAAGCCATATCCATCAACCATCGACCTTCCCAGTAATGCGTCGTCACCAGAAACGCAGGGAAACGGAGTTGTGTATCGGCAAGCTCATCGGCTTCGCTCAGGGTTAGCTCCTCCTCGCCAGTGTGTCCCAGCGAATGCCCCATTTCACGCCAACGTATGGCGGCTTCATTTTCACGCTGGGAAACATCCTCAGCAAAAGAAATCTGCTGTTGATACTCCCCCTGCTCCTTAAGCGCTTTTGCAATAAGGTCATCAATAAAGGCATCAATACCTTCAGCAAATGTCCCTTGAAATGCTGCCATTCGTTCACCAAATGTAGCCTCTAAAAAAACACTTATTTGATAGTGACGTTTAGTGCGAACGGCTGGAATCCAGGAGAACAGTGCGTACATCAATGACTCACTGGCTCTGAGTTGCTGCCACTGTTTTTTTCCCTGCGTTAATAGTGAGATTTCATTGGTGATATCGAGCAGTAACGTCCTCTTATTCTGAATATACTGGTTCAGATCGTCGCTTATGGCGTACCGCTCCTCGCGTATGCTATTAAGCCTTCCCCAAATGGGCTCAATTTGCTTCAACTGTGAATGAAGCTCAGCTAAACGCCTGTGTAAGCGTTCCACAACTTGTTCAGTTGATTGACACTCCTCACCGGGGAAAGCCTCTCTTGCCTTTTCAAGAAAGAAGACTTCTGAGTTTTCCAGATATTCAAGGGATTCGACACGTTTAAAAAAATCTTCCGTCTGATATTTTTTTGCGGCATCGGCTTTTCGACTCGATGACGGAAAGTAAGCGCCAAAGCTTCTGACATCAGGCAGCCAACGCCCCGCCATAGGACCTGTACCGCTTGAAAAATCTTTACCGAAGGCCTCAATAATATTGGTTACCGCCTGATTGTTGGTTGATGTCGCTATCACCAACGGTGGCTCATCTTTGTTAAGCGCCGCCCTTGCCCACTCAGTAGCAATGATCGAGAGAACCAAGGTAGTTTTCCCTGTTCCTGGAGGACCATTCACCGCAAGAATATCGCCCGACTGTTGAGTAAGAAAATGACTTAGGGCATCGCGCTGTGCGACAGCCAGCGGAAACTTATCACCGGAATGCCCCAGACGTTCGCTGAACATGGCATTGCTGGCAAGGAGTGGCTGTGTCGTGGGCTTTTCTACTGAAGCAAAACGTGAAAGTAGTGGAACCGCTTTTTTGCTCGACAGCAGATGATCGTACATCGGCAATATATGAATGCTGGCACCTCCAGTCTGGTTGGCTTTAATAACATAGCCATATCCAGCGGGTTCATATTGCTCAGGTGATTTGAGCCATTTGCCAGCAACATGTTTTAAAAGTTCATCAGTATTTTCACGGTATTTTTCCCACGACTGCTGATAACGAGCATATCGTTCCTCCCGTTGTTCATCTGATTCCTCTCGCTGCACATCCTCATTGTCGGTGCCAAAAGTGATTGAATTATGGGTGGTTTTGTATTTGTCATATGTCTCCATTTCACCAATAGAGAAAGTACCTTTGGGGAGCGGTTCAAGCAGATCACGGGGAATGGTAGCGGGAGCAGCTGGAAATAAAAAACCTTCGCGGTTCAGCAGAGCGGAGGTGACCAAAGGCGTAACAATGGCCGGAGCACCTGCTGTTCTTTCTTTGCCGTGTTTTAACTGACGAATCCATACCTGTGGGCGCAGCAACACTTCGACAGTTTTAACCTCAAGGTTTTCACCCTGGAAGAGTGATTTGACAATCTCCTCATCCAACCTTCCAGCCGAAACATCCTTCGATTTTGTGAATGAATCTTCATCTTTGCGCTCGAATGCTCCTTTTCCTGATTCGGAATCAGCCAAGGTATTACGCCAGTATGAAGTGAATCCCTGAGTATTGCTGTCCATCGCCCATCCCGTAACTTAGATAATGTTATTCATTTCGTTGAGATAAATATTACTTATCATTTAATATTGTCCACGATGCGAGCTCTAATTCAACTATTTGTTTTAGCTGTCATTGATTGTTCACGCCCAAGAATATTCGTCATTACCGCTAACATCAGAGTCGCGGAGTGTCCTTGATATAATGAAGAATTATGATGGGCTGAACCTTAGGGTTATAAGCGAATAATCACCCAAGCACCTTATTAACCTCGCGCAAGCGCCCCACACGAATTCGCGTTGTTGCAGGCATTGTGGTGTTATTATCATCCCTCAACCCCAGCATCACATTGTATCCGTTGAATAATCCGGCATCGCCCAAGCGGGGCACCGGCAGCAGCCGGGTCGGCACCGTCAGCCAGAATCGCAAATCGTAATCACAGCCCAGCAAGGTGTGCAGCAGCGCCATCACGTCCTGGCGGAGTTGCCCGTCAGGCATCCAGCCCTTCGCTTCTGCGGGATCGTCTGTCGAGAGCTCGACCCGCGAGCAGTAACCCGCCACGTGAGTTTCATCGCCCAGTATCGGATTTTGATCGAGCGTCATGCCGCCGCGTATTGAGAGGCGGGCGCGTTTTGCCACTGGCATCCTCACCGGATGGTGTGCAAAAACCTCAACTTTGGTATTCGGTGCCTGGCTGTTGATCACCGCTACGATGCCTTCCGCGGTGTGCGTGGTATGCAAGAGTGGTTGCAATATTGCCAGCAGGCGTGATGATGGTTGATCGCCGCTGTGGATGATGCCCGTAAGCGCCATCAGGCTTTGCGACACCGTATCCATACCGCCCGGCTCAAAGGTGGCCGGATAGCTGTATTTGCGCCAGATGCGGTAAAACTGTGTCATCAAGCGGTGATTGAAGATATCCAGAAACGCTGCCATCGCATCCGCACCGTCGCGGCCCTGATTAATATCGTCAATGATGCTGGTGGGCAGCAGCGAATCCACACCGTACAGGCCAAAGAAGTTAGTTCTGACCGTTGGCGCGGCATCCGGATTGTCAGCATCATTTTCCGTACACTTCAGCTCCCCGGCGGGAAAGCCCAGATGCGGATTGGGGCGAAAGCGCACCGGATCACTCTCGGGCGTGCGGCCCGTGCCAAGACGGCTGCCGGTCGTCTGCTCCAGCAACTGGCAGAAACGATAAAAATTATACCGAGCTGTCTGGTCGCGGCCTTTTTCGTCCAGCCAGAAAGGTGGCAGCGTCTGGCTGTTTTCGTTGTTATCCATGCTCACATCAGCACCCTGTCAATGCGGCGTTCAGGCCAAGCCCATTCGGTGCCAGAAGCGGTCAACAGCACCGTCAGTTGGGTAAAGCGCAACACGCTGGCGTACTGCGTCAGGAACTGCTCCAGCAGCTCGCAGAACAGGCGGGCATCACCGGTGCCGCTGAACTGCGTTTCATCGAGCGCCACGCGAATGCGCACGCCGTGCCAGTGATACGACGAGTTATAGTCCTGACGCCAGCTGACGTGACGGATACCGCTGATACGGCGGCGGTTGTTTTCGTCGTTGCTCCAGTCGAATACGGGCGATCAATATCACCGCTTTCAAAGCCAACCATCACACCCGTGCCATCCATTAACGGCCAGTGGAAGCCGTATTCTCCCCCTGCATAAGGTTTTGCCAGGCGTATCCAGCAGCTTTCAAAACCCTTCTGCCACTCACCCCGGTCAAGATCGAAGCGAATGCGGTAACGCCCCTGAGCATCAATGTGGGAGTAGGTATCATTTTCCTGCGTAGATGACACGCGGGCAGGCAACGTTCCGCTGATGGTCGGCCAGCAGAGTTCCTCTGGTCGCCATGTGTAATCACGGCTCCAGGGAACAGCTGTGAATGTGATGAAATAAGCGGAATCGCGGGAGATATTCTCGCAATCAGTGCTGACGACCAGTAACCCTTCTGGCGCATCTGGCCACGCCTTACCTGGGGTCGTGATGATCATCCCCGGACGCAGCGTCATGCAGTTGGATTTACCCTCAAACGTCACCAGCGTACTGAGATGACGTTCACTGCGGATACCTGCATACCAGATGCCCTGGCCGGGTTGCTCCTCATACGCTTTTCCGGCATCGGGATAATGCTCCGCCCAGCGATGGTCTGTACCACGTAGTGCACGATACTCCTCGCTGGTTCTGGCTTCCGCTTTCATATCGCTTTGTGCGCTGCGGTAGTTGTCATCATTGACGCCGACCTGCTTCGGCACGGCATTGCGAACTACATGCATATCCCAGACCGATTCCAGGCCTCCGTCAAACAGCCCGGAAGGATGGCGGAAAGGTATTGCCGGTCCCTTGATCCAGCCCTGCGCGTGATCGGTGAAGATAATGGCATCTTCATTGCTTTCTTCATCATACTGACGATAGAACGACACACCGACATCGGCCAGACGTCTGGCGATATGCGCATAATCGGACTCTTCGTACTGCATCATAAAGTCACGTAGCGGATAGCGGGTGTTGAGCTTCAGGGCAAAGCCCATCCGGTCAATCAGATGATTTTCCAGCGTCTTTTCAGTCAGGCTGATAATGCTGTCATTGAGGTAAACTGCGCTGTTGCGCCCCTGCGTCATGCGCACCATCTTGTGTTCAAGCACAACGCTGTAGTGGGTCTGGTCGGCGCTGGTATTATGCTGACGGAATTGCGTGATGATGCCTGGCACGATGCGCGGAGTAAGTTTTTCCCAGGGTTTACCATCCGGATACATCAACAATTCAGCAGAGTAGTTGATCAGCAGCGTCGCAGGGATATCGCGAGTGGTGCTGGTAAATTCAACCTCATAACGGGGGATCTGACTCAGCGCTTCACTGCCGCTGAATTTCAACACCGAAATCTGAATATCCGGGCGCTCCTGGCTGAGTTTTTTCAGCCGGAGTTGGTAATGGTTACAAGCTCCGTATTTACCACTCTCAATGATGTAATCCGCAATTCCCATGGTTTCCCTTCCCTTTTATCCCTGTTTCAACCCAGTCACTGAGTCAGTAAAAACAACCTCAATCCACCCCACAATCCCGCAGTGAGTAAAAGCAGTGAAACAAATGCCATCTGCGGCGAGCGCCACCAATGCATTTCTGCAGGGCCGCTACAGCGAACGATGTCCCAATGAGCGTCCATTTGCGCGACTTCTGGCAATCGCTTTTCCAGCTGCTGTAGCAGTGACTGGCGTTCAGTATCGTTTTCAACCCGATATTTACCTGAATAGCCAAACTTCAGCATGCGTTGATAGCAGACCAGTAAGGTTTCTGAGGGTGCTGGTTCGCGCAGCAGATTTTTGATGTGTTCGTAGAAATGCTCGCCACCATTGAGATGCCCAAGAAAGTGCCCCTGCAAAGGTGTGCGCCTCCACCAGGCTGAAATATCGGCTTCCGGAATGGTCATGATCAGTTCGTCGAGAAAGACGCAGTGCGCAAACTTGATTTCGTCGCAGAGAGAGTCAGGTGCACCGGCTGTGTTGAGTTTGTCCTGGACCTGTTGGACCATGCTGAAGCAATGCTGGTAGAGCGCATCATCAACGGTGATGGATTGTCCGTTTCGGACAGCAAGCGCTAGCAGCCAGGTATCCTGCATTAGCGTATCGAGGGTAGAAATTGTTATATGAGAATCTTGAGAAATCATTGGCACCATCCTGGTGTTATCTGAGCGTTGTTAATCCTTCAACGCTGTAGAAGTTTTAAGGGTTAAAATTGTTTGCATTAGCCTCTGTGGTGGCTGAAAGATGACGCCAGAGCCTTTCTCCACTAGGCCCCCTCAAAACCACACTGGCATCGATACTATTACTTAGGGTGACAGTCGATCAAGTAAACAGTATGAAAGTCTGATCTAAGTCGAATTTATGCACTAAAAATCAGATCCACTTAATTGTTTAATGTCACGCTGATAAAGCCCTGAACGCCTGCAAGAACGATGTTATGGGGGGATCTGACGACCGACTTCCGGATATTGCTCGGCAAACTCTTGCGCCGCCGCCTTCAGATAACGCATTTCGCTGTCAAAATATTTTAGAAAATCATGATCGTTCATTGCTCACCTACTCAACCAGCGCCAGATACAACACAGAACAGAGTGAAACCAGCCACAGCACCAGCAGTGAGAGCATTGCCCGGTAAAAAATAACTCTTGTTCCGCGCAGGCGATCAGTCAGAGAACGCGGGCGGGCGAATTTTTTCGGCCACAGCTGTGCCATGCCATGGTCAAACTCAGCGAGATCGTCTTCGTTGTTGAGTAATGCGAAGAGCCGTTCATCCAGCCATAAACGCCAGCAGTAGGAGTGGGTGACGAAAAACAACATCATTAAAGGCAGGCTCAGCGCGGAGTAGAAAAGATTGAGTATCAGCGCCAGCGGTGGCAGTGTCAGAGCGGCAAAGTAGCGCCAGCTCGACAGATGAATTTGCACAATCCGCTTAGTCATCATGCTTTCTGACATGGCTGTTCCTTGCTGAATGCTTCCAGAGTGGCAATGTGTACAGGCGTGAGAACAATCTGCGGACGTCGGGAAGTGACGAGTGCAACGGCCTGGTCGGCAGAAGAAGCATGCCCTTCAGCCAGCAGCCACGCCGCAACCACTGTGGCACTGCGCGATAACCCCAGAGCGCAGCAAACCAGCACCCTGTCATGTGCCTGACGTAGCTGCTGTAGCTGTCTTACTGCAATGCGCAAATGCTGAATGTCTGGCACCAGCAGATCCATTAAGGGATAGGACTGCCAGCACTGTTCACCTCGCTCGCCCTTGTGGAATTCTGCTGTCAGGTCAAAAACAGCAATATCCCGCTCTGCCTTGCCCGGAAATCTGCCCAGCGATACGCCAGCGGCAATCTCATTACTTTGCGCTGTATGCCGGGAAAACCAGCGGCGGGAAATTTTTGCACCTGCCAGGTAAGGCAGAAGTAGCAAGCGTGCGGAGAGAGATAAGTTGCCGTGGCTGTTTTTCTGGAACACCGTCACGCCCAATCCGGCATAGCCCGCAGCCACTGTCAGTAGTGCTAAGGCAGGCCACAGCAGCCAATAACCACAGGGAATCGCTGTTCCTGCCAGTAAAAACAGCATGCCACCGAGGCAGTATTTACTCGCAAGACGTCGCGCGTGCCGTGTTGGCCGCTGCCAGCGCCATTCTCCTTCAATCGGAATGACATAGCTGATGATGATTGCAACTACCATTCCGCTAATCACATCAATGAAATGGTGTTGCCAGGTCGTCAGAACGGAAACGGCAATCAGCAGGAACCAACAGCATGAAACGATTCTCGCATGGCGATTCAGATGCTGGTGAAAGCGTAACCAGAGCAACCAGGTCAGGATGATGTGCAGTGAAGGAGCTTGATTATAGGGCAAATCGAACTGTTCAAGCTGGCGGAACAGCCAGCCGAAAGCACCCTGGGTTTCCGGGCGCGTGAAGGTAAACTTCAGCGGGAAAAGCAAAAACGCAGCACACGCCACCAGCGATGCCGCAAGCAGGCGACAACCGTGACGCATCAGCTCCTGTCTTGAGGTACAGATGAACAGTGAAATGCCGTATAGCAGGTCAATGCTCCAGTAAGGCACGATAGTCCAGGGAATAAACGGGATCGCATGCTCCCAGCCAAATACCAGGCTGCCCACATCGTCGCGAGTCGCGGTAAAGGTATTCACCTGCCCATAGCTCAGAAAAAACAGCGGCCCCAGCAGCATCAGCCAGCCAAGCCCCTGTTTCCAGGGGCTGTAAGGGCGTTGTGTCAGCAACGATTCAGTCATGCTGTTTTCTTACCGCCAGCGACACGGTAAAGATGCCAAACTCATCAATCAGTTGGTGGCATTTCTCAAATCCAGCTTCTTCGACCAGCGTATCCATCTCTCTCTGGCTGCGTACACGCATCAGCCAGGGAATGCCGTTTTGATGGCTGGTTAAGGTCCATGCGATGGTTTTCAGCTGCGGATGCCACGGCTGTCCGGTATAAACCAGCACACCACCTGGCGGAATGGCTACTGCCAAACCGGCCAGCGACGTTTTTATTAGCTGGTTGCTGGGGAACAGTTCATAGAGACCTGAAACGATGCCCAGCGTCGGCGCAGGCGCGAGTGTAGCGAGCGAGTCATAATCAAAGGCATTGCCTTTATTGAACTGCGCGAGATGGCCTAATTGACGCGCTTCAATCATCGCCTGGCCTTTTTCCACATTCAGATCGCTGTAATCACGCAGCAGGATGCTTTCAATTCCCGGTTGCTTCTCCAGCGCATCAAGAACGTAGCGGCCATGTCCAGCGGCAATATCGACCACGCGAACCGGTAAATTGTGCTCTTGCAGTTTTGCTACGGCTTGCGCAATCACCTGCTGGATATTTTCTTTGCGCACGCGGATGCCGCGCCAGCCAATGCTGTTGAGATACTGTCTGTCGATAATGCGACCAACAATGCCGGTGCCTTCAGCCGTATTGCGGTAGACATAATCCAGCGTGCTGCCAGAATCAAAGCCGGTTTCATATCCCAGGCGCATGCCTTTAGATAGCCTGCCAATGGTTTTCATGCCAAAACTCAGCGCAGCGTAGGACATGCCTTGTGGTGAGCAGCGTTTAGGTGGGGCCTGCAATTCTCGGTACGCATCAGCGCCCGGGCTCCACTGATCTTCATGGCTGTAATCGAAGGTGTAAGGAGCTGCGTTATAGAGCTGTTCGATAAACGGCTTCATTTTATCGAAGGCAAGCTGGCGATCCTTCTCGCCGAGCGTGTCGTGATAAAAGCCCGGCAGAATATGCTGCTCTTTAATGGCGCTGCGCAGCCCCTGATAGAATTTTTGCTGTGGTTTGGTGTGCACCACAAAATCATCGCCGGAAATCAGCAGTTGGGTGGGTACGGTGATAGCGGCAGAATCAGAAACAATGCGCTCCGCCGTTTTATACAGGTCCAGCAGAATATTCACCGCAATCTGACGAGTGATGAGTTTATCCTGCTCAAAGCTTCTGATTCGCTCAGGATCGTGGCTGAGAAATTTTCCCTTCACGTAAGAGTTCACGTAAAACAGGCCGCGAATGCGTTGCAGCAACCCCAAGCCCGTGCGCGCGAAAGGCACATACAGCTTCACTTTAAACGCGGGAGATGCCAGCACCATGCCACGAATTTTAGGCGCATAATCATGTACCCAGGTAGCGACCAGCACTGCGCCGACGCTTTGCGCAATCACAACAATGTCTTCAATACTCACCTGTGCCTGCTCAGCCACAAAGCGGACAAACTCATCGACGTCCTGCACTGAACGAGCAAGGCTCGGGCTGTAACCACGCTCTCCCGGCGAATGGCCGTGCCCACGTGCATCCCAGGCGTAAAAATGGGCATCCGGCATCAGCAACTCATCGACAACATGCTGTAAACGTCCTGAGTGCTCATGCCCGCGATGAAATAGCACAATCACTTTTTTGCTCTGCGCATCCTGCGCGGGCCAGTGGCGAAAATAGAGTGATTCACCGTCGCTGGTTGAAAAAGATCCTTCCTGAAATAAACGTGCTTCCCGGCTCATGGTAGTTTCCTTGTAGCTTGCTGTTGTAATTCGACAAAACGATTTAATAACGCGGTTTTAAATTCGGCCTTGTTGTCCTGATAGCGCACAGGATCGTCGATATAAATATCGATAAAAAACGGCACTGGTATTTTCTGGCCTTTGCCCATTGAGCGATCCAGCCCGTGCATATAGACAGGAACGATGGGCACATCCGGGCACTGCTGGCTGAGATGCCACAGGCCTGATTTTATTTCTGACAGTTTCCCCGGCTCACCGCGCGTGCCCTCCGGGAAAATAATGACGATTTTCTTTTCCGCCAGCGCATCAACGCAGGCCTGCAACGGATTGGCCTGATGCGCCCCGCGATACACCGGGATAATGCCAATCACCTTGAGTGCGAACCAACCCACCACTCTGTTTTTCAGAAAGTAATCGGCGGCAGCAACCGGCTGTACGTCCACCAGCGTCGAAAGCGGAAACAGCGTGAACAACGTCAGTACATCCAGATGACTGTTGTGATTCGCCACAATAATTGCCGGTCCTGTTTTCGGCAGTTTCTTACGGTTAGCAACGGCGACACCCAGCCAAATCCACACCACCGGGTAAGCGATGCAAAGGGTAAAGATCCAGCGCAGCATTCGGTTCATGAGCGCCTCTTACACGTAGAAGTAGTAATAGAAGTGGAAGAACAGCGGTGCGGTGTAGATGAGCGAATCGAGGCGATCCAGAATACCGCCGTGTCCGGGCAGCAATTTTCCTGAATCCTTCACACCAAAGTCGCGTTTGATCGCCGACATCACAACATCGCCGCAAAAGCCGCTGGCACCAATAATCAACCCGGCACCCAGCGAGTGGAGATAACTCATTGGTGTGAGCAGTGGGCCAAGAATCACCGCCAGCAGCATGGTGGTGAGGATGCCGCCCAGCAGACCGGCCAGCGTTTTATTCGGGCTGACTTTGGGCGTCACTCTGATCCTGCCCAGCGATTTTCCCCATAGATACTGGGCAATATCATTCAGCTCAGTCAGCGCAACGAGGAAGAACACCAGCAGCGCACCGGCGCTGGCGTCAGAACCGGGTAAAGTCATCAGGTAAGCGACGTGGCTCAGAGCGAACACGGTGGTCATCATGCCCCAGTGCATCACCGATGCTGAGTGCAGAAAACCTTTGGTATCACCGGCAATCACCATGCGAGCAGGCAGGAACAGGAAGACGTAAACCGGGATAAAGATGATGAACATGCCGTACCAGGCCATGCCGGTCCAGAGGTATTGAACCGGGATGGCGGCATACATCCACAGCAGCGGCATACTGTCCGAACGTCGCGTGGGGGCCAGCGTCAGATACTCTTTTAACGACAGGAAGCTGATGAAGCCGAAAAAGGTTAGCGCCAGCCATTTAGGAGACAGCATTGCCAGCGAAAACAGGCAGATAATTACCCACCAGCTATTAACGCGCTGCTGCAATTCCAGCCAGTTGCGCTGCGGGCGGCATTTTCTCAGCACAAAAATAATCAGCGTCGCCAGAATAAGTATGGCGAAGATGCCACCCAGGCAGTAATAAAGCACTTGTCTGGAATCAGCCATTTTTCGCCTCCATCGCACAGCGGCAGCGGTTCAGACTGGTCCAGCACAGCAACAGGGCGGCGATGGCAAACAGTGCGTTAGCGTAGCCGATATATTGCGGCCACAGCGCAATCACCAGACCGAGAGCACCGAAGAGGAATGCACGATCGCTTTTTCCCAACGGACCACGATAACTGCGGATGCCGTTCAGCGTCTGACACATCACACCGCAGAATTCGCTCAACCAGGAAAGCAGCACGACCAACACTACCAACCACGGCGAGATACCTGTAACAAACGCAAAAGCCAGATACAGTGCGGCGTCAGAGATAATGTCACCGACCTCGTTGAGGATTGCTCCAACGATAGATTGCTGATTGAACTCTCGGGCTAACATGCCATCAATGGCGTTTAACGCCATGCGGAAAAACAGGAAGATAGGCAAGGTGATAAAAAAGCGCGGATCGGGGAAACACATCAACAGTGCGCCCAGTACCACAGAGGTCAGCATGGCAAACAACGTTACCTGATTCGCAGTGATACCCTGCGCATGTAACCTGACAACCAGCGGTCTTAATAAATTCTGAAACTTCGGTTTTATATCGTATAGCGTCACTTTGTGGCTTCTGCCGTAAAAATTGAAAAGTTACTTCAATAGTTCCAAATTCAGGGTGTTATCCCTCACTTCAATGGTGCGCGGTGAGTCCGGATCAAGCTCCTCGCGGCTCAGCACCTGTTTCCATGTGCCGCGATCCCTGTCAGGCTGGCGGAACAAGCCCACGACCGCGACGAACTGCGCCAGCTCCTTCATTGGCATGTCCAGCTTAACGGCGGCTTTTACTCCCGCAGGCTCTATAGGCAACTGTTTAATGCGTTAGTAGAAATGCTCGCCACCATTAAGATGCCCAAGAAAGTGCCCCTGCAAAGGTGTGCGCCTCCACCAGGCTGAAATATCAGCTTCCGGAATAGTCATGATCAGTTCGTCGAGGAAGACGCAGTGCGCAAATTTGATTTCTTCGCAGAGAGGGCCTGGCGCACCGGCTGTATTGAGTTGGTCCTGGACCTGTTGGACCATGCTGAAGCAACGCTGGTAGAGCGCATCATCAACGGTGATGGATTGTCCGTTTCGGACAGCAAGCGCTAGCAGCCAGGTATCCTGCATTAGCGTATCGAGGGTAGAAATTGTTATATGAGAATCTTGAGAAATCATTGGCACCATCCTGGTGTTATCTGAGCGTTGATAATCCGTTTACGCTGTAGAAGTTTTAAGGGTTAAGACTGTTTGCATTAGCCTCTGCGGTGGCTGAAAGATGACTCCCATAGCCTTTATCCACTGCTAACCTTCATAACCACACTGGCAGCGATACTATTACTTAGCGTGACAGTCGATCAAGTGAACAGTATGAAAATCTGATCTAAGTCGAATTTATGCACTAAAAATTAGATCCAATTAATTATTTATTTTTGTGCGGACTACAGCCCTGTCCTGCCCCAACATTGTTAGCCTGAGCAGAATTGCTGAAGCTCCTCTGCGTAGCAGAAAGGGCCGAGTTTCATCTGATTGCTTACTATGAGCAAAGAGAAGTGACGGTACCCAAATGGCAACCGGACGCAAAACGTAGGTAGGTTCCAATACAGCGAATCGAGTAGCTTTTAACAAGGGTGGTGTTATAGGGCCGAGTCGACCCTCACGAATTAATGGCGATGAATAAATGCCGCCGCTGTATCCAACGCATGACACGCGGCATCCAACTGGTTATCCCGCTGGAACACGTGATGCATACCATCATAAATATCCAGTTGCACCGCATCGCCTGATTTCGCGACTTTGCTCGCCAGACGAGTAGCATCATCCAGCAGCAGTTCCTCGCTCCCAACCTGAATTAACAAGGGTGGCAATGCAGCAGGATTTGCGAACAGCGGCGATGCACGTTGATCTTGCGCATCATGGCCCTGCAAATAGCCTTTGGCGGCATCCTGCAGTATTGCGGGCTGGAAAATCGGATCGCTCATCTCTGGATCGTTAAACGATGCACCGCTAAACGTCAGATCGGTCCAGGGCGAAAACACCACCACCGAGCGGATGCTGGCTGCCAGATGTGGATATTGCAGCGCCACCAATGCCAACGCCCCACCCGCAGAATCCCCTACCAGGGTGATCTGCGTGATCCCGCTGCTGATGAGTCCTTCCAGCACTTCAACCACCTTTTCCGGTGCCGCCGGGAAAGGATGTTCCGGTGCCAACGGATAGTCCAGCACAAAGGTTGAGTAGCCAGTACGGGCCGCCAGTTGACTGGCAAAGCCGCGATACGCCTGCGCACTCCCCAGCATATAAGCGCCACCGTGAATGAATACGATCACGCGTTCGCTATGCGTGGCCTGAGGATGCAGCCACCAACCCGAGGCATCGGTTTGTTCCATGCGCACACCTTCTGCCAGCGGCGTTTGGGCGCACATCGCGTCATAGTATTCACGCATCGAACCCGTAAAGTTACTGCGATGTTCCTGCAGTTCAGCCAGCGATTGTGCGACCTGCTGACGGTCATGCGCGGTTAAGGGATGTCTGGTCATGTTCATGATGTTATCCAACGTGTTTGGGTGTGGAGCCACGTTAAGCCATTCCCATTTCGGCAACTAGCTGGCTTAATGGAATACCATCTATTCCAGACTGGACTTCATATGGACCGACTTGATGCCATCCGACTGTTTTTGCGCGTAGTAGAGTGCGGCAGCTTTTCCACCGCTGCCAAAGAAGCGGGCGTCGGCCAGTCTGCCGTCAGTAAACAGGTTGCCGCGCTGGAGGGCCAGTTCAAACAGCAACTCCTGAAGCGATCATCCCGAGGCATCGCCTTAACCGAGGCAGGCAAAGCCTTCTATGACGGCGCACTGCGCCTGCGCGATGAGTTTGAGCAGTTGGAAACCCGCGTAAAATTCGGTGCGGATGAGGCGGCAGGCACGCTACGCATCTCCGTCGCGCCGGTGTTTGGTCGCTTCTATATCGTGCCGCGCTTACCCGCCCTGCTGGAACGCCATCCGGCTCTTAACATCGAACTGCGTGTCTCTGAACGGCATGTGAATTTGATAGAAGAGAATATCGATGTCGCCATCCGGCACGGCGAACTGCAAGATTCGGCGCTGACACAACGCAAGCTGGCGGAAAGTCCGCTGATCACGCTCGCGAGCCCGGAATACCTTGCGAAGCATGGTGCACCCACCTCACCTGCTGAGTTAAGCGGACATCAATGCATTGCCTTCAATGGCGGACGCGGTGTGCATCCGTGGCGGTTTTTGGATGGGCATGGAAAACCGTTTACGCTGATGCCTCAAGGACGATTTCAGAGCAATGACGGCGAACAGCAACGTGCTGCTGCATTAGCTGGCATGGGTATTACTCAGTTTCCGGCGTGGCTTGCAGGACCGGATTTGGCCTCTGGCGCGTTGGTGCCGGTGTTAAGGGAGTTTGCGGTGGGGTCGATGTCGATTAGTGCAGTCTTCGCGACAAAGCAGATGACGAACAGTAAGGTGAGAGTGTTTGTGGAGTATTTGCTGGGGACGTTGCGGGAAGATTTGCCGTCGGGGGTTGGGGATTGAAAATGGGGGATGGAGAATGAATCGGGAGGTGAGCGTGGAACCCACATTGCAGCAGGTGATTGATTTTGTGCGTGAGATCTCAGGGGATGTTAAGTCGGTGATTACCGAGGAGACTCGGCTGGAAGCGGATTTGGGGATTGCAGGGGACGATGGAGTTGAGCTGCAGGAAGAGGCTGAGAAGCGGTTTGGGGTTTCGTTTGTGACTGAGGGGAGATCGTTTAAGGAAACGTTTAGGCTGGGGGAGAATGAGTATCTTTTTACTGCTGAGGGGCTGGATTTATTCGGGGTGGGTCGGTTGATTGGGTGGTTGAAGAAGGAGCCGCGGGCGGTGGTGCGGGATTTGACGGTTGGGGAGCTGTGGCGGGTGTTGAGGGGAGCGAATGTTTAAAACAATTCATGAAGTTCAAACCTAATAGCGATCTCGCAAATTTGGGGTCGCTATTAGAATTCTGGTCAATTTGGTTTATTTATTCCACAAAGTTCTATGTACTTTACCTGTTTGGTGATACTCAGCCACAAGATCGATAAACTCCTTAAAATCAAAGTTCTCTTCTACCAATCGGTTAACTGATTGCCAGTCGATACTGGTTCGTTCACGTGCCGGGATGAGCGTCTGGCTGTTCCCCGGATCTTGTGGGTTCAGCAGGATCACACCAATACCATGCAGCGCGCAAAGCATCTGTAGTTCCCGTTCCACTCCACGCTGCTTATCTTCATTAATCTCTGTAGCAACGAGATAACCAAAATGCGCCCAGCTTGAATTACTCACTGCCTGAAAGAAGCACTCACGCACGTTACTTCGATTAAGCTGGCGTTTTACTTCAAAAGACCATAACCGGGTCAAACGGCCCTCGCTATGGCGAACGCAGTTTTGTACAACTGTATCCCAGCCTTTATCCAGAGGCTGCAGCGCAACAATATCGGGATAAAGCCAATGATTTGCTCCCAGCCCTTTGTTATTGCTCGAACGCTTTTCATCGATACGGCGACAAAGTAACTCTTCTTCTTCCGACAGATACTCAATCAGTAATGGATAAAGCGCATGTTCAGTAAAACTCATTGTTTGTACTGAAGGTACTGGTGTCATGTCAGAGAGTGGCATTATTTGATTAGTCTCAACAAGATCCTCGCCCCAGTAGTATAATCTTGGCCTAGGCTTATCCCTTGTCATCACTTGCGGGCACATAGCTTTAGCTTTCACTGTTCGGCTTCCCCCGACTTCCGCAGTGATCTGATCCAGAAAGTCCTCATCACTGGCGAAGCGCGTATTTTTGCGTTTTTCAGACAACTCATCTTTATAAATTTCGATGATTTTTTGCGCCAGCTGGCGAGCAGTGAACTGCTTGCCGGGATTAGCTTGCAACACGTTGATAATCATCTGGGGACGACTGGTTTTTAACATGCCTTTATTCCTCATCAGCACCTGCAACGCTGATGTTTTATTGAGTAACTCCTGTCAACGCCACAGTATACATTCACTAAGCTACAGAACCATGCTCGGTATCCACCTCTCTATTTTTAATGGACAATCATTGAATTACATTTTCTTTGCGAGCATGATCGCACCAACTTGAACCTCTTAACCTTCGGCTATGATCTCACGTAAAGCTTTGCAAACGGCAATTTCAAATGTGGCTATCTGGCGCAAGGACGATCAGTGTGCGCCGCATAAACCCCTGCTGTTGCTTTATGTTCTATCTCAATACCTGAAAGGTCATTCCCGACTCTTCGATTACGGACAAGAGATCCACGAACCGCTGATAAAATTGCTGGCTGACTTCGGCCCTAAGCGTCGTGACTACTATCCAAATATGCCTTTTTGGCGTTTGAGAAACGACGGATTCTGGTCATTGGAAAATACGGAAGGATGCAAACCTCGCAAGGGCAATATTCAACCAACAAAACGTGAGCTGATTGAGAATCACGTTTCGGGTGGTTTTGACGAAAGCAGCTTCCAGATCCTTCGGGAAGCACCTGAAATGATCAATAAACTGGCGCTTCAGATCATGTCTGAGCGTTTCCCAGAAAGCCTTCAGATACTTATCGCAGACCGTCTTGGATTTGATTTTACCAGGCTGATGAAAGCACGCGATCCGCGTTTCAGGGAGATTGTATTAAGGGCCTATCACTCACGCTGCGCTATCTGTGGCTACGACTTACGACTTGATGGCGCACTTGTAGGACTGGAAGCGGCACATATTCGCTGGAAGCAATATGGCGGGCCGTGCGAAGTGAATAATGGACTAGCCCTGTGTTCCCTGCACCATTCAGCTTTTGATATGGGAGCGATAGGAATAGATGAACATATGACCATCCGAATTTCCGGAGGAGTAAACCGAAGCCAGGTGGTTGACCAGCTTTTCTGGCAGCGTGATGGGGAAAAACTTTTTTTGCCACGGGATAAAATTTTCTGGCCTGCAGAGCAATTTGTTGAATGGCACCAGACTCAAGTGTTTAAGAATTGAGCTTTTACACGAACCTGAATGGCCCTGGTGAAGGCACAGAAGGAGTATCGTTGATGCCATCGGTTACCTTTGGTGAGCTCGCTCTTGATTTGCAGCGTAAGCCAATCAAAAACTTGCATATCAGCGTACTTCCTCCGGATGGCCGAGTAAGAGTATCGGCCCCCGTCTCACTGTCAGATACAGCTATCAGGATGGCTGTTGTCAGAAGGCTTGTATGGATTCGACAGCAACAAGCACAATTTCAGGCACAGCCTCGATAGAGTGAGCGTGAAATGTGCAGTGGCGAGACCCACTATCTCTGGGGAAGAGGATATCGGCTGGATGTAGTTTTGGTAGATAAGTCTGCTGAAGTGAAACTTCAGGGTGGTTGGATACGCATGAAGGTACCTCCACATTACGACAAAGCCCAACGGGAAGCAGTTCTCAACCAATGGTATCGCGGTATTTTAAAACAAAGACTGCCTAAGTTAATGGCAAAATGGCAGCTAGAACTGAAGGTTGAAGCCAGGTTTGTAGGTATCAAGCGAATGAAAACTAAATGGGGTAGCTGTAACCCTCAATCTGCGCGGGTTTGGATCAATCTCGAATTGGTTAAAAAGCCTCCTGAATGCCTTGAATTCATTATGGTTCACGAACTCGTTCATTTACACGAACGTAAACATAACGAGCGCTTTATCGGACTGATGAACATGTATCTACCGAACTGGCGCGAGCACAGAGCTAAATTAAATAAGATGCCCTTGGCTTATAACCACTGGGGATATTGAAATGTAATCAGAAAATGGTTGATACTATTGCATCAACCATTTCCATCAATTATCAATAAAACCTTTCATTTCTCTTTCTAATTCATGCAATGTTGACAGTAGTTCTTCACGCTGTTGACGTAAGCTGTCAAGATCGATAAAAGCCTGTTCCTCATGCTTCTTAACATACCGAGATATATTTAAATTAAAATCATTTTCTTGTATTTCATCATAAGAAGCCACATGTGAAATATTGCCGACACTACTTCTTTCAAAGTAGCATTCTGATACCTTTACAATGATTTCATCTGTTATTAAATTGCGCCCCTTTAAGGGTTTAGCCAAATCAGATGCGTCAATAAACAAGACATCGGAGCTCTTTCTATCTTTCCTAAAAATCAAAATGGCGCTTGGTATGCCTGTCCCAGGAAGAAGCCTATCTGGTAGACCTATTACCGCATCCAATAATCCTTCATAAACTAATTTTTTCCTTATGTTCTCTTCTTGACCTCCACGGAACAATACTCCGTGAGATACAAGTATGGCCATTCTTCCCGTTGCATTCTTAAGCGTTGAAATCATGTGCAAAATAAAAGCATAATCACCCTTAGCATGAGGAGGGATACCTAAATTAAAACGTCCATAGACATCAAATATTAAATCATCATGATTCCAACCGCTAATATTTAACGGAGGGTTAGATGCAACCACATCAAACTTCATCAATTTATTATCAGAATCTAGGAGTTGCGGGTTAGAAATAACATCCCCCCACTCTATTCTGCTATTCATCTCATTATGCAGTAGCATATTTATTTTAGCCAAGGCCCAGCCTGATCTATTTACCTCTTGGCCAAACAATAGATAATCATTGCTTCCATAGGATTTTTTTATTTTTTCTCCGAATGCAATTAAAATAGAACCTGAACCGCAAATGGGATCACAAACTTTATCCCCCGGCTTTGGCTGCAGCAATTCTGCAATTAACCATGAAACACCTTCTGGAGTATAGAGTTCTGAGTTTCGGCCGTTAGAATCAGATGAAAACTTTTCAAAAAGATAACTACAAGCAAAATATATCTTATTAGCACCATCTTGCCTATAACTGAAATCCAATTCAGGACGTGCAAAAATAGTGAGTAAATCATAAAGCATTCGATCTCTTTCTGATCTTGTACCAAAGTTAACTGAAGCGAATTTTATAGACTCAAATAAATAATCGCCTCTACTTTGGCAAACCGAGTTAATAGCTTGATCAATTAATCTCAGCGAGTCATCAATTCTCTCTCCAATATAGCCACCATGATTCTTAGCCTCATGATATATTTTATAAAAACTTGCACCCTCTGGTACTCGAGAAACGATTACTAACAGCTCAGAATTGCTTTCATTAATTAAACTCTCCGCATAGTCATTCTTCATGTCAGAAATATATTTCAGTAACAACAATGGAAATATATAATCTTTGTAGGCAGACGAGTCAACCTTCCCTCTAAATATTTCGCAAGCAAGCCAAAGTGATTTCTGGACTGCCATCATTTCACTCATTTTCAAAACCTCCCCTATTAATAATATCTTCACATATAATATCGAATAGTACATCACCATTCTGAATTAGCGAATTATAGGTGACTTTTTGTTTAATCCAATTTCTATTTATCAAGCCAATCTTATCTTGTTCTTCCAATGTTGGAAGTTTAATATTCAGTTTTGAAACCGTTTTTGAATTAATTTTGCTAATATTAGTACCTTCACTCAAACTGTGAATGTGTTTACTTCCAGAAATAGAGTTTATATACCAATGTAAATAATGTGGTAGTATTAGATTTTCATTACATCTAATCACTGCTAATTGGTTGGACGTAATGATTGGTTTGCCTAGATTCCCTTCGATAATCCCAGCTGAAAACACAGGCCCCCTCAGACGTAATAAAATATCATGGGGGAAAAGATAATGTTTCTCAGGATTACCCTCAGGAATAACAGAAGTTAAAGCACCAAGATCTAAAATGCCGTCAAGTCCAATATCTTTCGTCTGGATAAGATAACAGGAGCCTTGCTCACCAGCATCTTGTATTGCCGATTTAAAGGGCATCCCTAAGCGGGTCTCAGCAACACTCTCTAATGTAACAATTTTATGCATAAGTAAGTTAGGTAGATTACTCTCCCTTTCCTCCAGTAGTTTTAAGCACAATCGAGTGTTTCCAATTCACATCCCCCACATGTACATCTAAATCCATCTGCAATGAGGAAAAGGAAAGCGCGTGTATCAGCATGACAATACAAGCCATATCCCCCCCCTTACTGATTGACTTTTTACGCAGGGATTGATATTTTTTCTCGTTCAATTTGTTAGGGTCTCTAATAGTGGTTTGGTTAGATTGTTTCGGGTAATTAGCAGCGGCAACTGCTATTTACTCCCTCTCTTATCCTAGGTAGTAGCGTCGTACTAGGTCAGTGAGAAGACTTTAACAGGTTACATAGAACTTACGCAATAGTAGCGCTGTACTACTTTATCAAGATATCATTGTCGCTCTGCATCATGGGATCATTAACTGCATGATTATTCTCATTTATATTGTAAATTCATGATGTAAAAATATTTTGGTGTTACTTTTCCAATATCAAACGGACTCACTCCTTTCTCCCGTTTCGCAGCAAAATAATCAGCTACCACGGCAGCACCTGTCTGCGTTCTTCCAAGTGCTCCGCCTTATGTATAAGCCGCCCACACTGAGCTACGCTCCTGATGACTCATCTGACACTTACTGCATCCCTCCATCACAATCCATATTCAATCTAAGAACTACACGCCATCATCCAGAAACTATACCCACATACTTCCGTTTTCGTGTCATACCCCATCACTCGTAAAGCCTTGTTCACCGTATTCTCACTCATGGGTTTGCGCGGATAGTAATGTCGTGGTCAACAAAAACTGGCCACCACTTTAAATGTTATCGCTTCCTGGTATTGTTCTACCTTGACGACTTTCTTATTTTCACTGGGATCAACTCCGTTAACTAACAGCTTATGGGCTACATCCCTGCTTGCCCGAGCATGTGCCACGACACTTCAGGATATTTCCCCAACGCCAGCATCTTTCTCCTTATCGCCAAAACGAGAACAAAATCGCCAGTATTTCGAGCCGTTAGGGTGAACCAACAACATCATGCAGTCGCCATCGGTAAGCTTATAGACTTTTTCTTCAGGCTTGGCTGTACAAACCTTCACATCACTCAGAGCCATGATGAGTATCCTCTCAAGGGTTCTGAGTGGGTACAAACATTATAGAACCGGGATATACCAGCATTTGTAATCGCATCAGTAAGTTGTGTAGATTGAATTAGGTTGAATGAAAAAACGTGAAAAGCCTTGCGGGGACTGGATTTTATGTATAAATAAAAAAAACCTCAGTTGCGGTCTATTTACATACTGTTGGTTCCGAAGCCCAGACTCGAACCGGCGCATATCATTCAAACTTTTTACGCAGCTAAGAGCCTTGAATGCAACACACAATCTCTGCTCATGATATCGGACATGGTTATAGTCCGTCGCATAAATGCTCATACTCTTTTCGCACAGTAGCCGTTAATACATTCCCAACAACCGTCTTTTGCGCCAGTTGTTCACCACAACAAATATGGGGATGCACTAAGTAGACATCAGCACAAATGTCGATAGAAAGCATTTATCTTTAAACAGGATCGTGAAAGTAGGAATTCCAATGTTCGCGCCATTAGTTTGGACAGCAGATAAAACCCGCCACAACCGATTATTATAAGAAATTATTTTTTGATATAAAAAATGAAAAGAAGAAAGTAGGTTGACTAGCAGAGAATTGACTTAAAAATGGCACGCCCTACAGGATTCGAACCTGTGACCTACGGCTTAGAAGGCCGGTGCTCTATCCAGCTGAGCTAAGGGCGCATAGTGGTTGCGTCGGATTATACGTTTGCACGCTCTGCCGTCAACGTTTTTGCCGTGCTGCGGCTCCAGAGTGTTGAATCATTGAGCAATTCGTCCTGAATGTCGAACAGCAGGCTCCCTATGTCGAGCCATCCGTCCTCAATGCCCACCAACCCCCAACCCTCAGTGCCGCTTACGCCACTCACTCATCGACACCAAGTTACTCGCCTCACCGGACTCCCCTTCCAGCTCAATCCCTTGCTGCGTAAACAGCGCATTGTACTGTTCACGCAACGCGTGCAACTCGGCACTCTCCGGTTCCAGCTGTCTTAAGAATCCTAACGCCAGCAACAGCTGCTGCCGCGAAATCAGCCCGGAAAACCCAGCCTTGGTCAAAATGCCATGCCAGCGCACCGCGTTCTCGTCGCTGCCATCGACAATCAGAACCTGCCAGATCAGCATCACCGCTGCGCCGTTCTGCAGATGGGTTTCGTTGTCGCCCGCGATGTAATCGGTGAACTCTTTGGCCGCGTCTTTACCCATCAGTGACAGCATCGATTCGATATGCACCGGCGGCAGTTGCAGCCTTTTACTCAGCCCTTGCGCGGCATGGCGTGAACCGGCCGTCAGCAGTTGAAACCCTACAACAAACACCACCGCCAGCGTGGCGAGTATTAACCAAATCATCACGGCATCCACATAATTTCCTGAGGGGCATAATACGCGCTAAGGCGGGTTGCCGTCACTGCGAAAAAATCGCGAAACGCCCTGCCCGAACGAATCTCTACCTGACAGCCGCACGCGCTTCTGACAGAATAGGCGCCATTCCCCGATTTAACTTTCTACAGATGGATTTCCTCTCTGATGGCAGCAAAAATTATTGACGGTAAAACGATTGCGCAGCAGGTGCGCTCTGAGGTTGCCGAAAAAGTACAGCAGCGTTTAGCAGCCGGTAAACGTGCACCGGGTTTAGCCGTGGTTCTGGTGGGTGAAAACCCCGCTTCGCAAATCTATGTCTCCAGCAAGCGTCGTGCGTGTGATGAAGTGGGGTTCATCTCCCGCTCATACGATCTGCCTGCGACCACCAGCGAAGCCGAACTGCTGGAACTTATCGATACGCTGAACAATGACAACGAGATCGATGGGATTCTGGTTCAGCTGCCGCTGCCAGCGGGCATCGATAATGTCAAAGTGCTGGAACGCATCGTGCCGGACAAAGACGTTGATGGCTTCCATCCTTACAACGTAGGTCGCTTGTGCCAGCGCGCACCGAAGCTGCGCCCTTGTACGCCGCGCGGTATCGTGACGCTGCTGGAGCGCTATAACATCGACACTTACGGCCTGAACGCCGTGGTGGTGGGCGCATCGAATATCGTTGGACGCCCGATGAGCATGGAACTGCTGTTGGCCGGTTGCACTACCACTGTCACGCACCGTTTCACCAAAGATTTGCGTCATCATGTTGAGCACGCGGACCTGCTGGTGGTTGCGGTTGGTAAGCCGGGCTTTATTCCGGGTGACTGGATTAAACCGGGCGCAGTGGTGATTGATGTGGGTATCAATCGCCTGGAAAACGGCAAAGTGGTGGGCGATGTGGAATTTGAGACGGCCTCTGAGCGCGCGTCTTACATCACGCCAGTGCCGGGCGGCGTTGGCCCGATGACCGTAGCAACACTGATTCAAAATACATTAGTCGCGTGTGAAGAGTATCACGACGCAGAGGAGGCATAATGGCCACGTTCTCTTTAGGTAAACATGCCCACGTTGATCTGTGTGACCTGCTGAAGCTGGAAGGTTGGGTGGAGAGCGGCGCGCAGGCGAAAGCCTTTATCGCTGACGGCGAAGTGCGCGTGGATGGCGCGGTTGAAACGCGTAAGCGTTGCAAGATTGTGCAAGGCCAGACGGTGGAGTTTGCCGGACAGCGTATTACCGTTGTCGCCTAAACGAACAGTCCAATAAAAAGGGGCGAACATCGGTTCGCCCCTTTTTGCATTCTGTGGCCGGGAAATCCTGGTACGCATTAATGCGTACCCTACAATCACAGGCTGAGATCCAGGTGCGCATCAATGCGCCCCCTACGATCTGCCGCCAGCGCACCAGATGATTTATTTACGACGCCAGCTCGAACCCTGCGGGCCATCTTCGACAATCACGCCCAGCTCATTCAGTTTGTCACGCGCGACATCCGCCTGCGCCCAGTCTTTGGCTGCACGCGCATCAGCACGGGTTTTCACCCAATGCTCGATTTCCGCGACTTCTTCATCATCCACCTGCGCACCACTCTGCAGGAACTGCTCTGGATCTTGCTGCAGGATTCCCAGCACGTTGGCTAACTGACGCAGTTTTGCTGCCAGCGCATCGGCTGCCGCGCTGTCTTCGGTTTTCAGGCGATTGACTTCACGCGCCATATCGAAGAACACCGAGTAAGCTTCTGGCGTGTTGAAGTCGTCATCCATCGCCGTACGAAAGCGGGCTTCAAACTCTTCGCCGCCCGCTGCGGTCGCGTTGGCATCGGTGTGACGCAGCGCGGTGTAGAGACGCTCCAGCGCCGCACGCGCCTGGTTCAGGTTGTCTTCGCCGTAGTTAAGCTGGCTGCGATAGTGCCCGGACATCAGGAAGTAGCGCACGGTTTCAGCATCGTAATGCTTGAGGACGTCACGCACGGTGAAGAAGTTGCCAAGTGATTTCGACATCTTCTCGCGATCGATCATCACCATGCCGGAGTGCATCCAGTAGTTGACGTAATCGCCGTCGTGCGCACAGGTCGACTGCGCCACTTCATTTTCATGGTGCGGGAACATCAGATCCGATCCGCCGCCGTGGATATCGAAATGCGAGCCCAGCTGTTTGCAGTTCATCGCTGAACATTCGATGTGCCAGCCCGGACGACCGTTGCCCCACGGTGAATTCCAGGCCGGCTCATCCGGCTTGGACATTTTCCACAGCACGAAATCCATCGGGTTGCGTTTGATTTCAGTGATTTCGACGCGCGCGCCCGCCTGCAGCTGATCCAGATCCTGACGTGACAGCACGCCATAACCTTTATCACTCAACACATCGAACATCACGTCGCCGTTCGCCGCCACGTAAGCGTGCTTACGTTCGATCAAACGCTCAACCATTTCGATAATTTCTGGGATATGGCGTGTCGCGCGTGGCTCCAGGTCCGGCGGCAGAATGCCCAGCGCGTCAAAATCTTTGTGCATTTCGCCGATCATACGGTTGGTCAGCGTTTCGATGCTTTCGCCGTTCTCGTTTGCACGTTTGATGATCTTGTCATCAATATCGGTGATGTTACGCACATACTTGAGCTGATAGCCCACATAGCGCAGATAACGCGACACCACATCAAATGCCACGAAGGTACGCCCATGACCGATATGACAGAGGTCGTAAACCGTAATTCCACAGACATACATGCCGATCTGACCAGCGTGGATCGGTTTAAATTCCTCTTTCTGACGGCTCAGGGTGTTATAGATCTTCAGCATTGAACGATTCCGTTATTTACGTTTGCGGGATACGCCTTTCCAGCGTAGCTCGACATTGTGCCGTATTTTTCTCAGTTGTGCATCGCTCGCTTAGCTTCTGTGGCTGCCTTACTGACGAGCCATCGGAAATTGTGATATAAGAGGCGTCTACAAAAATGCCCCGCCGCTATGCAGGCGTGGCAGTTGATACTGACGACACCCGTAACAGGACGAATATAATGGTCACTTTCCAGACGAACCATGGCGACATCGTAATCAAAACCTTCGATGACAAAGCGCCGGCTACCGTGAAAAACTTCCTGGACTACTGCCGTGAAGGTTTCTACGACAACACCATTTTCCACCGTGTTATCAACGGTTTCATGATCCAGGGCGGCGGTTTTGAGCCTGGCATGAAGCAGAAAGACACCAAAGAAGATATTCGTAACGAAGCCAACAACGGCCTGAAGAACACCAAAGGTACGCTGGCGATGGCCCGTACTCAGGCGCCACACTCCGCGACTGCCCAGTTCTTCATCAACGTAGCAGACAACGACTTCCTGAACTTCCGTGACGAAAGCCTGCAGGGCTGGGGTTACTGCGTGTTCGCTGAAGTGGTTGAAGGTATGGACGTGGTAGAAAAAATCAAAGCGGTGAAAACTGGCCGCAGCGGCATGCACCAGGACGTTCCGGTTGACGACGTTGTCATCCAGAAAGTGACTGTTAGCGAGTAATGTCGCGCACGCTGTTTATCGCAGATTTGCATCTGTGCACAGAAGAACCGGCAATTACTGCCGGTTTTCTGCATTTTTTGCAGGGTGAAGCGCAGCAGTGTGATGCGCTTTACATCCTCGGCGACCTGTTCGAGGCCTGGATTGGCGATGACGATCCCAATCCGCTGCATCAGCAAATTGCCGCCGCGTTAAAAGCGCTGCCGGTGCCGAAATTCTTCATCCATGGCAATCGTGATTTCCTGCTCGGTAAACGTTTTGCCCGCGCAAGCGGCATGACGCTGCTGCCGGAAGAACAGGTGCTGACGCTTTACGGCCAACGCGTGCTGATTATGCACGGCGATACCTTGTGTACCGATGATGAGGGCTATCAACGCTTCCGCGCGAAGGTGCATCAGCGCTGGCTGCAACGCCTGTTCCTTGCCCTGCCGCTACGCATCCGTATGCGCATCGCCGCACGTATGCGCGCGGACAGCAAAAACGCGAATCAGCATAAGTCGTTAAGCATCATGGATGTTAATCCGCAGGCCGTGGAAGCCGCGATGACGCGTCAGCAGGTGCGGATTTTGATTCACGGGCATACCCATCGTCCGGCTGTGCATCAGCTATCCGTGCAAGGTGAAAGCGCGCAGCGCGTGGTGCTCGGTGCCTGGCATGAAAACGGTTCGATGATTCAGGTCGATGCCGATGGCGTGCAGCTGATCGAATTCCCCTTCTAATTTCGGGCATCATTGCCCGTTTTCGCCCTACGCAACCGTTTTCCTTGCTGCCATCTCATGCTATTCTCTGTGCCCTTCTTTACCTGCCCGCCCGGCCAGGTTCGTTCGACTATTCACAGGAGTTGACCACATGTCATCCAACGCCACCCCGGCTCGTATCGCCATCGTCATGGGTTCCAAAAGTGACTGGGCGACCATGCAGTTCGCCGAGGAAATTCTTAACAGCCTGGATGTTCCGTTCCACGTTGAAGTGGTCTCTGCTCACCGTACGCCAGATAAGCTGTTCAGCTTTGCCGAAACTGCCGCAGATAACGGTTTCCATGTGATCATCGCCGGTGCGGGCGGTGCAGCGCATTTGCCGGGCATGATCGCCGCCAAAACCCTGGTGCCGGTGCTGGGCGTGCCGGTACAGAGCGCCGCACTGAGCGGTGTCGATAGCCTCTACTCTATCGTGCAGATGCCACGTGGTATTCCTGTGGGTACGCTGGCAATTGGTAAAGCCGGTGCCGCCAACGCTGCCCTGCTGGCGGCACAGATTCTGGCAGTGCATGACAAAGATCTGGCCGCGCGTCTCGCGACCTGGCGTCAAACACAGACCGATGAAGTGCTGAACAACCCAGATCCGCGGGGGGATGCATGAAACCGGTTTGCGTACTCGGCAACGGTCAGTTAGGCCGTATGTTGCGCCAGGCGGGTGAACCGCTGGGCATCGCTGTCTACCCGGTGGGTCTGGATGCTGAACCTTCAGCGCTGCCTATCGCCCAAAGCGTGATCACCGCAGAGATCGAACGCTGGCCGGAAACCGCGTTAACGCGCGAACTGGCGAGCCATCCTGCTTTTGTGAACCGCGATATTTTCCCGCGTCTGGCCGATCGCCTGACGCAAAAACAGCTGCTCGACCAGCTAAACCTGGCAACCGCGCCGTGGCAGCTGCTGGTTGATAAAAGCGAATGGCCGCAGGTGTTCAACTCGCTGGGTGAGCTGGCGATTGTGAAACGTCGCACCGGCGGTTATGACGGCCGTGGTCAGTGGCGTTTACGCGCCAATGAAACCGACGCGCTGCCGGATGAGTGCTATGGCGAATGCATCGTTGAGCAGGGCATCAACTTCAGCGGTGAAGTGTCGCTGGTTGGCGCGCGTGGTCAGGATGGCACCACGGTGTTCTATCCGCTGACGCATAACCTGCATCAGGACGGCATTCTGCGCACCAGCGTAGCTTTCCCGCAGGCGGATGCGGCGCAGCAGCAGCAGGCTGAAGCGATGCTCGGTGCGATCATGCATGAGCTGAACTACGTCGGCGTGATGGCGATGGAGTGTTTTGTTACGCCAGAAGGTTTGCTAATCAACGAACTGGCACCTCGCGTGCACAACAGCGGTCACTGGACGCAGAACGGCGCGTCTATCAGCCAGTTTGAACTGCATCTGCGTGCGGTGCTCGGTTTAGCGCTGCCAAAACCGGTGGTGTTTGCGCCGTCGGTGATGGTGAATCTGATTGGCACCGATGTGAATGTCGCCTGGCTGCAACAGCCGCTGGTGCATCTGCACTGGTACGACAAAGAAGTGCGTCCGGGCCGTAAGGTTGGGCACTTGAATCTGACCGATAGCGATCAGCCGCGCCTTGTGGCGGCGCTGAATGCGCTGGTGCCGCTGCTGCCGGAAGAGTACGCCAGCGGGATTGCGTGGGCGGTTGAGAAGCTGTAAGTGAAAAGGCCGCGAAAGCGGCCTTTGGTTTTTGTGCAGCACCCTAACAGCAGGCACTTTTTGTAGCGGTGCGATTTATCGCACAAACCTGAAGCGGCGTTATCGCTGATAAATGCGCAATAAATTGCGCCGCTACGTTATGAACCATGAAGCTATTCTTAGCCCGCCATGAACGCTCGATATTAAACGCGACGAGCTACCAATCACGCCGCCTCAAACCTTCTGAACAGCGCCTTGCCCTTCAGCAGCCGCACGCCCAACCAGCCACCGCACACTGACAGCAGCAGCGCCCCGCAGATCGGCAACGCGATCCACAACGTCCAGTCTGGCTCCCAAGGGAAATCAAAGATCTTGCGCTGCAAGCCCCACAATGCCGCTTCGGCACCCAACGCCGCCGCCACGCCCGACACCACGCCGAGCAAGGCAAACTCACACCACAGCGTGCCGCGCAGCAGTCGTTTGCTGGCGCCCAGCGTGCGATAAACCACCAACTCCTGTCTGCGCTGGCGCATGCCGACCTGAATCTGCGCCAGCAACAGCAGCACGCCACAGGCGGTGACCAGCACCACCATGATCTCCAGCGCCTGGCTCACCTGCGCCAGCACCTGACCGATCTGCTTCAGCATGCTACCCACATCCAACAAACTGAGCGTTGGGAATGCGCGATTAAGCTGCGCCAGTAACACCGGATTGTTATCCATGCGGAAGCTGGTGAGCCAGGTTTGCGGCTGTTGATCCAGCGCACCTGGCGGGAAAATAAAGAAGAAATTCGGGCGCAGGCTTTCCCAGTCGACTTTACGCAGGCTGGTGATTTTGGCGCTGAACTGCTGCGTATCGCCACTGAAGGTCAGGGTATCGCCCAGCTTCAGGCCCAGGCGATCCGCCAGCTCTCCCTCCATCGACACTTCCCCCGCTTTCGGTGGCCAGGCACCGGCAAGCAACGGGTTGTGATCCGGGCGATCCACCTGCCACGTCAGATTGAGTTCACGGTTAAGGGCATTATCCATTTTCGGATCGGCTTCTTTGCCGTTCAGCTCAGTGAGACGCGCCCGCACAATCGGGTAGAAGGTTTCAGCTTTGACCTGATGCTGGCCGAGGAATTCGCGTACCTGTGGCACCTGCTCCTGCGTCATGTTCAGCAGGAAGTAGTTTGGCGCATCGGGCGGCAACTGTTGTTGCCAGCGATCCAGCAGGTCGCCGCGCATCACCAGCAGCAGTGCCAGCAACATAAACGACAGCGAAAACGCCGACAGCTGGCTTAGCGTCATGACGGGTTGCCGTAACAGACGGTTGATGGCCAGCCGCATCGCGAGGTTGCGCACCACCAGCTTACGCAGCAGCAACAGCGTGCCCCAGCCGAGCAGTGACAGCAGCAGCGCCAGCATCACCACACCGGCCAGCAGCGCCCACAGCATTTTGCTGCCGCCCATCAGCAACGCCAGCAGCGCAATCACCACCAGCGCCATGGCGGGCAGATAAATGCGCAGCGGCCAGACGTTTGCCACCGCATCACGACGCAACACACGCAATGGCTGCGTTGCCATCAACAAACGATAAGGGCGCAATCCCACCAGCAGCGAAATCACAAACATCGCGCCAATCGCCCACAGCCACGGCCAGAAGCTGGCGGCGGGCAGCGCAGCGGGCAGCACCGGTTTGAGCATCACCAACAGGATGATTTCAATCCCCTGCCCCAGCACGCTGCCCGCTATAGCAGCCAGTAACAGCACCGCCAGCCACTGGCCGATGATCAGCCGCTGCAATGCCTGTCGCGTGGCACCCAAGGTTTTAAGCACCGCCACCAGATCGTAACGGCTTCGGCAGTAGTGGCTCATCGCCACCGCCACCGCAGCGATCGCCAGCATCAAGGTCAGCAGTGCCGAGAGCAGCAAGAACTGCTGTGCGCGCTGCATCGAACGCCCGAGCGCATCCTCTGAGTTTTCTACGCTGATCCAGCGTTCACCGGCCTTTAACTGTGGCTGAATCCAGCTGTCATAGCGCGCCAGCGGGGCCGGATCGCCCGAGAATTTGTAGCGCCAGCTGAGTCGGCTGCCGGGCTGGATCGCGCCGGTTTTCTCCACGTCGGCCAGGTTCATCAGCAGGCGCGGCGCGGTCTGGAAGGGATTGAAGCCGCCATCTGGCTCCTGAATCACCTCACCGGCGATACGCAAGGTGGTGTCACCGACATCAACGTTGTCACCGACTTTGAGATTGAGTAAGGCCAGCAGACGCGGCGCGACTAATACCGTACCCGCCTGAGGTTTTAAGCCGGGTGGATCGGTCTGCAAGGTGCCGAACATCGGATAGGCGTCATCAACGGCTTTGATGTCCGCCAGCTGCGGCGTTTGTTCGGCGAAGGTCATGGTCATAAAGCTGAGCTGGCGGCTCACAGAGAGCCCCTCATCACGCGCTTTATTTAGCCAGGCTTCTGGCGCGGGCGCACTGCTGCGTAAGGTGCGGTCTCCCGCCATAAAGTCTCGGCTTTGCTGGCTAAGTCCCTTCTCCATGCGATCGCTGATTGAACCCAGCGCCAGTACACAGGCCACCGCCAGCGTTAACGCCAGCCAGACAATCAGTAATGATGGTGAGCGCCATTCACGCCAGAACCAGCGCCAAATCATGACTCCTCCCACAGCTTGCCGTCACGCAATCGCAGCCGACGATCGCAACGCGCCGCCAGCTGTTCATCGTGCGTCACCAGAATCAAGGTGGTGGCGAAATCGCGGTTGAGGGAGAAGAGGAGATCGGCAATGCGATCCCCGGTTTTACGATCGAGGTTACCGGTGGGTTCATCGGCAAACAGCAGGCCGGGGCGTCCGCTAAAGGCACGAGCCAGCGCCACACGCTGCTGCTCGCCCCCCGAAAGTTGCGCGGGCAGATGGTGCAATCGATCCTTGAGCCCCAGCTGCGTCAGCAGTTCCACCGCCTGGCTGCGGCTATCGCGGTCGCTGTCACCACGCAGCAGCGCGGGCAGCTGCACGTTTTCCAGTGCATTGAGGGTCGGCACCAGCATAAAGGATTGAAACACAAAGCCCACTTCACGCGCACGCAACGCGGCACGCTGCTCTTCATTCATGCTGTGCAGTGGCTGGCCCAGCAGGTTCACTTCGCCGCTGCTGCCATCATCCAGCCCCGCCAGAATGCCCAACAGCGTAGACTTACCCGAGCCCGACTCACCAATCAACGCAATGGTCTCGGCTGGTTTGACAACCAGCTCAACTCCGGTAAGGATGGTCAGCTGATGCTCTCCTTGACCGACGGACTTAGTAAGATGATGAACTGCAACAATGTTTTCCGCTGGCATTATCCCTTCCTGTTGTTATTGCTTCTGCTGGTGTCTCGCATCGCCGCCGCCGATACCTTGCTGGTACTGGGCGACAGCCTGAGCGCCGGGTATCGCATGTCCGCTACCGCAGCATGGCCCAGCCTGCTCGATAAAACCTGGCAACAGCAGCCCAGAATTATTAACGCCAGCATCAGCGGAGATACCGCCGGACAAGGGCTGGCGCGTTTGCCGGGCCTATTAAAACAGCATCAACCCCGTTGGGTGTTAATCGAATTGGGCGGTAACGACGGTTTGCGCGGCTTCCCACCCCAGAACATCGCCCAGGATCTGAGCAAAGTGATCGACGAAGTAAAAGCCGCCAAAGCACAGCCGCTGCTGATGCAAATTCGTCTACCCGCTAATTATGGACGTCGCTATACCGAGGCGTTCAGTGCGATCTATCCGCACCTGGCACAGCAGTACAACATTCCTCTGGTGCCCTTCTTTATGGAGCAGGTCTATCTGAAGCCGGAGTGGATGCAGCAGGACGGTATTCACCCCAATCCGGATGCGCAGCCGTTTATTGCCAATCTGATGGCGAACGAACTGGCTCCGCTAGTAAAGCAGAATTAATGCAGGCGTGTGATTTATAACAGGTAAAGAAATGCAAAAAACGATTCTTATCACCGGCTGCTCCAGCGGCATTGGCTTAGTGGCCGCGAACGATCTGCTGTCACGCGGGTATCGCGTGATGGCCGCCTGCCGACGTCCTGAGGATGTCGCACACATGGAAGCGCTGGGCTTTATTGGCATTCAGCTCGATCTTGATGACGCGGAAAGCGTGAATGCCGCGGCGGATCGTGTGCTGGCATTATGCGATCACCGCCTGTACGGCCTGTTTAACAATGGCGGATTTGGTCAGTACGGGCCGCTCACCAGCGTGTCACGCGCGCAGCTGGAGAAGCAGTTCTCCACCAATCTGTTTGGCACCCATCAACTGACGATGCGCCTGCTGCCCGCACTGCAAGCCAGCGGAAATGGGCGTATCATCAATACCAGTTCGGTGCTGGGGCTGATTTCCACGCCGGGGCGTGGTGCCTATGCCGCCAGTAAATGGGCTTTGGAAGCCTGGAGCGATGCGCTGCGTATGGAAGTGCGCGATTCTGGCGTGCGGGTGAGCCTGATCGAACCGGGTCCGATTGCCACGCGCTTCACCGACAATGTGCATCAGGGCGAGCAGGATAAACCGGTACGCAACCCTGGCATTGCCGCGCGCTTTACTCTGCCGCCGGAAGCCATTCTGCCGAAGCTGCGCCATGCACTGGAGAGCAACCATCCGCGCCTGCGCTATCCCGTGACCCTGGTCGCGTGGATGATGAGCGTGCTGAAACGCCTGCTGCCGGGTTGGATGTTGGATCGCATATTGCGCAGCAACTAGGCGGCATGCCAGATTTAAACTTGAAGCGGGGCTGCTTGCCCCCATATCCTCAACACACTTTCTGCAAAGAGACGTATTCATGTCACAGGCTTTGATTATCGACATCAACGAATCCAACCTGCAACAGACGCTGGAGCAATCCATGCAGTTGCCGGTGCTGTTTTATTTCTGGTCCGATCGCAGCCAACACTGCCAGGAACTGACGCCGGTTCTGGAGCGTCTGGCGCAGGAATATGCCGGTCAGTTCATTCTGGCCTCACTGGATTGCGATAAAGAGCAGCGGGTGGCAGCACAGTTTGGTCTGCGTTCCATTCCCACCGTGTACCTGTTCCAGAACGGCCAGCCGGTTGATGGCTTCCAGGGTCCGCAGCCGGAAGAGGCGATCCGCGCTCTGCTGCAGAAAGTTCTGCCGCGTGAGGAAGAGCTAAAAGCGCAGCAGGCGATGCAACTGCTCGACGAAGGTAAACCCTTAGATGCCCTGCCGCTGCTGAAAGATGCCTGGCAGCTTAGCAACCAGAACAGCGAAATCGGTTTCCTGCTGGCAGAGGTGCTTATCACCCTCAACCGCAGTGAAGAGGCCGAAACCGTGCTGGCGGTGGTGCCTTTGCAGGATCAAGACACGCGCTATCAAAGCCTGGTGTCACAAATTGAATTGCTGAAACAAGCTGCTGATACACCGGAGATCCAACAACTGCAGGAACAGCTGGCCAGTGAGCCCGCGAATGCTGAGTTGGCTGCTAAACTTGCATTACAGCTGCACCAGGTGGGCCGCAATGAAGAAGCGTTGGATCTGCTGTTCAGCTTCCTGAAAAGCGATCTCAGCGCGGGCGAAGGTCAGGTTCGTAAGATGTTCCAGGAGATTTTGGCAGCCCTCGGCACTGGCGATGCCCTCGCGACTCGTTACCGCCGCCAGCTTTACTCGCTGCTGTACTGATCGGTACCGCGCGTTAAACGGGCCGAAGCGACTCGGCCCGAAAATCTGACAACCAGGAGGTTATATGTTGACTGTGATTCCCGTCATTATCGTGCTCGCGTTAGTGACAGTCTGGGCAGGCGTAAAAATTGTGCCACAAGGTTTTCAGTGGACGGTAGAGCGCTTTGGTCGCTACACCAAAACCCTTCCCCCCGGTCTGAGTTTAGTGGTGCCCTTCATGGACCGCATTGGTCGTAAGATCAACATGATGGAGCAAGTCCTCGATATCCCTTCGCAAGAAATCATCTCTAAAGACAACGCCAACGTCACCATTGATGCCGTGTGCTTTATTCAGGTGGTGGACTCGGCGCGCGCCGCCTATGAAGTCAGCAATCTTGAGCTGGCGATCCTCAATCTCACCATGACCAACATCCGTACCGTGCTGGGTGGTATGGAGTTAGATGAGATGCTGTCGCAGCGCGATAACATTAATACTCGCTTGCTGCATATTGTGGATGAGGCCACCAACCCGTGGGGCGTCAAAATCACCCGTATCGAAATTCGCGACGTGCGACCACCGCAGGAGTTGATTGCGGCGATGAACGCGCAAATGAAGGCGGAACGTACCAAACGCGCTGACATCCTGACGGCAGAAGGCGTGCGTCAGGCGGCCATTCTGCGTGCCGAAGGGGATAAGCAGTCGCAAATTCTTAAAGCGGAAGGTGAACGAACCTCAGCCTTCCTGCAGGCTGAAGCGCGTGAACGTCAGGCGCAGGCGGAAGCCAACGCCACACGTGTAGTATCCGAAGCGATTGCCGCCGGAGACATACAGGCGGTGAACTACTTTGTGGCACAAAAATATACTGATGCCCTGCAAAAAATCGGCGAGTCCCACAACAGTAAAGTGGTGATGATGCCACTGGATGCCAGCAGCCTGCTGGGTTCGATTGGTGGTATTAGTGAATTGCTGAAGGAGAGCCGTCAGGAGCGTAAACCGTGATCCTGATGGAACTGATTGCCCATCCACACTGGTTCTGGCTCACCCTCGGCGGCCTGCTATTGGCGGCTGAGATGCTCGGCACCAGCGGTTACCTGCTGTGGAGCGGACTGGCAGCGGTGTTGGTCGGCCTGATCGAGTGGTTATACCCCTTCTCGTGGACCAGCCAGGGTGCGCTGTTTGCCGTCCTCACGCTGCTGTGCGTGTTTTTCTGGTATCGCTGGATGCGTTATCGGGAAGTATCACAACAGCCGAATACCCTTAATCAACGCGGTTCTCAACTTATCGGTATGCAGTTGACGCTGGATAACGCCCTGAAAGATGGCTTAGGCCATGTGCGCATTGGCGACAGCAGCTGGCGCGTGCAGGCCAAGGAAGATCTTCCCGCTGGTACGCCGGTGATCGTGACCGGTGTGGTGGGCATTACGCTGCTGATTCAGCCACGTTTTCCCTCGGCCTGATGGCAGCAGCCTGCCAGATGATTGATAATCGGGCACTCGGCACTGTCATCACCGGGACACGCCTCCGCCAGTTCCAGCAGCCGCGCGCGCATCGCGTGCAGTTCTTCGATGTGCGCGGCGATTTCTTCGGCTTTCTTCAGGGTGCGAGCTTTCACATCCGCGCTGTGGCGGGCAGGATTATTAAACAGCGTCACCAGCTCGCGGCACTCTTCCAGCGTAAACCCGACCTGCCGCGCCTGGCGTAGCAGATTGAGTTCATCAATATGGTGCGCCGCATAGCTGCGATAACCGTTGTCACTGCGTAACGGGGCCGTCACCACGCCCTTCTCTTCATAAAATCGAATGGCTTTACTGCTCAGCCCGGTCTTTTTTGCTACATCACTGATGTTCATTTTTCACCTCTTGACCTTCCCCTGAATGGAAGGTTTACGCTTATCTCCATCATAATTCAAGCCCCCTCATGGGGCCTACTCTTGGTACAGGTGCGTTAGCCGCGTGGCGGCATCTCAGTCACTTACATAAGTAAGCGCCTGAGGATTTATCCACTTGTTGCCTTCCTGCAACCCGAAGATATGCAGGGTGTAATTTTATCACTGACAGATGAAGAGGTTACCTATGTCACATACTCAATTACTGGCACTGGACGGCTTGTCTTGCGGCCACTGTGTCAAACGGGTCAAAGAAGCGCTGGAACAGCGCGACGATGTCGAACAGGCCGAAGTCACCCAGCAGGAAGCGCGCGTCATCGGTGCGGCCAGCGCTGACGATCTGATTGCAACTGTTGAACAGGCTGGCTATCACGCCACAGCGGTAGACAGCCCAAAGCCTAAACCGTTGCCAGCCGTAGCGCCGCCGCCGGAGGCACTGGCAACGGAGCCACATACCCAACCGGCAGCTGAAAACCTTCCTGTCCACCATCTGCTGATTGGCGGCATGAGCTGTGCCAGTTGCGTCAGCCGGGTGGAACAGGCGTTACAAAAAGTGCCCGGTGTCAGTCAGGCTCGCGTCAACCTCGGTGAGCGCAGTGCGCTGGTGCTGGGCGAGGCACCCGCTGATGCGCTGATGAGCGCGGTGATGTCGGCGGGATACTCTGCCGAAGTGATCGATGATGAACAAACGCGGCGTGAACGTCAGCAAGTGAGTGCGCAGCAAGCCATGCGCCGCTTTAGCTGGCAGGCCGCGTTGGCACTGCTGTTTGGTGTGCCACTGATGATCTGGGGCATGCTCGGCGACAACATGATGCTGAGCGACGCCAACCAAACATTGTGGCGCTCGCTCGGCCTCATCACTCTGCTGGTGATGGTGATTGCCGGTGGCCATTTTTATCGCAGCGCCTGGCGCAGTTTGCGTCACGGCACGGCGACCATGGATACTCTGGTTGCCTTGGGCACGGGTGCGGCCTGGCTCTATTCCATGAGCGTGGCGCTGTGGCCCGAGTTTTTCCCGATGCAGGCGCGACATATCTATTTCGAAGCCAGCGTAATGATTGTTGGTTTAATTAACCTCGGACATGCGTTGGAGCAGCGCGCACGCCAGCGGGCATCAAAAGCCTTGGAACGTCTGCTGGATCTGACGCCCGCGCAAGCCCGCGTCATTAGCGATCAGGGCGAAACCTTACTGCCGTTAAGCGAAGTCCAGCCCGGCATGCTGTTGAAACTGGTAACGGGCGACCGCGTGCCGGTGGATGGTGAAGTCGAAAGCGGCGAAGCCTGGTTTGATGAAGCGATGCTGACGGGTGAAGCCGTGCCGCAAGCCAAACAGCCGGGTGATAAAGTCTATGCTGGAACGCTGGTGCAAGATGGCACGCTGCGCTTTGTGGCGCGCGCCACCGGCAGCCATACCACTCTTGCACGCATCATAAATCTGGTGCGTCAGGCACAAAGCAGCAAGCCGGAAATTGGCCGATTAGCGGACCGCATTTCGGCGGTGTTTGTGCCCGTGGTGGTCGCCATCGCCCTGTTGAGCGGTCTGGTGTGGTATCTGGTCGGCCCGCAGCCACAACTCGCCTACACCCTGGTGATCGTCACCACGGTGCTGATCATCGCCTGCCCCTGCGCCCTGGGCTTAGCCACGCCGATGTCGGTGATTGCAGGCGTCGGTCGCGCTGCGGAACTTGGCGTGTTGGTGCGAGACGCCGATGCGCTGCAGCGTGCCAGTGAAGTCGACACCATCGTGTTTGATAAAACCGGGACTCTGACGCGCGGCACACCAGAGGTCAGTGATGTACTGTTGTATGGCGACTGGAATCGTCAGCAACTGCTAAGCGCCGCCGCGCAGTTGGAGCAGGGGTCAAGCCACCCGCTGGCAAAAGCGATTCTGGCGGCAGCGCCAGACATCAACGCGGAGCCCTCAAAGCAATTTCGTACAATACGCGGCAAAGGCATCAGCGCTAAAGTCGCAGGCAGAACACTGTGGCTCGGCAATCAGGCGCTGCTGGACGAACAGCAGATCGATTATTCGGTCGCACAAGCCGATATCGAACGCTTCGCGCAGCAAGGTGCCACGCCGGTGCTGCTGGCGGATAATCGTCAACTGCTGGGTCTTATCGCCCTGCGTGACAGTTTGCGTCCAGAGAGCAAAGCCGCGTTGCAGCGCCTGCATCAGTTGGGGTATCGGCTGATTATGCTGACCGGCGATCACCCGAAAACTGCGCAGGCGATTGCCGCAGAAGCCGGAATTGATGAAGTGATTGCCGGCGTATTGCCCGAAGGTAAAGCGCAGGCGATTAGCCAGCTGCAGCAGCAAGGGCGCAAAGTGGTGATGGTTGGCGATGGCATCAATGATGCGCCCGCTTTGGCACAAGCCGATGTGGGTATCGCCATGGGCGGCGGCAGTGATGTGGCCGTTGAGACCGCCGCTATGACGTTGATGCGCAATGATCTGCACTGCGTGGCCGACGCGCTGGCGATATCGAGCGCCACGCTGCGGAATATGCGTCAGAATCTGCTGGGGGCGTTTATTTACAACAGTTTCGGTATTCCGATTGCCGCTGGGGTGCTGTATCCCTTTACCGGGATGTTGCTCAGCCCGATTGTTGCAGGTGCGGCCATGGCGCTGTCGTCGATTACGGTGGTAAGCAACGCTAACCGTTTGTTGCGGTTTAAACCTTCACAACGGTAATCGCCCTCTCTGCCCTGTTTTTCAGCGAGTGAAATCGCTAGCATGGATTTTTGACTCTAAAAGGACAGGGCATGAGACGCAGTCTGTGGCAAAGCCTTCAGCAACTGGCCGCTACCCTTTTCCCGGCGCGTTACAGCTGGCCGGCGATGGATATGCAATTAGGTGACCGCCGCCTGCATCTGGCTGGCAGCATTCACATGGGTACGCGCGATATGCAGCCGCTGCCCGAGGGGTTATTGCGGCAGCTTAACAAAGCCGATGCGCTGATTGTGGAAGCGGATATCACCCAGGGGGCATCGCCCTTCACCAATGACGATATGCATCCCCCGCTGGCCCTGCGCCTTGATGCAGACGTCCTGCAACGGCTGGATGCCCTGTGTGATGAGCTTTCGCTGTCGATGGGTATGTTTGACACCCTACCCTTTTGGCAAATCGCCTTGATGCTGCAAGCTCAGCAGGCGCAGCGCCTTGGATTGCGGCCACAATATGGCATCGATTATCAGCTGTTAATGGCGGCGAAAGCGGCCAATAAGCGCATTATCGAACTGGAAGGCCCGGAAACGCAGATCGCGTTGTTGAAATCGTTGCCGCAGGATGGCTTGCCGCTGCTGCTGGATACGCTGGAACACTGGCATACCAATGCGCGCTTGCTGCAAACCATGATCAGTTGGTGGTTGGATGCTCCGCCCAGTCAGCAACCGGTGGCGCTACCGACCACTTTTAGCAGCGACCTTAATGACACCCTGATGCGTCATCGCAATCAGCACTGGCGTGAATTGCTGCTGGCGCTGCCAAAAGGCCGTTATGTGGTGGCCGTGGGAGCACTGCATCTGTATGGCGAGGATAATCTGCCGGGATTATTGAAATCGTAGCGGCAAGTCCATGGGCGGCCTGAAGGCCTCCCCTACCAGGAATGTGCGGGACTATTGAAATCGTAGCGGCGCAATTTATTGCGCAATCTTTGGATGGGCACGCGGCCAAATGCGCGATATGGGATTGTTTGGAGTGATACATCAACAAAAAAAGAAGGCCAATATCGCTATTGGCCCGTCAAAGAGGAATTTGTTTATGATTTTGGTTATCACCAGGGTTACTGGCGCGGGCCAATTCTCGCGCAAAGTTCAGAATTTCGCCAGTAATTTTCGTCCAATCTGAATTAAGAATTTTTGTCGCAAGGAACGAATATGACACCTGCTGTAAAACTGCTGGAAAAACAAAAGGTCGCATTTACGCTGCATCCTTACGACCATGACAGCCATGAAACCAACTTCGGCGACGAAGCGGTTCGCAAGCTCAATCTGGATGCGCGACAGGTGTTTAAGACCCTGTTGGTGGCGCTCAACGGTGATGCTAAAGCGCTGGCGGTGGCCGTGACTCCGGTTTCTTCCCAGCTCGATCTCAAAAAAGTGGCGAAAGCGCTGGGAGCGAAAAAAGCCGATATGGCCGATCCACAGCTGGCACAGCGCGTAACCGGTTATCTGGTGGGTGGCATCAGTCCTTTAGGGCAGAAAAAACGTCTACCGACGGTGATCGATCATCAGGCGAGCGAATTTGCCACCATCTTTATCTCCGGTGGCAAGCGCGGGCTGGATATTGAACTGGCCGCACAGGATCTGGCGCGGCTGCTGGATGCGAGTCTAGCGGATGTGGCACGTCGCGACTAACTGGGCTGCTGCGCGCACAGTTGATCGATCATCCATCGCCCGGCCGGTCCGGGCGGATTGCGGCGCGACCAGATGACATCCACCGCAATGCGCTGCGGCCAGCCAGGTATCGGCAACTCTTTCAATACCTGATGACCAAACTGCTCCACCAGCCAGCGCGGCAAAACACTCCAGCCGAAGCCCTGCTCTGCCATCTCCAGCAACAGTAAATAGGAGGGGGCTGACCATACGCGCCCGGCAGGCAGCGGTTCACGATTTTGCACCCAGGTATTCAGCCGCAGATGGCGTAGCTCACCCAGTTGCGCTTCACTGACCTGCTTTAACTGCGACAGTGCGTGACCCTGATGCAGATAGATCGCCATCTGCGCCCCAACCTGTAAACGTGCCACCGCCAAATCCGGCGGGAGCTGTGGTTGCGCCCGCACCACGCCCAAATGAACGCGTCCCGCCTGCAACAAGTCGATCGCATCGGCATCCTCGGCGATCATGCACTCAAATTCGATATCCGAATAACGTGATTCAAAACGGTTCAACAGATTTTCATGATGATCCGCCTGCCAGAAATCTGAGATCGCCAGACTCAGCCGCGGCTCCACCCCTTGCGACAGGCGCGCCGCCAGTTCATCCAGCCGCTGGCTGGCCGCCAGAATCTGCTGTACCTGAGCCAGCGCACGTTGCCCCTGTTCCGTTAGCACCGGCTGACGCCCGCTGCGATCAAACAGGGTGAAACCTAAGTCATCTTCCAGATTCGCCACCGCACTGCTGATGGTGGACTGACTTTTCGCCAGTGCGCGTGCCGCCGCCGAAAAGGATCCGCTGGCCACCGTCTGCACAAAGGCCTCTAGGGATTCCGGGGAGTATTTCATGGTGAACCATCGCTTTTATCGATAGGTAATCATTTTATCTTAGCATTTCAGGGTGAGAAAATGCGCGACGTAACCAAAAAGGAGGTTTTTATGCGTACCCGTTCGCTGAAAGAACGTTTTTGTCATGCCGCAGGATTTGAAGTGCTGGCGATTTTAACTGTTGCACCGCTGGCAGCCTGGGTGATGGATAAACCGCTGTTTCAGATGGGCGCGTTGGCGATTATGTTATCGACCGTCGCTATGCTGTGGAACATGATCTATAACAGCGGTTTTGATCGCATCTGGCCGCCGCACGTCAAACGCGGTCTGGGTCTGCGTGCGTTGCACGCGCTGGGCTTCGAGGGGGGCTTCATCGTGATTGGCCTGCCGATTGCGGCCTGGATGCTGAATATTACGCTGCTGGAAGCCTTCGTGCTGGAAGTGGCGTTCTTTCTGTTCTTCCTGCCTTATACCATGGCGTATAACTGGATGTGGGATAAGCTGCGCCAGCGCTGGGTTGGGCAAAAGTCCTGCCAGGCATAAAAAATCAGTGTTCAATAATCGTAGCGGCGCGATTTATCGCGCAAAAATTGCGCCGCTACAGACCCAGCCGCTAACCTAAATTAATTATGCGCCATGCGCGGCCAGATCCACGCCAGGATGGCCTGCGGATAACTGCGCTTCCTCGGCTTCTCCTGCGCTTTATCTCGCTCTTGCACCTGCGCTTCCGTCAGATGCGTGATCCCCGCGGGTACATAATCAGCCACTTTAAGCG
The DNA here is from genome assembly GCF_059412425.1 of Pantoea sp. CFCC18177. Lineage (NCBI taxonomy): Bacteria > Pseudomonadati > Pseudomonadota > Gammaproteobacteria > Enterobacterales > Erwiniaceae > Pantoea > Pantoea sp. CFCC18177. The sequence goes on from NZ_JBNBPL010000010.1 coordinate 166,591, forward strand.
GTGAGTGCTGGCTGACGTAATCACGCAGCACGTCCGCATCACGCTGCCCGGTATTGTTAAAACCAGCATGGCTATCAATCTGCGGATATCCATCGCCGCCGCTGGCGTTAAAACTGTTGGTGGCCATGCGATAGGTTTTGTCCTTTTGCAGCGGTTCGCCATTGATCTTCACATCGCTGACCGCTTTCCCATCCGCCACCAGACTGATGTTGCTGAACTGTGCAAAGCCGCCGGAGTTGGGTTTGATATTCGCCACGGTAGCGAGATAACTCAGCAGCTCGTTGCCGGTTAAGGTGACAGAAACCACCTGATTCCCAAACGGCTGTACCTGTAACAGATCGCGCCAGCTTAATTTGCCTTCCGCTAATGAGGTGCGAATACCGCCGCCGCTCATCACCGCAAAATCCGCTTGGGTCGCGGCCATCTGCGCACGCAGAATCAGCTGACCGAGATTGGTTTGTTCAAAGCGTACCTTATCGCGCTCACCGACAAATACCCCATCGCTACTGCCCACGCTGACATCCAGTTTCTTCGCGGCACGCAGTTGATACGGCGTCAGCAGTTTCATCATGGCGCTGTTAGGCGGGATCTCTTCCTGCCAGGTGAGCCAGGAAACGCTGCCATCGAGGTTTTTCACCTCATGCTTAAGATTCACCGGGATCAGCTGATAACTGTCCAGCGTCAGCTCACCGTTACGGAAAGTGAAGTCGCCACGTCCGACATATTTGCCCCACTCTTTCGCCTGCATGATCCAAACGCCATTTTGCCGATCGGGCTGGCAGGGCTGGCCCGGCTGATAATCTTTGACGCTGACATTCTCTTTTTCCATGCATACCGCATCTTGCGAGTGACCGCCAATGATCATATTGATGGTGCCCGGCGGCAGGCTGCGCGCTAACTCCACATCGCCCGGCGCATTGCTACCATGCTGGCCGTCGTCGTAATGCCCCATGTGGGTTAAGGCCACGATGACATCGGGTTTCTCGCTTGCGCGCAATTCCGCTACCGCTTTTTCTGTCTCTTTCACCGGATCGCGAATATCGATCTCAGCAATATTTTCCGGGTTGGAGATTTTTAGGGTGTCGGTGGTGGTCAGGCCAATCACCGCAATTTTCAAACCCATGCGGTTAAAGATCGCCCACGGCTTAAACAGGCGCTGATCGGTGCCTTTTTGATAGATATTGGCGGAGAGAAACGGGAATTTCGCCCACTTCTGCTGCATTTGCAGCACGCTGAGCGGCTTGTCGAATTCATGATTACCCAGCGCCATGGCATCGTAACCAATCAGGTTCATGCCACGGATATCGGGTTCTGCGTTCAATAAATCGGACTCCGGTACTCCGGTGTTCACATCCCCGGCAGAAAGGATCAATGCGCCGCCGCCCCGCGCCTGCACATCATAACGCTGTTTATCCATCAGCGTTTTCTGCGCGGCCAGACCGTATTCGCCCTGCGCATTCGGCCAGTAGCGACCATGATGATCGTTGGTGTGCAGAATACTAAAACGATAAGTCCGATCCGTTTGCCAGGCCTGCGCCAGCATCGGCAGTAACAGCACGATCAGCGCTAACCAGCGCCCTTTCCGCGGTAATGACAACAAAGCCGATCTCCTTATTCTGCGTTTTTTCCACTTAGCCGTGGACTTAATGTGCTTTATCACTCATCTGTGTCGCACAGATGGCACTTTAACTCAAGACCAAAGGCTTATAGAGTCACTCAGGTATTAACAAACTGATAACGATAAACGCACTCTCAGGATTTTTTATGGCAAGTGAAATCGCAACCCCAGCGCGTGCGCCGGGACGCACTGCTTTTGGCATTTTAGGTGCCATCAGCCTCGCGCATCTGCTTAACGATATGCTGCAATCGCTGCTGCTGGCGATCTACCCAATGCTGCAAAAGGATTTTAGCCTTAACTTCGTGCAGATTGGTCTGATCACGCTGACTTTCCAGGTCACCGCGTCATTACTGCAACCGCTAATTGGCTACTACACGGATAAATATCCTAAGCCCTGGTCGCTGCCAGTCGGCATGGGTTTTACCCTGTGTGGACTGGTGTTATTGACCTTCTCCTCGACTTATCCGCAGGTGCTGCTGGCGGCCGCGCTGGTGGGCAGCGGTTCCTCCGTATTTCACCCGGAATCTTCTCGCGTGGCGCGTATGGCCTCTGGTGGACGTCACGGACTGGCGCAGTCGCTGTTCCAGGTGGGCGGTAATTTTGGAAGCGCATTAGGGCCACTGCTGGCGGCGATGATCGTCGCGCCTTACGGCAAAGGCCATCTGGGCTGGTTTGTGCTGGTGGCACTGCTCGGCATTATTGTGTTGTTGCAGGTGAGCCGCTGGTACAGCCACCAGCATCGTGCCAGCAAGGCGAAACCCGCCGCTGCACCGGTCAATGTACTGCCGCGTAAGAAAGTCGCTTTTGCCATTAGCATCCTGCTGCTGCTGATTTTCTCCAAATACTTCTATCTCACCAGCCTGAGCAGCTATTACACCTTCTATTTAATGCAGAAATTTGGACTTTCAGTGCAAGCGTCCCAATTCCACCTGTTTGCCTTTCTCGGTGCAGTGGCGGCCGGCACCATTATTGGCGGGCCGATTGGCGATAAAATTGGGCGTAAATACGTGATTTGGTGTTCGATTCTGGGTGTCGCGCCCTTTACGTTGCTGCTGCCGCACGCCAACTTGATGTGGACCAGCGTATTAAGCGTCATCATTGGCTTGATTCTGGCATCGGCGTTTTCCGCCATCCTGGTCTACGCGCAAGAGTTGATGCCAGGACGTATCGGCATGGTTTCAGGGCTGTTTTTTGGGTTTGCCTTTGGAATGGGCGGCCTGGGTGCCGCCGTTCTTGGCGTGGTGGCTGACCACACCAGCATCGAATGGGTATATCAAATCTGTGCCTGGCTGCCTTTGATTGGCCTTTTGACCGCTTTCCTGCCTGATAACCGCCACGCCTGAACCGCTTTTTGGGGGCAATTTTTTTCCATCGCCCCCCTCTACTCTGCGTAAATCCTGCCGATAGCTTGAGATAACTGAGGAAAATGCTGCTTCAGCTGCGTTTTCTTCTCATTTTTTCAATTTTTTCGCTTTTCACCGCTCAAATGTTTAAACGCGGTGGAGGATTGTGCATTACACTAGGTTGTTACAAGCGGATACATTTGCATACAAGGAGACAGGCATGCATCACACCACACCGTTGATCACCACCATTGTCGGGGGCCTGGTCCTCGCCTTTCTCCTTGGTATGCTGGCGAATCGTCTGCGTATTTCTCCGCTGGTGGGCTATTTACTGGCTGGCGTGCTCGCCGGTCCTTTCACGCCAGGTTTTGTCGCCGATACCAATCTTGCCCCTGAATTAGCCGAATTGGGCGTCATTCTGCTGATGTTTGGCGTTGGTCTGCACTTTTCCCTGAAAGATTTAATGTCGGTAAAGTCGATCGCCATTCCCGGTGCTGTCGCGCAGATTGCGGTCGCCACGCTGCTGGGGATGGGGCTTTCCTGGGCCATGGGCTGGTCGTGGATGACCGGTTTAGTATTTGGTCTGTGCCTCTCGACCGCCAGTACCGTGGTGTTACTGCGTGCGTTGGAAGAGCGCCAACTGATTGACAGCCAGCGCGGACAAATCGCCATCGGCTGGCTGATTGTCGAAGATTTAGTGATGGTGCTGACGCTGGTGCTGCTGCCCGCGATTGCCGGCATGCTGGAGGAAGGGAACGCCAGCCCGACGCTGCTACTGTGGGATTTGATGCTGACCATCGGCAAAGTCGTCGCCTTTATGGTGCTGATGATGGTAGTTGGCCGCCGCGTGGTGCCGTGGATTCTGGCCAAAAGTGCCGCAACCGGCTCGCGTGAACTCTTTACCTTGTCGGTGCTGGCGCTGGCATTGGGCATCGCCTTTGGCGCAGTGGAATTCTTCGATGTCTCCTTTGCGCTCGGCGCCTTCTTTGCCGGTATGGTGCTGAATGAATCCGAACTCAGCCATCGCGCCGCCCACGACACACTGCCGTTGCGCGATGCGTTCGCAGTGCTGTTCTTTGTCTCCGTCGGCATGCTGTTTGACCCGATGATTTTGATCGAACAGCCACTCGCCGTGCTGGGTGCGCTGGCAATCATCGTGCTGGGTAAATCCATCGCCGCCTGGCTGCTGGTCACCCTGCTCGGCCACTCACGCCGCACTGCTATGACCATTTCCGTGAGCCTGGCGCAGATTGGTGAGTTCGCCTTTATCCTGGCAGGTCTGGGGATTTCGCTCGGCATGCTGAGTGATGAGGGCCGCAATCTGGTACTGGCTGCCGCGATTCTCTCCATTATGCTGAACCCGATTCTGTTCACCCTGCTGGAACGTTATCTCGAGAAGACTGAAACCATCGAAGAGCAGACGCTGGAAGAGGCCATTGAAGATGAGAAGCAGATTCCGGTGGATATCTGCAACCATGCGGTGATCGTCGGTTACGGACGCGTGGGAAGCTTGCTGGGGCAGAAATTACTGGAAGCGGATGTGCCGTTAGTGGTGGTGGAAAACTCTCGGCCACGCGTCGAAGCGCTGCGCGAGCAAGGTATCAAAGCGGTGCTGGGCAATGCGGCACGTGTTGATACCATGGAATTAGCCCGACTCGATTGCGCCCGCTGGCTGCTGCTGACCATCCCGAATGGCTATGAAGCGGGTGAGATCGTTACCGCCGCCCGCGAGAAACGCCCGGATATCGAGATCATTGCGCGCGCGCATTATGACGATGAAGTGAATTACATCATTGAACGCGGAGCCAATCGCGTGGTGATGGGCGAACGTGAGATTGCCAACAGCATGTTGAACGTGTTGCAGGAAGAGATTGCCGAGCAACCGATTGTGCGTGAGTGCCCGATTTAATTTGGCGCCGTTATTAAACAGGTCGCCATAAATGGCGTAAGTCTCGTCAGTTAAGCGACTGACGATAACGCCGTCTGGGGTCGCATCGGGGCAGGCGGTCCTAACGCCGCTACGCGGTACCTCCACTTCATTCGTCTGCCTTACGGACCGGTGCCGATGGAACATCCATGTTCCAGCGCCACCTTTCGCCCGCGTCCTGCGGGCTCTCCTGGCATACTCACGCCGTTCAGCGCTGCGGAATGCCTGCCCCGATGCGACCCCAGCCAGCTCATCAGCTTCAGTGCGGGTTGTCAAAAAGGGCACATTGCCTGAAGCTCTGACGCCTCTGCTGCCCCCTCAGGGTTATCCGCAGC